>JBBRGZ010000058.1:0-14334 GCA_038223395.1 Chitinophagales bacterium
TCGCGGCGTTTTCCCCAAGAGTTTTTAAACAACATATTTAACACCATATTTTTAAGTGTAGCATTGGGTTGCTCCATTCTCTTGCGACTCATCATGCTGCGTCTCCAAACTCGCCACGCTGTTCTTTCAGCAAATGTACTATATCCTTTTTCTACCGCTTGGTGTCGGTTATATAATAATAAACTATGCAATTCGATATTTATTGGACACACCTCTGTGCAATTTCCACACAAACTGCTCGCATTGCTTAGATGTTTAAATTCTTCCATCCCTTTAAAATGCGGAGAAATAATTGAACCGATAGGACCGGAATAAGTTGTGCCATAAGTATGTCCGCCAATATTTTTATAAACGGGACAAGCATTTAAACAAGAGCCGCATCTAATACAATATAATGCTTCGCGTTGTTTTTCTTCTGCTAATAATGTTGAGCGTCCGTTGTCTAATAAAATAACATACATTTCTTCGGGACCATCCACTTCAATTTCTTTTTTCGGTCCTGTAAATATGCTGTTGTAAACTGTTACTTTTTGTCCGGTGCCATAGGTAGATAACAAAGGCCAAAATAAACTTAAATCATTTACTCCGGTCAACATTTTTTCAATGCCAACAACCACAATATGTGTTTTTGGAAAACTTGTGCTCAATCTTCCATTGCCTTCATTTTCTGTTATTGCAATTCCGCCAATATCTGGTAAAATAAAATTGGCACCGCTAAATCCAACATCTGCTTTAACATATTTATCTCTTAAATTTACTCTTGCTACTAAAGTTAATTCTTCAGCAGTAAGGTCTAAGCTTGTACCCAAATGTTTATTAAATAAACGCGCAACATCATCCTTGCTTTTATGCATTGCAGGAGTAACAATATGGTAAGGTGCTTCACCATCCATTTGTTGAATGTATTCACCCAAATCGGTTTCAATACTTTCAATACCATTTTGTTCGAGAAAGGTGTTGAGATGTATCTCTTCTGTTGCCATGCTTTTTGCTTTAACAGCAGTGCGAGCACCTTTTTTTTGCATGATTTTTAAAATCTCCTGCTGTGCTTCCTTTTCGTCGTTTGCCCAAATAACTTTACCACCATTAGCCGTAAAATTTGTTTCAAACTCAATTAGATATTTGTCGAGATTTTCTATCACCTTCCATTTAATATTCTTCGCTTTTTTGCGAACATATTCCAAGTCGGCGTATTGTTTTTTTCCTTCTATAACTGTTGCATTATATTTTCCGATGTTAAAAAGCAATTTCCTTTTATGCTCTGCATCGAACGCTTTGACTTCTGCCTTTTGTAAAAATGTTTGAAGATTGTCTGACATATGTTATTACAACAGTACAAAAATACTACATTGTGAACAAGGTATATATTACATTTCCACAAACGGATTGAAATAGAAGGCTTAATAGCTACTTTTGTGTACTAAACTGAATTAACGTGAAAGGCAAATTCAGTTTAATTATTTTTTGACTTTAATGTCTGTAATTATCTTTGCAAAAGGCAATTCAATGGAACATTTAACCCTTTTAGGCATACCACTCGAATTTTTTATTTTCGCTCTAACACTTTTGGGAGTAGCTATTTTTCATAAATATACTCTGAGGGTTGCACTTATTGGATTAACCTGTCTTATAATTCTTAAAATGGGATTTTTACATTTTAACTTTAAAGAACATTTAATTGCAGAATCGGATATTTTGCTGAATTTAATGGGGTTATTGCTTGGTTTTGCCATCCTCGCACGCCTTTTTGAAGATTCATTGTTCCCAAAATTTCTTCCTAAAATTTTACCTGACGACTGGAAGGGGCCCTTCTTTTTGCTTGTTTTTATATTCTTTTTATCTGCATTTCTCGACAATATAGCGGCAGCTTTAATTGGTGGAAGTATAGCCCACACTGTTTTTAGGGGCAAAGTGCACCTCGGTTACCTCGCAGCTATCGTTGCTGCAAGTAATGCCGGTGGCTCTGGTTCTGTTTTAGGGGATACAACAACAACTATGATGTGGATTGACGGAATAAATCCGGTTAATGTTCTTCACGCCTATGCTGCGGCGGTTCCTGCTTTTTTGTTTTTTGCTGTAGTGGGAAGTATTCAGCAACACAGATATCATCCCATTATGCAGGGAAAATATAAAACTCCTGACATCAACTACAGAAACCTATTTGTTTGTGTGCTTATTTTAATAGGAGCTATCATTGCCAATATTAAGCTACAATTTCCGTCTGCAGGTGTATGGGCGGCAATTTTGATCGGCTCTTTTTTTATCAAAATTAAGTGGAATGAGGTTCAAAAAGCCCTTCCCGGCACCTTGTTTCTATTAGCACTTGTTTTATGCGCATCACTCATGCCAGTAGAAAGTCTGCCTGATGCAACAGCAAAAACTACCTTTTCAATCGGATTTATTTCCTCTGTTTTTGATAATATTCCCCTCACTAAACTCGCACTTGATCAAATGGGTTACGACTGGGGTGTTCTGGCATTTTGCGTTGGTTTTGGTGGCAGTATGATGTGGTTCGGATCCTCTTCTGGGGTGGCAATTTCTAACCTTTATCCGGAATCAAAGTCCGTAGTAAACTGGGTTAAAAAGGGCTGGCATGTAATAGTGGGTTATGTAATCGGGTTTACAATATTGATTCTCACATTTGGTTGGCATCCGCAACCCCCTCACAAACCGGCCGACGGTCAAAGCCAAGAAAATACTTTGATAGAAGATATTTTGAAATAGAAAAAATGAATTTTTAAGCGCATTTTGGTTGCTGTTATATTCAAAACCTGCCAATAATTAGATACTTTTGAACAAATTAGCGTTATACACCACCTGTGCTGCAAATACTCTTTTCAAAATCTAAAAATATAGCTACTCTCGACGATGCAGCTCTCATCGCCGAATATAAACGCACGGACGACAATAAATATATTGGCGAACTCTTTAAACGATACGCACACTTGGTTTTGGGTGTTTGTATGAAATATCTTAAAAGTCACGATGAAGCCCAAGATATGACCATGGTGGTTTTTGAAAAACTGCTTACCGACCTCAAAAAACACGAGGTAGAACATTTTAAATCGTGGTTGTACATGGTGTCGAAAAATCAATGTTTAATGCTTTTGCGTAAACAAAAGGGAAAAGAAACCGTAGATATACAGGAAAACAAAGTAGAAGAAGATGAAAATGAATCTGTGGAAAATTCCCTTGTTGCGCATCTTGATGATGTAGATTTAAAAGAAGTTAAATTGCAGCAATTGGAAGAGGGTATAACAAAACTGAATAAAGAACAAAAAGAATGTGTAGAATTGTTTTACCTACAAAGTAAAAGTTATGTTGAAGTTGCAGAAATAACAGGTTATGATTTAAATCAGGTAAAAAGTTATATCCAAAATGGAAAACGCAACCTGAAAATTTATTTGGAAAAAAAAGATGTCTGAACATAAATTACATATTATTAAAGGGGATTTAATTAGCAAAGAAGAATTGTTTGCATATATCCAAAATACTTTAAGCGCTGCTGAAAAATTACGCATCGAAAAAAGTATGCAGGATGACCCTTTTTTACAAGACGCAGTTGAAGGATTAAAAGGTGGCGATATACAAACAATTGAAGCAGCACTTGCAAGTATATACGGAAAAGTAGATGCAATTACCGCAACAAAAAAACCGCAAATATTTTCAATTAATTTCAGAAAATATGCCGCCGCTGCAAGTATCATTTTATTATTGGGAATGGCTTGGGTTATTGTAGATAAATTAGGAAGTAATACCGAAAATAATAGCATAGCAATTGAACCTTCCATTAATTCTGCCGATAAAAATTCTGCCGTAATAGATGATTCATCAGATATGGGTGGAGGCAGTGCAATGGCAGATTCGATTTCTATAGATGAAATTAATACAGAAAGAAAAAATCAATTGAATAGCGCCAATAAAAATTCAGATTATCAAATTAATAGGTCTCAATCAAACGATGCAGATAAAATTGCAGAAGCTAATGCAGTATCAGCAAATGGAACTCAAAATGGCATTGAAAATGAATACAGTAAGGATGAAACCGGTGTTTTTTCTGAAACCACACAATACAAAGAGGATACAAATACCAACGTAGGCTTAAGCTCAGGAACTTCACAACCTGCTATATCCCAAACAGATTCTAAATCAGTTGCCGACGATTCTAAAAAGGATAATAAAGTAAAAGATAAAAAGACAAAAGCTGCAAACGTTGAATACAACGCCGATGTTCAATCTGCCGATAAAGCAGAAGCAACTGAAACTAAGGTATATGATTTTGTTGAAGTAATGCCTGCATTTAAAGGTGGTGGTGACTCATTAAATACATTTATTGCACGCAATTTAATTTCAAATTGTGCACCGGATAAAGATTGTGCAACAGGTGCTGCTTTTGTAAGATTTATTGTCCATCAAGATGGCTCTCTTTCAGATGCTGAAATAGTAAAAACCGACAATGTCAATTCAAATAAAAATGTGTTAGATGTAATAAATAAAATGCCAAATTGGATTCCGGGAATGCATAGTAATAATGCAGTGGATGTTTGGTATACAATAAAGGTGCTAATAAATTTCAACTAATCTCTTTTATAGCAAGTTGCGAGTTGTTCAAACTATAAATTAATTTTTAAGTTACCAGGAATTAATTACCTTTAAGTTGTGACAAAATTTAGAAAAGCTCGATTAGTTTTCTTCGCAGTTGCAACTGCATTAGTAATTTGCATAAGTAGTGATTTTATTATTACTAAATATTTCATCATGAACAATCCATATTCTAATTGCAGTAATATAGAGCGCATGTTTAATGAATTGCATCCTGATGAGATTCCAATCTTTGGAAGTTCTCGTGTTGAAAAAGGATATTATTGCGATTCACTTGGTAGCAATTTCTATAATTATGGAATGCCAAATGCAAGCTTCGATGAAATAGAATTATTGTTAAAACCCGAATTAGAAAAAAATAAAAAAACGGCAATTTTAATTGATGTACATCATGATTTTTATATGCATGATGCATATGAAAATATTAATATTGAAACCTATTTACCGTTCATTAATAAAAACAGGGATGTCAGAGAATTTTTGTCAGCCAACAACAGACTTAAAGCATATCAAAAAATACCCGGATTAAGGTATTTTGGATTCTACTCTGATTATTTGCAGTCGGGTTTAATCAAGAATAGCGACTTGAGTAACGTATTTTATAATAAGGGTGGTGCTTACGATACCAAAATTACATCAACAGAAAATTTACAAAAAAAAATAAGTGCACGCGAGGCAAAAAATCTTCATTTTACTGTTGATTCAGCAAAACAAAACAGATTGTATGAATTGGTAAGATTACATCCGGAAAGAGAATTTATTTTTGTTGTAAGCCCCTATCACAAAAGTGCAAAAAAAACAGTAGATAATTTTGATGAAATGTTATTTTATTTTACAACCATGGCGAATCAATTTCAAAATGTATTATTTATTTATTTTAATACCGATTTTTTTGAAGATGAATTATGGAAAGATACAATTCATTTAAATTTATATGGGGCGCAAATATTTAGCGGTCAATTAAAAAACGTCATGGAAAGTAAAGGAGTATTTTCAGAAACGCATTCACATTAATTTAAATTAGATTAACTCATCTTCTTCACGCATTAACCTTTTTAATAATTTTCCGGAAGGGCTTTTTGGAAGTGATTCAACAAAAATAATTGTTTGTGGAATTTTAAAATTTGCGAGATATTTTTTACAATGATCAGTTATTGCTTCTGCTGTTGTTTGATGTTTTTGTTTTAATACAATTCGCGCTTTCACAAGCTCATCCCTAAATTCACCAATGATGCCATAAACTGCAACTTCTTCAATGTATTCTAATTGCATAATTACATTCTCCACCTCACTAGGATATACATTTTCTCCCTTTACAATAATCATATCTTTAATTCTGTCCACAATAAAAAGTAAATTCTCCGAGTTTAAATAACCAACATCACCTGAATAAAACCAACCATCTTTTAACGATTGAAGAGTTGTTTCAGGTTGATTATAATAACCAAGCATTACATTTGGGCCTTTTATCGCAATTTCGCCAGAAGTATTAAAGTGTAGCGAATTTCTTTTTTCATTCACTATCTTAATTTTAACGCCATCAACCGGAATTCCAACCGAACCCTCTATATATTTATCTCTAGGCATGAAAGTAGAAAATGGAGAAGTTTCTGTTAAGCCATAACCTTGATAAATTGGACGTTCAAATTGCGTATACCAGGCTTTTTCGGTTTCTAAAGCCAATTTGGAGGCTGCAGAAAAGAAATACGCAGTATTATTGAATAGATTATTATTCGGCAGCTTTTTTAAAAGCAGATTATAAATAAATGGAACGGCAAAAAACAAAGTAATTTTTTCTTCTGATAATATTTGATATAAATGGTCTAAACTAAATTTTCTCATAATATGAATGGTAGTTCCGCTATAAATCATGCAATTTAAAATGGCATTCAATCCAAAACAATGAGATATCGGTAAAAATAATATTGTGCTATCGGATATACCGCATTGATAGCATTTTTGAGCAGCTTTCATATTTGATATGATATTTCCATGCGACAATAAAATGCCTTTTGCTTTTCCAGTAGTGCCTGAGGTATATAAAATACCAAATTCATCTTTTTCTTTCAGTTCACAAATTGTTAAATGAGTAGAAGATTCATTTATAAAACTATAGGTTTCTGTTTCAACCAATTCCATTTCATCTATAACTAAAATTTGGTAACTTAATATAGCCTCGTCTTCATTATGGAGAGATTTATGCCTGATAAATAAACCAGGATTGGAATCCTCAAGTATGGCATTTATTTCTCTGGGTGTTAGCGATATTCCAATTGGAACTACAATTGCCCCAATTTTTACTATCGCATTATACATTACAACAAAATCGAGTGAATTATATAATTGCAAAACCACCCTATTCCCTTTACAGATGTTTTGCTGCAATAAATAATTAGAAAAACGATTACTCAGTGCTTCAATTTGCTGAAATGAAAACCTTTTTCCGAGATCATTAATAAAAATAGTATTCGGAATCGTTAAAGCGAGTTTTCTCAAATAATTACCTACATTCATAATGTTTCTGCCTTGGTAATAAATTGATTAAAATCATTTAAATTTTCTTTGTTCGCCTTTTCAAGTTTTCCATATTGGTTTAAATCATTTTCAATTTTGTTAAGGTAAGCGTCAATAGGATATCCATTATCATTGTATATGAATGGCAATTGTGAATTAATTGGCTTATCACATATTTGCATTACAGCATTATAAATTTTTAAGGATTCGGGTGATAGGTATTTCTTAACATTTAATTCTTTATCTAACTTAAAAATACGTAGGTCTACTGCCTGAACGGCAAAAATTAATGAAATTGAAATATACTTTCTAAATAAATCAATCGACTTGGCAGTTAGTAAAGCGGAATTAAAACCTTGACTGTTAATATTTTGGTTAAATTGTTCTGCATGCGTCGGAAATTTATCGGCAATACTATTTCCATAAAATAATAACATCGGCATAATAGAATTTGCAGTTATTTGCAATCCTTTTAAGCCCATATTAACTCGATCTAACTCATTACCGGATAACGATGAAGGCAACCCAGAACTAAACTCAGGCATTACAAGCAATGCAATTTGAGTGTCAAGATGTTTAGTAATTAATGCGATATATTGACGCATTTGATCCATTCCAATAGCTACATATTCTCCTAAAAAATTGCCACCATGGTGTATTGCAAAATTATCAACATCTAATAAGGGATTATCGGTGATTGCGTTTGCTTCTATTTCAATTTGATGATGTATCGTTTTTATGCCATCTGCAACCGGGCCTAAAAATTGTGGAATGCATCTAATTGAATATCTGTCTTGATATAAGTTTGATCCACCTTCAAGTATTTGATCTTGTTTTCTTGTAAGTGAGGAGCCCATTAATAACCTACGAAAAACCTTTGCAATAAATAGTTGACCTGCATGTGGCTTTTGTTGGTGGATATATTCATCAAAAGGTTGAGTTGATGATTGTAGAGCTTGAAGCATCAAGCTATGAGCATGCATGGATAAAACAAATAATGATTTAATTTCATTTAAATTACACGTAGCAATTGCAGTTAACATTGCAGTACTATTTACTAATGCTAACCCTTCTTTAGGTTGTAAAGAAAATTTTTCCAGATTAAATTCATTGCAAATAGTTTCTCCTGATTTTTGTATGCCATTATGCAATACTTTGAAACATTCTGCATTTCCTGCAATCGCTCCTGCAATGTAAGAAAGTGGAATTAGATCTCCGCTGGCACCAATTGATCCATATTCATGAACGCAGGGAACGATATTATTGTTAATAAAAAATATATACCTTTCTATTATTTGATAACGAATACCGGAGGTTCCTTTAATTAAGGCATTGCATAAAATTACCATTGCAGCGCGAACATACTTTTCAGGTAAAAAATCTCCAATTCCGGTTTTTAAAAAGTATAAAAGATTATTTTGCAGCTTTTGTGTTTCTTCATGGCTTAGAATCTGTTTAGCCATTCCACCAAAAGCTGTATTTACTCCATAAATAGGTTTATTTGTTGTGGAAGCGTTTTGAATAAATTGATGGCTAAAATTTACCCTATTAATTATATCTTTATCTTGAGTTAATTGAATTGTAATTTCATTTTTTGCAATTTTTACAATTTGATCAAGAGTCAATTTTTCACCCTTTACTTCAATAGAATGCGACTCAGTATCTATTTTAAAAGAAGGCATCATAATTTGGCTTTGTTTGAGGATAGTACAATTTTAAGAATTTCTATTTAAATTATGACAATATTTTGAACGATAATTTTAAAATTCACTATTTATCAGTAAGCATGCATTAAAAAATGAATCAAATATCAATCAAATTTTATGAGTCTGCCATTGTTATGACATCAAACTACCTATCCTAACAGCCATGCTCCCGGGTTGATGGTTATTATTTGCCATTTGCTGTAATGCGGTGGGCAGTTTTTCAAAAGTTGTATATCCGGATAGCACAGGATTGATAATTCTTTGAGTAACCATAGTATTGAGGTTTTTACATTCTTGTTCGTTAGCATAATGCGATCCTTGGATACGTTTATTATGTAACCAGAGATATCGTAAATCAAAAGAGCCAAGGTATCCTGTAGTTCCGGCGCAGGTTATTACCATACCTTCTTTTTTACAAACGAAAAGGGAAGTGGGGAAAGTGGATTCTCCGGGGTGTTCAATTACAATATCCGGATATTTTCCGTTGGTAATTTTTAAAAGATCTTGCAAAAATGGCAAGGCCTTTTGTCGCCATATTTCCTGGTTTTCGGGAAGTACATCATTTGAATTTATCGCATTCCAATGATGATAATTAGACCGGTTGAGCGTTTTTGCACCTAATTTTTCGCAAAATTCTTTTTTGGCCTCGCTATTAATAACAGCTACCGGAATCCCTCCCGCCTCCTTAACAAGTTGAATTGCCATGCTTCCTAAACCTCCGGATCCTCCCCATATTAGAACAATATTGTCGGGTTTAATATTATTTGGTATGTAATGATGTAACATGCGATATGCAGTAACTCCACTCACCATATAAACTGCGGCTTCATCCCAACTTAAATGTTTTGGTTTAGGCAAACATTGAAAATCTTTAACTACACAAAATTGCGCATAAGCACCATAATTTGTTTCATATCCCCAAGCTCTAAAACTTTTAGAAACAGTTGGGTCGCCACCCTTTATATTATGGTCTTCCAATTTGTTATACCAGCCACCTTGAATAACAACTTCATTTCCTAATTCAACTTGTTGCACTTTACTTCCTTTTTGGTACACTATACCTGCGCAATCGGACCCCAAAATTTGAAAATCTTCTTCGGAATCGCCTCGATTTTGCATGAGAGATATCATATCTAATGGATATGCCTTTGCAGCCCATATAGAATTATAATTTATTCCTGCTGACATCACTGCTACAAGAACTTCATCTTCTTTAATGTGAGGTATCTTTATTTCTTCAATCTTAAACGCATTAATGGGCTCGCCGTATCTGCTTTTGCGTAAAACTTGGGCATACATATATTCGGGAATAATTCCAATGGGTGGCAAGCTTCCTGGTTCTATAATACGCATGAAAATGGATATTAATTATTTTTTTATTTATAAATAGTACGCAAATCTTTTCTTAAAATTTTTCCTGTTTGATTTCTCGGAAGAATCTCAATAATTTCTAAGCGGGCAGGCAATTTATAATCTGCCAATTTATCCTTTGCCCAAAATCTTAATTCAGATAATTGTAATGATTCTTTTAATAAAACTACAACAGCACAAATATTTTCCCCATAAATTTCATGTGGAGTTGCAATTACTGCGCATTCTTTTATAAGCGGATGTTGCGCTAAAACTAATTCTATCTCCGCAGGATAAATATTTATACCCTTCGTTATTATTAGATCATTTTTGCGGTCAACAAGAAACAAATATCCATTATCACTCAGATATCCTAAATCGCCAGTTAATAACCATCCATCCGGTTTAAATATTTTTTCGTTCGCTCCCGAAGAATTCCAATATCCCATAGCCAAAACCTTTCCTTTTAAATAAATTTCTCCAATTTCGTTGGTTGGAAGTTCAATTCCAATGTCATTCATAATTTTTATTTCAACACCGGGATAAGGTTTCCCCGCAGAAAGCAATAATTGTTTTGATTCATTATCATCGTTAAACAAAATCAATTCGTGGTCATCATACCGCAATGCTGTTCCAATTCCGCTTGTTTCAGTAAGTCCATATCCTTGTGTGAAATAACATTTAAATGTTTCATAACACACCTTGAGTTGCGCTGAACTTATTGGCGATCCCCCGTATTGAATACTTTGTAAAGAGCTTAGATTATATTCACTAATTTCATCTAAACTACATATCACTTGCATCATAACCGGGGCAAAAAAAGCGTTGGTTATTTTGTGTTTTTCAATTAATGAACATGTTTCAATTGGGTCAAAGTATTGCATTAATACATTGGTACAACCAGTATAAATTCCAAAAATAAAATAACCAATTCCAACTACTGCATACCATGGCGCTGCAATTAGATTTATTGATGCAGGACCAAATAAAGGTGTCTCATAGCGCAGCGACAAATACATGGAATACATATTTTGGTAATTTAACTTAACACCCTTTGGCATTCCTGTAGTTCCTGAGGTATAAATGAGCAAGGCAATATCATCTTCCTTAACATCCTGAACTTCGAAAATATTATTTTTAATTTCTGAGAATATTTTGTTACCTAACGACTCAATTTCTTTTATTATAATCTTATTTCCGGCGATAGAATTTTCTGCTAAGTTTAAAAAGTGTTCCCCGTGCAACAACATTTTACAACCCGCATCTTGCAGTATAAAAGCGATTTCTGAGGAGGTGCATCTCCAATTAATTGAAACAGGAATAATTCCACTTATTAAACATCCATTAATTAAATGTACATACTTACTATTATTAAAGTCAATAAATCCAATTCTATCACCATTTTTAATTCCGTTATCCGAAAACCATAATGCAGACTGTATTGCATAGCAATTTAATTGGTAATAAGTAATATATTCTTCTTTATAAATTAGTGCAACACGCTCAGGATGAGTATGCGCACGATATTTTAGTAGATATTTGTAATTTGTAATCATGATTATAAGAATTGCCAGCCGAGATGATTCCCGCCGTTTACGGGTAAATTAATTCCTGTAATATAGGAGGCTTCTTCATCGGCTAAAAATGCAACAGCAGCGGCAACTTCCTCAGGTTTGCCAATGCGTTGCAAAACATTTTGACGGGAGCGCAATTGAAATTCATCTTCCGTATATTTATCTTTTACCTCCGGTGTTAATATTAATCCCGGAATTACCATATTTGCAGTTATGCCATATTTGCCCTCCTCGGTTGCTAATGTTTGCATTAATTGTTCAAGAATAGATTTCTGCATATTATAAACTGCCATACCGGGAACTCCTAAATAATTCGACATACTGCCGATTCCAATCCAACGTCCAAATTTTTGTGTACGTTGAAATTCTAATACCGCTTTCATAATTATTAATAAATGATCAATATTTTCTTTAATATTAAATTCAAAAAGTGAAGTTGATAGCCCAATTAATTTTTTGCGATCAGAAAAAGTACGCAAATTGTTGATTACAACATGTGGCATTTCATTTTTTTGAAGAAAAGCAAGTAAATTTTCACATCCAGTTTTAGTTACAAGATCAGTTAATAGAAAAAGATGCTCCTTTTCTATTAACGCATTTTGTATTTCTTCAAGATGTTTTTCATTTCTTGATACAGCAATAATTCGAAATCCTTTTTTTTCAAGATGTAAGCATATTGCCTTACCAATACCATTTCCTGCACCTGTTATTAAAGCGTATCTTTTTTCGTTAAGCATTATTCGGGTATTTTATAAATTGCAGCTCCTCCGGCATAACCTGAAGCAGCAGTTGTCATTAAAACAATTTTTCCTGCGGTTAATTTTCCCGCTTCGTAAGCCTGTGTAAATGTAATCGGTAAAGTGCCGGCAATTGAGTTAGCGGCTTTATCTATACTTACTTCCATTTTAGAAATCGGGATACCTAATTTTTCTGCAACGCCTTTCATAATAAGATAATTGGCTTGGTGTGGCACAAATATATCTACATCAGCAGGTTGGATACCATATTTTGTGCAGGCTTTTACAGCAATATCTGCCATTAATTTAACAGATATCTCTACCATTTTTTTTCCTGAAACTGTCATCAAAGTACCGTGCAATCCTTTAGTTACGGTTTCAATACTTGCAGGCATAACTGAACCACCGGCCGGAACATAAATATTCTTAAGCCCCGATCCATCAGCAAAAAGCTCACTCACCATAAAACCTTCACCCTCATTACACGCTGATAAAATAAATGATGCTCCACCGTCGCCAAAAATGGGACAAAAAACCGGATCATCTTTGCGCACAAAACGCGTTTTAATATCTGCACCAATAACACAAACATATTTTAGTCCAGTTTGAATAAGTCGAATTCCGTGATCCAAAGCATATATAAACCCTGCACAACTTGCGTTCGTGTCGCCAACCGGGCAATTTGCGCCTAATAAAAATTGTACATTGCAAGATGCCGCGGTATTTGTATAATCCGGAGTTGAAGTGCCCAATAAAATTCTATCGAGATCAGTTGCTTTAATGCCTGCTCTGTGCAAAGCAATTTTTGCGGCTTCTGCAGCAATATTACTTGTTGCAATGCCATCATCAGCAATATGTCTCGTGTGTATTCCTATTTTATTTTGTACAGTTTCTGAATTAAATTCGAGGTTATATCTTTTTTTTAATTCCTCATTTGTTACCGGTTTTCCCGGTAAGAAACTACCAACACCAATTATTTTTACACCAAGACCTTTCATATTATGTATTTAGAATTAAACCGCCATAAGAAACCCCGCCTCCAACTGCAACAAACATAACAGAATTATTTTTTACTATCTTATTATTTTTCATCGCATAATCCAATGCAATTAATATTGATGCAGATCCGCAATTTCCATATTGCGCAATTACATCGATAGTTTCTCGTTTTGCATCCTCGAATTCCCCTGTTATTAAATTCATTAATTTTTTATTTACTTGATGAGGAATTAATAAATTGATTTTATTTTTTTGAAAGCCGGAATGCTTTAATAACATGTTTGGAATAGATTGCCATAATTCTTCAATAAATTCTGAACTTTCTTTTCCCATTTCCATAAAATACCTTTTGTTATCGAGGTCGTATTGGTTTGGAGGAAGTAATCCCGGAGTGCCCATTGTTCCTGAAAATTTTCCAGCACTTCCTAAAAAGGCGATAGGTATACCTTTCATTTTATCAGATGTTGCTGACAATATTACTGCTCCACCGCCATCACCTACTGCATATAACAAATTCGTATTTGTATCTGTTACTTTTGATGGTGTTTCACCTGATGAAATTAAAATATATTGAGCCCCTGTTTTAATAAATTGTGCCGCCATAACTAGTGCATAAACAGAGGAAGCGCAACCTGTTTTTATTTCAAAAGCCGGACATGTTAGTCCCAGTTTGCCAGCAACAAAGGTTCCCATACTATTGGTATATCGTGGCGAGGTAACTGTTACCGCTATGAATAATCCAATTTGCTGAGGGTTGATGTTTGCATTTTTAATGGCAGTTAATGAGGCTGCTTCAATAAGGTCGGCAGAATTCATTTCTTTGGATGCTATATGCGTGCCCGGTGTATGAGT
>JBBRGZ010000059.1:0-14281 GCA_038223395.1 Chitinophagales bacterium
ATTCTATTAAAGAACATATTCTGCGCATTGAGGAATATGCAGGTGAAGGCAAAAATCCACAACAGATAGAAATGCTGATAGCCGTTGTGGAAGAAGGATGTAACGAAGCTTTCGGCGAATTAAACGACGTTATTCAAAAAATAGCTTAATATTGCAAAACCAAAAAATTTATACCACATTATGAAAAAACAGGTTGTTTTTATTGTTGATGATGAACCCATGCACGCACAAATGATGGAGGACCATCTTAAAACAAAGTATCCTCAATTTGATATTTACAAATACACTACAGGCGAAGAGTGTAACGACAATATGGATAAAAAACCATCTATTGTCATTCTCGACTATCACCTCGATGCTGTAAATAAAACTGCACGCAATGGTGTTCAAACACTCGAACACATTAAAAGAAAATACGACGGCGTAGATGTAATTATGATTTCGGGTCAGGATAAAATTGACGTTGCTATTGAATGTATGCGTGCAGGTGCTTACGACTATATTGTAAAAAATGAAACCAGCTTCATGCGCACCGAAAATGCATTGGAAAGATTATTCCAGCATCGCCATGTAGTTGAAAGTTTAGCAAAATATAAAAGCCTCAATAAAATATTAATCTGGGGTCTTGTGATTATAGTTGCTACATCAGCAATATTGTATTTTGCAGGTATAATAAATTAACAGCCGCAAACTTTTGGTTTAATTGATTTATTTTTAAATTTCGTGTCCCGTCCGTCCCACCGATGCATCGGACTGGTACGCGTGGGAGCTTCGGTTTGAGGAGTGGGGTTTTGCGATGATATTATTTATTCATCCTTTTTATTTGTCATTCGTCATTCGTCATTTGTCATTCGTCATTCGTCATTTGTCATTCGTCATTCGTCATTTGTCATTCGTCATTTGTCCCTTGTCAATGCCTGTCCCCTGTCCCACGTCCCTTGTCCCTTATAACCTCCTCAAACAACCCTGCTTCACGATTCTTTCTTACATTATCCCACATAAAATATTTACCATTCATGCTAATATACACGCCATGCGGAAGCGTCTGCACATAAGCCATAGAGCATCCTAAATTAAAAAGACCATCAGAGCTACCAAATTTATAGGGAATCATTGCACCTGTTAAAACAATTGTTTTGGGAATTTTTGCTGCTGCAATTAATTCTGCAGTTTCTACTATGGTATCGGTTCCGTGCGTAATAATAATTTTATCGGTGGAACAACTCGCACAAGATGCAACAATCTCTTGCCTATCTTCAGTCGTCATGTGCAAACTATCTTTCATCATTAAAGTATCAATATCAACAGGTTGAGTGCATCTTCCTAAATCCAAAATTTCTTGAATATGCGTTTCTTTGAAATAGAGTTGACCCTTTATTTCATCGTATGTTTTGTCGAAGGTGCCGCCTGTAACAAATATTTTTATTGACATAACAATCGTCTTTTTATGAAATTAATTATCCTTAAAAAAATTCACCACCGAACGGATTAAACATATCAGCATGAGTGATGAAAAGAAACAAAATACAAGTGCTTCAAACGCAGGAAATCCCTTTTCATAATTCTTTAAATTTTCGCCCAATAATAAATAAATCAATGTAATAACTAATACTAAGTTAAGAATATAAAGCAATATCGTATTACGTAAATATAAGCCGATTTTTGTTACAATAAGGCAACTAAAGGCATTTAATAACATATACAATAATAATTCAAATCCTAAAACTGTCCACAAATGTCTGCCATCCCTAGTAATTGCAAATACTAATAGCATAAGTAAGGCTGTAATTCCAAACAGGATACCAGCCAAAATTAGCGGGTAATTTCTACTGTCAACCAATTTATTGATATATGTATTTTTTGCCATTTTCTAATCGCTTTGTTCTTATGCGCTTTGCATTATCAGCAAAATTGCAAAAACGCCAAGAGCTATCCCAATAAAATTCAGTTTACTCAATTTTTCCTTAAAAATAAATGTCGCTATTAAACATGAGCAAACAACTATTGCAATATTATTGACCGGAAATACCATAGAACTTTGCCATCCATCTACATTTAAAGCCGCCAATAAAAATGCCATAGAACCATAATTGGGAATGCCCAATAAAATGCCATATCCCAAACTTTTTGTATTCAGTTTTTCATTCAAATCTAAATACCTATACGACAACACTATCCAACCAATAACCGCAGCAGTGCCAAATGCAATTATCAAAAATAAATTGAATTGACCATCCTCCAAAAAGAATTCCTGATTCCATTTTACAAAGGTATCTACAACACCACCACCCAACAATACCAAAGCAGGAAAAAAGAAATATATAAATTGATGCGATTCATTATCATCTTTTTTTCGGTATGCAGCAAATACAACAGCAATTAATGCCAAAAAAATTCCCAAAATTTTTAACGCATTAAAATCATCGGAATATAAAAAATACGCTGCAATAATGGGAATAACCAGCGACAATTTACTCGCAATAGTAGTAACCGCAACGCCTGAAATTTTTACAGTCCGCGCAGTAATATAAAATATACTAATAAATAATCCTCCCAAAATTAATGCATTACTAAACCAAGGCGCGAATACAATTTCTTTGATAGTAGGAAAATGCCATTGCAATAAAACACCCATAATAATGCATACAGTATAATTGACAACAATAGACTGAAAAACGGGTACCGAATTTTTTGCTATCAGTTTAAAAACGATGAAAATACAAATGCTGGCTAAAATGCTAAGAAGTAAATATATCATGCGTTTATGCGGATACTTAAAGTATTATTTTCAATATGTTTGGATGAAATTTCAATGCCTGCAAGCTCCGGTGCTCTAATTCCTTTGTGTAAAATATGATCAGAGGTAAAGATGTGCATTGAATCCCAAAGATATAAATGCATGAGCGCGTTAATTGTTTTGGCGCCTCCTTCAACTAAAATACTGTTGATGTTTTTACTAAACAAAATTTTTATTATTTGAGCGTACCAGTTTTCATCAGGTTGTAACTTTAAGTAATTGATATTATTTTGTATTTCATTTTTTTGCAAATTAAAAATAATTGTATCGGCATCGATGTTCAATATATTTAAATTTTCGGGGAAATTATTTTTGGTATCTAAGGTAATGCGCAAAGGATTTTTACCTTCCCCACTCCTATTGGTTAATTTTGGATTATCAGAAATAATTGTGCGACCACCAACAAAAATTGTGCTGTGTTCGGCGCGCAAATCTTGCACAAGTTTATCACAAATAGCATTTGTAAAATGGACTGGCACATGTCCTTCAGCTGCAATAAATCCATCAGCACTTTGCGCCCATTTTAAGGTAATAAAGGGACGCTTTTTTTCGTGAAAAGTAAAAAAGAATTTGTTGAGTTCGCGACACTCTTTTTCTAAAATTCCAACAATAACTTCAACGCCGTTTTCTTTTAATTTTTCTATTCCTTTTCCTGCTACAATCGGATTAGGATCTAGAGTGCCGATAACCACTTTTTTAATGCTTTGCGCAATAATTAATTCAGTGCAAGGGGGAGTTTTTCCAAAATGATTGCAAGGCTCTAGATTTACATATAATGTAGAGGCAGAAATTAAATGCGCATTTTCAAGTTGCACTGCATTAATGGCATTCACCTCAGCATGCGGCGCGCCTAATTGTGTGTGGTATCCGCTTCCAATAATAATATCATCATGCACCAATACGGCTCCAACCAGAGGATTTGGCGCTACAAAACCCTTTCCCAAAGCAGCCAGTTCCAAACAACGTGTTATATATAATTCATCGCGATTCAAGGCAACAAAAGTAGAACTTATAACGCAGTTGTATCAAATCCTTTTGTGGTATTTTTATTCCAATTCTTATCCTTCAATTTACTCTTAAGTGCAGCGGGTGAATAATTACCTTTGCAGCATGCTTTCAAAAACCTACATCGCATTATTATCTGAATCTCTGGTCACATTGTATGATGCACGAGAAGCGAATAATATTGCTGTTTATGTTTTGGAAGAAATGTACGGAATAGATTTAGTGCGCACAAACAACATCCTCAGCCAAGACCAATTAGAAGCACTTTACAAAATTCAACAGCGCCTCCTCACACACGAGCCCGTGCAATATGTTTTGGGTGAAGCCTGGTTTTATGGAAGAAAATTTATTGTGAGTCCCGCAGTGCTCATTCCGCGACCCGAAACCGAAGAATTGGTAGAACTTGCAATAAAAAGTAACAAGCTCAAAAACCCCAAAATTCTCGACATTGGCAGTGGTAGCGGCTGTATTAATATTACCCTCAAATTAGAAATACCCGAAGCTGCAGTTTTTGCAATTGACATTTCTGCAGAAGCGCTTGAAATAACAAATCGCAATGCCCGTTTGTACAAAGCACAGCTCCAAACACTTCAAGCCGATATGCTCAATCCAGACCTTTGGGCAACATCGTTACCACAATTTGACATCATCATCAGCAATCCGCCCTACATCTCTCCTAGCGACAAAAAAGGCATGGAAAACAACGTGTTGCTCTTCGAACCCGAGTCCGCCCTTTTTGCCAACCACCCAAATCCGCTCATTTTTTACTCCCAAATTGCAGATTTTGCATGCCAAAAGCTCCATTCCGGAGGCAAACTCTACCTAGAAATACCCTCCGACAAAACCGCAGATATCCATTCTTACCTAAAAAAAGCCGGCTTAAAAAACATTGAAACTCACAAAGACATGCAAGGCCGAGACAGAATTATTTCGGCAACGCGCGAATAAAAAAAACTCCCGTCACCTACAACCTCAATTTGACAAGCCTTTCAGCCCAAAAAAATCAATAAATTTCCCTTTGCAAATAATTTTTATTCCCCAATACTTCCCATATCAATCGAAAGCACCTATATTTGCACTCTCTTAAAAAAGACCAATACGGAGTGGTAGTTCAGTTGGTTAGAATGCCTGCCTGTCACGCAGGAGGTCGCGGGTTCGAGTCCCGTCCGCTCCGCTTAGATAAACCTGAAACCCTTGCAAGAGTAAGACTTGCGAGGGTTTTTTGATTTTGGGCGGAACATAGGCGGAACAAAAGGCTCTCGTTTATAGTCAAAACCAATTCGAGTTTAATTATTGCACTTACAATGATTTCTCAAATGTAATTTCATTAATACCCCAAATTTTCCAAAGAGTAGATAAAGAACAAGGCTTCCCCTGTTTGACCCTTTCCCAAGGTGAAGTTTTGCATAGGTCACATGTTATACCTTTAGGTTCACACCAGTTGTAAATATCACAACTGAAATAATCATGAGATCGTAATAATTGATTGCTTTCAATAATTGCTTTAAAAACAAATTGAGGGTCTTTTATATTTTGATCAGCAAAATATCGGTGTTTTCTATTGTATAATAATGGTAGGCCAAGTTTTTTCATTATATCAATAAAACCTGAGGCTGCCTCTTTAGGAGAATTGGCATCAACAAAATTGAAAAAAGTAAAATCATCTTTAATCAAACCTTCGGCCTTATCGATCAAATTTTCAACCCATTTGCGAGCAGGCAGTAAAACTTCACCAGGAAAATAATCAAGTAAATTTTTTCTTGAAGTTTCAAGTAATTGAATATGATATTCTTTTAGTGATAACCCGTCAAGTGAATAACCCTTCATAAGTTCTTGTATATCTTCTAACCGCACCGGTCTCGTTACAATTAGCTTTATACGTGTTAAAATATCCATAAACTTGACCGCTGGGTTAAAACTTTGCAGTCCATGTATAGTATCGATTCAATTTTTATAACAGATAATTATAGAAAAAAATTTAATATCCAATTTGAAAAGGACGGATTTATTGACACAACTTTTTGGATTGAAGGTATCGGTGGTGTTTTTGGAACTATTCCTTATCCTTTAGGTCGAGGTTATGGAGATGATGAAAATATTAAGGAATTAATATGTTACAAAGAATATGACGAAGTACTATTGAGCAATCCAAATATATTTGCAACCTGTGATTCATTTCACTCGGGAATTAATTTAATAAATGTTGATCAGAATAATTTTTTTATTTATCCAAATCCAATAGATAAAAATGCACAATTTAATATTAGCGGCTTAGATCCTGATTTTTATTCAATATTTATTTTCTCATTGGATGGGAAATTAAGCCAAAAAGTTACTGGTATTTGGATTAATAATTCTTATTCCATTCAATTAACGAATTTACCTTCAGGGTATTATTTAATTTCTGTGCAGTCCAACCATAAATTGCTTAAACATTCGTTCATTATAAATTAAAAATTTAATCTATGAAAGCAGTCTTTTTAATTATTATCGCTTTCTTCATTGTTGTGTTGCAAATAAATTAAAAATATTAATCCAATTACAAATAACCCCCCATAACCCCTCCACAACCCTCCTCCAAACCTCACCCTCCTCCCCTCTTACCACCACAAAATAAATTCCCTTGCCGCCTTTTAATTCAAAAGTAAAATTGTTGCCTAAAATATTATATGCCTCCAAATATTTTCATATTTAAAATTTATAATAATTATTTATCCGATTGAGAGTTTTGAAAAAATTTTGTTTGTATTATAACTCCCCATCCCCCACAAAAAAAAATCCCGCCTACAAACTGCAGACGGGATGATATATTTATTGATTACTAAAATTATTTTACTACAAATAATTTTGTAGTGTAATTATTTGTTCCATCAGTAATATGCAAGGTGTAAATACCTGCAGATAAATTTGAAACATTTACATTTGTATTACCAGAACCAACTGAAGTTGTAACAACTTTTCTACCATCTAAACTATAAATAGCTGCGATATAGGTATCATTATTATTATTCGTTAAAGTAATATTATTTGAAGCAGGATTTGGATATACACCAAGTCCTTCGAGTGTTGAAGCTTCTTCAATTGCAGAGGTAAATGTTTCGAAAGCAACAACAGTTCCATCTGTTAAAGCAGCAAATAAACCAAATGCAGCTCCACCATTATTTGCTAATGGATCTAAAAATCCTGAAGCAAAAACAACAGCTGTTCCACCTGCAAGCCCGTCAAGAGCTGCTGTGTAAGATACTACTGTTACAGCACCATCTTCAGTTGTTACATCTAATACATAAGTGCCCGGATCAACTGCTATGTATCCTGTTATATCTCCATAAGAAGCATTATCAACTAATGCAGTTGCGCCAACACGCACATCTACAGTTGGAGCATCTGATGCGCCGTGAACAGCAATAAATTCAACCTTAGAAGCATCATCAGCAACAAGGCGAATATTGTCAGTTGAAAATAATGTAAATGCAGTTGAAACTCCATCAGGATTTGCTGCAAACATTGTAGGATCTAAAACGCCATTTGCTAAAGCAACATAATTCTGATTGTCGGCAAATGTAATATCAAAATTTGCAATTACATCTGTTACATCCATGCTTGTAGCAGGAGCAACTCCAATTGAAACTGGAACTCCGGATGGAATTGCAAGTGTTCCTGTTGCAGTTCTAAATGCAAAATTGTCAACTGTTTTTACACCGTTAACATAAATATCAACGGATGCAGCTGCAGGGTCTGCGCTGTTGTGAATTACTTGCAAGTTTGCTGTTGCAGCTCCAGGTAAATTAATTACTGTTCCGTCGGCTAATACTGCAATTAATGCAAATGCAGGTCCACCCATATTTGCTGCAGGATTAAAAAATCCGGAAGCTAAAACTACAGCAGTTCCACCAGCCAAACCACTGAGGTCGGCAGTATATGCTGCTACAATTGGAAGCACTGCACCTGCTGGTGTAATATCAATTATATAAGCATCTGCTGGCACACTAATATAATCAGTAAAATCTGAGTAGGATGCTGTGGGTACTATTTGAGCAACACCTCTAGCATAAACACTAACTGCTGGCGCGTCTGTTGAACCATGTAATACTATAAAATCAACATTTCCTGGAGAAGCTGCAGCTAATTGAAGGCCTGATTTAACAAGTATATTAAAACCTGTAATAACGCCATTTGGATTTGCTGCAAACATGGTAGGATCTAATACGCCATTTGCTACTGCAACATAGCGCTCGCCATCAGCAAGTGTATAATTAAATGATGCAATTGCATCGGCAACACTGGTTGAAGTTGGAGGCGCAATTGAAACTACAATTTCAATTCCTGAAGGCACATCAAGAAATGGCGATGCAGTTCTGAAAGCAAAATTGTCTAATATTAAAGTTGGGCCTAAATAGACGTCAACTGAGGCAGCTGCAGGATCGGCAGCATTGTGAATGATTTGAATTTGTGCACCTGCAAATGCTTCGGTAGAAACACAAAATAACAAACCTAAACTAAGTAAATAATTTTTCATTTTAATTTTCATATTTATTTTTTTTGATTAATTGATTAATATGAGTTAAACATCACTTATCAAAAAATGTTTACAAAAATGCATTTGTGTTTTATGCCTTTATGTAATTTTTGTTGAAGTTAAAATGAAACAAAAAAAATTATAATTTTTATTGAACAATGCGAGCTGAAGCTTGTTACAGAGCGTTTTTATAAAAATATATGATACAATAAATATAACGTTTAAATACAGGTTAAAGCAGTATATCTCTTTAAAAGATATCAGGTTAATAATTAATCCGGTTCAACAATATCCATCCAACATTTCTCCATCCACACTAACCAAATAATCTAAGCGCACACGCAAATCATTTTCTAAAACAAGAAATTCTTCTTTATTAATGGTTTCTAAATTTTTTATTTTAGAGTGTATGCTTATTTTTTCATCTGCCTGTTTGTAGATGATGTGGCAGGTCTTTTTTGTGGTAGCCGCTGCTTCCAATTTGTCGTAAAAATTGCAGTCAATGGGTTTGTATTGCATTATAATAAAATTGTATACGTAAATATAAAAAAGCCACCTTATATAAATACAAGGCGGCTTTAAATTTAATTCAAATTATATTTTAATTATTCCTTATCTTTTTCTTTTACTATCTGAAAAATACGCGATAGGTTGAACCCAAAACGTATTTCACCTTTTGTCCATTTGCCTTTTGTATCGGCTAAAAATGCACGTTCGTTCATGCCTACAGAATTACTTACGTGCAATTGAAATACGTGACCACCGGTTTCAATATCAATACCGAGCGACAATGGATTAATTGCCGTAGGGTCTGTATTATTAAATACATAAAAATAATCGCCGGTAAGGGCAAGGCGCTGCGTTAATTTTATTCTACCTCCGAGACCTAATGCATATAAATCGTTCGGCTCTGATGCTAATTCAACTAAATTGCGGTGCAAAAATGTTGGTGATAATTGTAACGTTAATCTATCGCTAAATTTTCTTCCAATTATTAATTGATTATAAAATGCCAATCTCGAAGAGAAATAATTATTGATATCGGGGTTTTCAAATTTTAATCCATTTACTGTCATGCCGCCGGCATAGAGTAATGAAAAAGGCATTGTTTTAGCACCTTTTGATTGTTGCAATATGCGATATTTTACAAAACCGTCAAACTCTTTATTTGCTGTGCTTCTTCCTATACCAACTGTAAAATTTTTTGTAATACCATAATCAAAACCTAAACGCATGCTCGCTGCATCCAATCCAAAAAATTCGTAAGCGCCTCCACTAAATTCGCCAAACCTGTGCAATATTCTAAAATCCATTGTGCCCTTGGCAATCATTTCCATCGACTGCCCATTAATAACGCGCGACGATTTAAATGCATTTTTAATATAAACAGTTTCCTCTTCATCATCTCCTAAGAGGTCTAACATGTCTTGTGCTTTTACAAATGTGGTTGTTGCAATACAAAGGGTAAGTGCGAGTAAAATCTTTTTCATAAATTGGTTTTAGTGAAGCTATAAAATTAATCAAAAAAAATCCCGTATGTGTAATACATACGGGAATTTAAGTATTTTAGTTTAGTGGGTCTAAGGCCACATCCACCCAAATTGTTGCTTTCTTATTAATATTTTTAGCAACAACCGCAGGTATAGAAATATTATAATCTTCCAGTAATATTTCAAATTTTGAACTTCCTGATATCTTACCATCCTTTACAGTAAAAGTGCCTTTACTTGTAGCTGGTTTTGTAACACCATGAATTGTTAAATCACCTGAAATATTGGCAGCATAAGTACCGTCCTTAGAAAAATCAATATCGCTCAGGTTGCTAATATTACCTTTAAATGTTGCTTTTGGATATGTATCGCTTTCAACATAATTTTCATTAAAGTGTTCTTCCATTAAAGCTTTTTCGAATGTAAATGCCTTCATTAAAATGGCAAATTCCATAGCTCCGGTTTTGGTATCGACAACACAGGTTGCTTTTTTATTTATCGCAGCTATCGTTTCCATTTCGCCGGAAGCATCAAATTTAATGACACCCGATTTTGTAAAAATTTTGTCCTGCGCAACAAGAAAACTTGTTGAAAGCATTAATAATCCAATTGCAAATGTTAATTTTTTCATCTTTTATTTATTTTTGTTTAATTTATTTATCTACTGCACATCGTATTAAAACTACATCCATCAACATGCCTGTGCAATATCCTTTAATTGTAATCTTGTCACCTTCTTTTACTGTTGCTCCATCGGCATTATGCCTTTCGTCTAATTGACAACTTACATTGCTTAAAGCACTTTCTCCATTAAGCATAATTGTAAAAGCACCCTTATCGTCTTTTTCAACCGCTGCTACCGTTCCTGAAACAGCTATAACCTTATCCAAATACATTGAGTTCGCTTTAGCCTCATCCTCACCAAAAAGTTTTGTTAATTCCGTTGCTTGAATAGATACATCAGCTTTTTCTTCAGTTACATCAACTGCTGCACGATTGTATTCTTTCATACCGAAATAAAATACAATGGCACCAATAATAACAATAACAAGTAAAATGATTTTCCAATTTTTTTTCATAATAAGTTGGTTTAGTGGTTTATACTATAATCGTTCCAAAGTTTTGAAACATGACATTTTATTTGGCAAAATTATAGAAATTACAGCGTAAAACACTGATTATCTGTGTATATACATGTTTAACGCCTTTTGATTAATTTTTATTTTAACAAACCTCATATGCATTTTGCGTTGCAATTATTAAAAAGTTGCCAAAATAGACAGCATCTATTGAAAACTTAAAATCATTTGATTTGCCCTCAAAGTTCTGCAACTTTTGGATGAGAACTCCTGCTTTGGCTCATTTCGGCCTATGATTGTGGTCACCTTAATTCCAAGCTAACTCGATATAAAAATCAGTTTAGTTATCCAATATTCACGTAAATTTGCGACATGGTATTTCTTGACTTCGAAAAACCCATTGCTGAGCTGTATGAAGAATTAGAGAAGCTGAAGCAAATGGGTGAAAAGCAAAAAATTGACATAGCTGCTCCTGCGGCTGAATTGGAGGAGCGTATTGCCAATCTTAAAAAGGAAATTTATGGCAATTTGACCGGTTGGCAAAAGGTGCAACTCAGTCGCCATCCCGACAGGCCTTATTCCATGTATTATATAGAAAAAATGTGTGAAAACTTTGTGGAATTGCATGGCGATAGAAATGTGAAGGACGACAAAGCGATTGTTGGCGGATTCGGTTCTTTGGAAGGCCAAACTGTGATGTTTATTGGTCACCAAAAGGGTGTAAATACCAAAATGCGTCAATACCGCAACTTTGGAATGGCGAATCCTGAAGGTTACCGCAAGGCATTGCGTTTGATGAAACTTGCCGAAAAATTTAATCGCCCCATTGTTACACTTATTGATACTCCTGGCGCATATCCGGGTTTAGAAGCTGAAGAAAGAGGCCAGGCGGAGGCGATTGCGCGCAATTTATATGAAATGACTTTGTTAAAGGTGCCTGTTATTTGTATTATTATTGGCGAAGGCGCATCAGGTGGTGCGTTGGGTATTGGTATTGGGGATAAGGTTTTTATGTTGGAAAATACTTGGTATTCTGTTATTTCTCCCGAGTCATGTTCGAGTATTTTATGGCGCAGTTGGGATTTTAAGGAAACTGCTGCAGAAGCATTAAAATTAACGGCGGCAGATAATTATAAAAATAAAATTATTGATGGCATCATTAAAGAGCCAATTGGAGGCGCACATTCAGAACCTGAAGAAATGGCGAAGATATTGAAAAAACATATTAAAAAACATCTCAAAGAATTATCATTAATTGATGTAGAGGATAGAATAAATCAACGCATAGAAAAATTGGGTAATATGGGAATGTATGAAGAAATAAATAATGAAACATCCGCAGTTCAATAAATCATTTTGATTAAAACAGTAAAAAATATTTTTTTCGGAAAATTCATTCGCTCAAAACGATATACAGATACCCATGTAAGAAAAGCAAAACATTACGACGATATTAAAACAATGGCTTTTTTAGTTGATGGTTCAAATCCGATTGCATTGCGTGAACTTTTAAACGCCGTTAAAAAATTTGCCGACGACGGTAAAAAATTAAGTTTTTTTGGATATGTAAAAAAGTTACCACCTTTTGAACAGGAAGAAATTGTTTGGATTACTGCAAAAGATATGAACTGGTTGGGCATTAGTAAAACATATAAAATAAAACATTTTATTGAACGCGATTTTGATGTGTTGATTAATACTTCAATGAAATCTATTCGCCCTTTAGAATACATTTCAACCTATTCGAAAGCGCTCTTGCGTATCGGAAAATTTGATGAAAAAAAAACCTATTGTTACGACTTTATGATGCATATGGATAATAATAATGTGTATGCATATCTCAATCAAGTTGAGCACTATTTAAAAATGGTAAAAGCCGAATAAATAGTTTAGAAAATAAACTTTCCCTTACAATAAATAATTAAACCGAGTATGCATAAATATAAAGAAGAATTTGTAAATACATTTAAAGGAACAGGAGTTGCATTAGTAACGCCTTTTAATTCAGACGACACAATTGATTTTGCCGGATTAGAAAAAATAATAGAACACGTAATTGCTGGCGGAGTTGAATTTCTTGTGAGCATGGGCACCACCGGGGAGAGTGCAACACTTACTGAAGAAGAACGTTTTTCTATTATTGATTTTACATTAAAAACTACCAATAGACGGGTTCCTGTAGTTGGCGGATTTGGAGGAAACAATACTGCAGATATTATTCGTTCAATAAATAAATATACTGCATCAAGCGAAGCAGGAATCGTTTTGGATGCCGTATTAATTGCATCTCCCTATTATAATAAACCTACGCAAGAAGGTATTTACAGACATTATACTGCAATAGATGAAAAATGTTCTATTCCAATAATTTTATACAACGTACCGGGACGAACAAGTTCAAATATGGAAGCAGAAACTACGTTGCGTATTGTAAATCACGCCAAACATATTATTGCAATTAAAGAAGCCAGCGGCAATTTTATGCAATGCATGAAAATAATAAAAGGCGCACCCAAAAATTTTCTTGTTTTAAGTGGCGACGATCCAATTACGCTTCCCTTTATTGCACTTGGTATGCAAGGTGTTATTTCTGTGGTGGCAAATGCATTTCCAAAATCGTTTTCAGAAATGGTGCGCTTAAGTTTGCAACAGAATTTTACAGAAGCAAATCCGCTGCATTATAATTTATTAAATTTCACTGAATTAATATTTAAAGAAGGAAGTCCCGCCGGCATAAAATCTGCACTCAAAGCACTTGGCCTCTGCGGCGAAAAAGTGCGCCTACCACTTTGGAAAATAAGCGATGAATTAAATGATGAAATTGAAAAAGAAATTTTGAGGGTTGGGGATGGGGGACGAAGGACATAGGACGAAGGACATGGGATTTGGGATTTGGGATTTGGGATTTGGGATTAATTGCGGTTGGAATTCAAATTGAAATCATTTTAATACCATAAAATAATCAATGGAAATTCGCAAACTTTGGTTTTAACCAAATCAAAACTCATTTCTCATTACTCATTTCTCATTCTCCGAAATTAAATAAGTGGAAACCCTCAATCAGTAATGAGTAATGAGAAATGAGAATGCATTGCGGTTGGAATGCAAATTGAAATCCTTTTAATACTGTAAATTAAACAATAGAAATTCGCAGGTACTAAGCTTAATTCGGAACAGCCCACTCACCATTCACCACTCACCACTCACCTTATTGGGATATGGGATTTGGGATATGGGATTTGGGATTACTTTTGTGGTTGGATTGTAAATTAGAATCCTTTTGATATTTTACAATAATCAATGGAAATTCGAAAGTTCTAAGTTTAATTCGTAACAGCCCATTGACCACTGACCACTGAGCATTGACCCCTGACCCCTGACCCCTTCTACGCTT
>JBBRGZ010000060.1:0-14242 GCA_038223395.1 Chitinophagales bacterium
ACGGAATAAAATTGTCCAACTGCAGGACTATTTGCAAGCATCCAATGTTTGCCATTATCGTAAGTAATATTTACACCTCCATCGCAACCGGTTATAATATGTTTATCATTTGCAGGGTCCATCCAAGCTATGTGATGATCGGGATGTACATCGTTGCCGTCAATACTTTTAAATGTTTTTCCACCATCTTCACTCATCAAAGCATTAAATGCAGATAATATTATTTTGTTGTCGTTTTTAGGACTTACTTTAATGGTTCCGAAATAATATCCATAAGTAAAATAAGCACCATCTAAATATGCATCATGTGTGCGCGACCAAGTTGTTCCACCATCATCACTTCTATATACTTCGCAACCTTTAATTGGCAAATCGAATACATATCCACCATCATTTAAATAATCGGTAAGTATGGTTGGTAAA
Source organism: Chitinophagales bacterium (assembly GCA_038223395.1). Lineage (GTDB taxonomy): Bacteria > Bacteroidota > Bacteroidia > Chitinophagales > BACL12 > UBA7236. Next base: position 424 of record JBBRGZ010000060.1, read on the forward strand.
TACTCTTCATCGGCAACCTTTTGTTTTAAAACTTCTGCAGTTTGATCTTTAGGAAAATGGTTTTTTTCTAGAAATTTATTGAGCTCAACATTATCTAATAATAAAAATTTATCCTTTGTAATTTGTTTTAAAGTATCGAGATTAAAAATGGCTTCATCACTTAAACGCATTCTTTCTACAGGACTCATCTCTTTTGGCGCTTGATTATCTACAACAGCATATACAATATTATTATGCTGGTAAGAAACTGCAATGCCAATTCGGCCAACTGTATTTCCTTGAGGAAAACCGGAGCCGTTTTTTGATAATAAATCCCAAGTTTCTCCTTGGTCAACAGATTTATAAATTCCTGAACCCGAACCTGATTCCACAAAATTCCAAGCTTTGCGCTCGCGATGCCAAGTTGTTGCATAAATAAAATCTGGAACATTGGGGTCTAACACTAAATCAATTGCACCGGTATTATCGTCAACATATAATGTTTGTTTCCATGTTTTTCCACCATCTATTGTTTTATATACACCGCGTTCAGGATTTGAAGTATATAAATGCCCCAAAACAGCAACAAAAACCATTTGCGGATCGCGTGGATTAACTACAATTTTTCCGATATGATGCGATTCGGGTAAACCACAATATATCCATGATTTCCCACCGTCTTCCGATTTGTAAATTCCAATACCTGCATAACTTGAACGCGAGGAGTTTACCTCACCTGTTCCAACCCAAATAATATTATTTGCCCAGTCGACAGTAAAATCTCCAATGGTTATAACATCTTCATTATCAAAAATTGGCTTAAACGATTGGCCGTTATTATCAGTATACCATAAACCACCGCTGGCATAAGAAACATAAAACTTGGTTGGGTCTTTTGGGTTCACTTCTAAGTCTGTCACACGACCGCTCATAATGGAGGGTCCAATATTGGTAAATTCTACTTTGGTCACTAACGAGCTCTTATCCAAAACATTGCGTTTCTGCAGGTCGATTTGGCGTTGCGTTAAAACAGGGGGAGCTACTTTTACCGAATCCACAGGAGTTTCGGCACTTTGTGCAAATAGAGAAACATAACTAAAGAGTACTAAAAAGCAGGCTGATAATTTTTTCATACTTCATTTTTTGTATTCACTAAAATAGAAAAAATAACAAGAAATCCAATTCAATCCTACATTACCTAAACGTAAAACCCGACACAAGGTCGGGTTTTAAGGCAAAATAATATGTCACAAATAGTCGATTTTTTTACACTATTTTTTAATAGCTTATACGTTCTTTTCCACGATAAAAAATGGGTTGAGCAGGTTCTCTTTGTTGTATTGCAAGTCTGTATCACCACCATAAACCTTAACGCGCGCACCGGCTTCAAGAACTAAAGCATGTCCGGCAGCAGTATCCCATTCCATAGTTGGCCCTAAACGCGGATAAACATCTGCTTTTCCTTCTGCCACTAGACAGAACTTTAATGAACTACCTGCAGGGACAAAATTTACAGTTGAAAATTTTGTTTCCATGTCTTTTAAATAGGCATCAAATTCAGGTGAGGGATGCGAGCGACTACCGATTAATGCAATCTCATTTTCCTTTGCATCATTCACCATTAATTTTAACTTATTGCCGTTTTCATCAATTTTATATGCGCCTTTATTTTCGACAGCATAATACATTTGATTTTTTGCGGGAATTCCTACTACGCCCAAAACCGGTTTTCCATTTCTTATTAATGCAATATTGACAGTAAACTCACCATTCTTTTTTATAAATTCTTTTGTGCCGTCTAAAGGGTCAACTAACCAAAAATATTCCCAATCTTTTCTGTCTTGATATTCTATCATTTTATTCTCTTCAGAAATAATTGGTATTTGCGGATAATTTTCTTGGAGCGCAGAAACAATTACAGCATTGCCTGCCTTGTCTGCCTTTGTTAAAGGAGAGTTATCACTTTTATCGGTGACAGCAAAATCATCCGTTTCATAAATTTTCATAATCTCTCTGCCCGCTTCTTCAGCAATGGCAATAATTTTGTTCACATCAATTTGTTCGAGCATTTCGTTGTTTTTAATTAATTGAATAACATGTTTTAATGATTGTTTCCATTCGGGTATTGTAATTTGTAAATTCTCTGTTGTTTTACTTGTATTAAGTAACGAATATTTAGGACGTTCAGCAGCGGTTGGGTATTGGTCTGTTGTAATTGGATTTACCTTACATTGCAAACCATATAATTGCATTATTTCTTGCGCAAATCCACACCAAGTTGTTACACCAGTATTTGAATAATGATAAATACCATAATCTAAACTTTGCATCTTTTCAATAAAAACAAATATTGCTTTTGCTAAATCGCCGGCATAAGTTGGCGCACCAATTTGATCGTCAACAACATTTAATTCTGCACGAACTTTGCCAAGTTTAATCATTGTTTTTACAAAATTGGCTCCGTAAAAACTATATACCCAACTCGTTCTAATGAGAAAAGTTTTTTTATTAAGGGATAATGCTCTGTATTCTCCTTCAGCTTTTGTTTGCCCGTAAACACTAATTGGGTTAACAGCATGATGTTCATCATAGGGGGAAGTTGAAGTACCATCGAAAACAAAATCTGTGGAAATATGAATAAAAACTGCATCATACTTCTGACAAGTTTGAGCAAGGTATTCAACTCCGGTAACATTTATTTTAAACGCCAAATCATAATCAGTTTCGGCTTTATCTACAGCAGTATAAGCCGCACAATTAATACAAACATCAAACAGATTTATTTTGAAATATGTATTTACCGCATTTGCATCTGTTATATCTAAATCTTCAACATCAACAAAAATGTATTGATGTTCAAGGTGTATTTTAGCTAAATCCCGCAATTCACTTCCAAGCTGACCGTTACTTCCTGTTACTAATATTTTTGCCATCTACTGTGTTGTTATTGATATGTAAAATTGTTTTTCGCCGATTTAAATCCTGGCAAATTTTTATCCTTTTCTGAAACTAATATATTATCCAAGGCGATAGTCCAATCAATGTTCAATTCTGCGTCATTATAAATAATACCTGCATCATGTTCTTTTGAATAAAAATTATCGCATTTATAAAAGAACTCTGCTGCTTCGCTTAAAACTACAAAGCCATGCGCAAAACCACGAGGTATATATAATTGTTTTTTATTTTCTGCGGATAACTTAATTGAAAAATGTTGCCCAAAAGTTGGCGAACTCTGTCGAATATCCACTGCTACGTCCAATACTTCACCCGAAATTACCCTCACCAATTTAGCCTGAGCAAAGGGATTGAGCTGATAGTGCAATCCCCTTAAAACACCATAAGTAGATTTCGATTGATTGTCCTGCACAAAATTTGTATTGATATTTTTTTCCGCAAACAATTTAGTATTAAAAGATTCAAAAAAATATCCTCTCACATCTTCAAAAACTGTGGGTTCAAAAACAAATAAATCGGGAATCGTTGTATCAATAAATGGCATGTATTAATTTGTTTAGTGAATTAAAATACGATAATTAATTATAATTGTTTATTTAATAGTTTATTTTGTTTTAACAACTTTTGCACGTATGAATCTTTCATAGCCATTTCCAAAAAGGGAAGCTGATTTTGACGATGAAGATCAGTTCCTAAAAAATCAATCATATTATTATCAGCCAAAGCTCTTGCAATCTTCCTTTGTGTTTCGCCATATTGCCCAATAAATGACCTTAAATTAACTTGAAAAAGCACATCTGCATCTTTTAAATCAGAATAATAATTAAGATCATCGGTAAACATATAGGGAAATCTTTCAACGTGCGCTAGCACAGGGTAATATCCTTTAACCTTCAATTCAAAAAGGGTTTCCTTTAACGATTTTTCCTTAGCGTTCATGCTTACCTCAATCAAAATATAGTTGTTCCCAAAGGTTAAAAAAGATTCGTTGTTGCGCACTCTTTCAGGAAAATTTTCATCAACATAATATTCAGCTGCTGTATGAATTTGCTTTCCAATTTGTGATTCCAATTCAATATTTAACTTGATTCCTGCTTCAGATATAGATGCATTGGTATTTTTAAATACATCGGGCATCATATGTGGCGTTGTAATAAAATTTTTAAAGCCCAACGTTTTTAAACCTTCAATCATTTTTAATGTTTCTTCTATGTCTACTGAACCATCATCAATCCCCGGAATTAAATGTGCATGCATATCTGAATTCAGAACACTAAAGTCTAAATAGTTATTTTTACCAAATATTTTGCTGAGGAAATTAAACATAATTTATCTTGATGCATATTGCTGCGAATAGTAATTTTTATATTCACCACTTGTAATATTGTTCATCCATTCTTCATTTTGTAAATACCACTCCACTGTTTTTTCCAATCCTTCTTCAAATTGCAGTGAAGGTTTCCATCCTAATTCGGTATTTAATTTAGAAGCGTCTATTGCATATCGCAAGTCGTGACCTGCTCTATCGGTAACATAGGTTATTAATTTTTCGCTGTTGCCGTTTTCTCTATTGAGTTTTTTATCCATAATAGCGCATAACAATTTAATGAGGTCTATATTTTTCCATTCATTAAATCCGCCAATATTATATGTTTCTCCATTTTTTCCTTTGTGAAAAATTGCATCAATTGCTATCGCATGATCTTCCACCCACAACCAATCGCGGACATTTTCGCCCTTTCCATAAACAGGGATAGCTTTATTATTTTTAATGTTATTTATTGCAAGAGGAATTAATTTCTCAGGAAATTGATACGAACCATAATTATTTGAACAGTTCGAAATAACAACCGGCAAGCCATAAGTATCGTGATATGCCCTTACAAAATGATCGCTCGAAGCCTTTGATGCTGAATACGGTGAATGTGGATCGTATGATGTATCTTCAAAAAAGAATCCTTCCTCCCCTAAACTTCCATACACTTCATCGGTAGAAATATGATAAAATAAAGAGTTTGAAAAATTATCTTTCCACTTGTGTTTGGCGGCGTTTAATAGATTTACAGTTCCAACCACATTTGTCATCACAAATTCAATAGGGTTTGATATTGACCTATCCACATGACTTTCTGCCGCAAGGTGTATTACTGCATCAATTGCATTTTCTTCAAATAAATGTTGAACAAATTCAGCATCAACAATATCGCCTTTAATAAAACTATAATTAGGTTTCCCTTGCAAATCAGAAAGATTTTCAAGATTACCTGCATAGGTTAACTTATCCAAATTAATAATATTATAATTAGGATAATTATTTACAAATAAACGCACTACATGCGATCCGATAAATCCGGCGCCACCGGTAATAAGAATTGTTTTTTTCAAAATTATTTTTTTATAATGACCAATAATTAAATTGTGTAAATTTATTTCTATAGATACCTTTTATGTCAATTAATAAACAATTTTCTTTTGCATGCGAAAGGAAATAATCTTCATCAAGGTTCTGATATTCGTTGTGAGGAACTGCAATTATAATTGCATCATATTTATCATTAATCTGATGTATTAAACCAAATTGATACTCTTTGTAAACTTCATCTGAACCTACATTTGGTTCGTGTACATCTACTTGCAAGCCAAAGGATAATAATTCTCGCACAAGATCTGCAACTTTTGAATTGCGGATATCGCTCACATTTTCTTTAAAGGTTAATCCCATTACAAGAATTTTTGAATCAGTAAGATTTTTTCCGGCTTCAATTAATTTTTGCATACATCTTCTGGCAACATAAAACGCCATGTTATCATTTACTTTTCTTCCGCCCAAAATTACATGCGGTTCGTAGCCCAATTCAATTGCTTTATATGTCAAATAATACGGGTCAACTCCAATACAATGCCCTCCAACTAAACCCGGTTTATATTTATGGAAATTCCACTTTGTTCCAGCTGCTTCAATTACTTCATAAGTATTTACATTCATCTTATCTAAAATGATAGATAATTCATTCATAAGTGCAATATTTAAATCGCGTTGCGTATTTTCTAAAATTTTTGCTGCCTCTGCAACTTTAATTGAGCTTGCTTGATAAACTCCCGGAATAACAATTTCAGTATAAATTGCACTAATATTTCCTAAAGCCTCTGCATCAGAACCTGAAACAATTTTTATTACATTCTTAAGTGTGTATTGCACATCACCCGGATTAATGCGCTCAGGTGAATAACCTAATTTAAAATCTGTATTGAGTTTTAATCCCGAACCTGCTTCTAATAATGGCAAACAAATTTCTTCGGTACAACCGGGAAATACAGTAGATTCATACACCACATAATCGCCGGATTTTAAAATTTTAGCAACCGATTTTGTTGCTGCTATTAAGGGGCTTAAATCAGGAACCTTGTGTTCATCTACCGGCGTAGGCACTGCGATAATATGAAAGCTACAAATTGCTCTTGCATTTGAATCTGTTGTAAAATGCACATTTGTATTTTGAAATGCATCTGCATTTACATCGTTGCCATCATCAATACCTGCATTCAAATGTGCTATTCTTTGTGAATCAATATCATAACCAATAACAGAAAATTTTCTGCCAAATTCAAGTGCAATTGGTAAACCCACGTAACCCAAACCTGTGACTGAAATTTTTGCTTCTCCGCTTTTTAATTTATTAAACATATTTTAATTGTGTATGTGTGTGGTATTTGGAATAACAATTTTGTTTATTATGCGTTAACCATAAATGTTTTAATCGAATTGCAAATAAATTCAATTTGATCGCTTTCAAGTTCTGTATGCATTGGTAATGAAAGCACTTGATGAGCAATTTGTTCCGATACAGGAAAATCGCCGGTTTTATATCCATAAATTTTATATGCATCGCTTAAATGCAAAGGAACAGGATAATAAATCATTGATGGAATTCCATTTTCGTTTAAATAATCTTTTAATGCATCGCGCCTATTTTCAACTTTTATTGTATATTGATGAAACACATGTGTTGACGATTTAAAACGCGCAGGAACTGAAATTCCAGGAATATTATTTAACCCGCTATCATATAACTCTGCGGCATGTTGTCGCCTCATATTATAATCATCAAGTAACTCCAATTTTACATTTAAAATTGCTGCTTGCATACTATCAAGTCGCGAATTAACACCAATGGAATCGTAATAATATTTTTTGGCAGAGCCATGGTCGCAAATAATTTTCATTTTTTGAGCTAAATCATCATCTTGCGTAAATAATGCACCACCATCGCCATAAGCGCCTAAATTTTTTGTGGGATAAAAAGAAGTAGTTCCGATATGACCAATTGTTCCTGATTTATATTTTTTATTATCTGATGTTGTAATAACACTTCCAATTGCTTGAGCATTATCTTCAATCACTTTTAAATGATATTTTTCAGCAATTGCCATAATTTTTTCCATATCGGCACTTTGTCCAAACAAATGCACAGGAATAATCACCTTCGTTTTATCATTAATTTTTGATTCAATCTGCGACACATCCATTGTAAATGTATTTGCATCTACATCTACAAAAACAGGTTTTAATTTCAATAAAGCAACAACTTCGGCAGTAGCTACAAATGTAAAAGGCACAGAAATAACCTCGTCACCTTCTTTCAAATCTAAAGCCATTAGCGCAATTTGCAGAGCATCTGTACCATTTGCGCAGGGTAAAACATGTTTTACATCAAGATATTTGGCCAATCCTGCGGCAAATTGTTTAGTTGCAGTGCCATTAATAAACTGCGTTGTATCAATAACCTGCTGCAAACCTGCATCAACCGCTTGTTTTATCTTTTGATATTGCCCTGACAGGTCAACCATTTGAATTTTTTTCATCGCATTGTCAAATTTCGAAGTGCAAAGATAATATAAGCAAAGGAAGCCGTTTACAAACTCCACATTCTTTGTAAATTTGCGCCTCTGAATATGAAATATTTTTTTTCTAGTGTATTTCTTCTTTATTCCCTAAATTTTCTGCAGGCACAGGTAAATTTAAAGGATAGTTGTGTTTCGGCAAATATTGTCACCATTGACCTCGGAGTAGGTATTCCCGGTGCAGATTTGGCCGATCGTTTTGGGCCGCACGCCCTTGTTGGTGGTGGTTATCAATACAAAACAAATCAAAATTGGATATATAGTATTGGTGGTTATTTTATCTATGGAAGTGCTGTAAGAGAAGATTCTGTTTTCAATAATTTAGAAAATAAAGATGGATTTATTGTTGGAACAGACGGACTTCAATACATTCCCATTTTGTGGGAAAGTGGCTTTACAGCAGGAATTCAGGTTGGAAAAATTACAAATCTTCTGAGTGTTAATCCAAATTCGGGAATCACATTTTTAGGGGGAATTGGGTTTTTACAGCATAATATCTGGATTTATATAGATGAAGTTGCCGTTCCACAACTGTCTAATGAGTATAAAAAAGGATATGATCGCCTTTCAAACGGACTTATGCTAAGCCAATATGTTGGCTATTACCTATTTGGTAATAAATATTTTGTCAATTTTAGAGCAGGTGTTGAAGTTTGCGAAGCTTTTACCAAAAACCGACGCAGTATTAACTTCGATACGCAACAAACAGATGATGCTGCTCGATTAGATATGCTTTTTAATTTAAAATTAAGCTGGAATTTGCCGATTTTTAAACAACCTACACGTAAATTTTATACCCATTAATATGAAAGTAATTGCTATTGGTTTTGTTGTGATACTTGCTTTTGGAGCAACGCTTTTGATTTTTCAGCAGTTCTATTACACTATTGCAGTTACAGTATATCATGCGCTCATCCGTATTTATGCATTGGTCAACAAAAAAGCTGCATTGTGGGTTAAAGGCAGAGTAAATTTATTTGATAATTTAAAAGTGCATTTTCAGGATAAGCAACAAAAAACAATTTGGTTTCATTGCGCATCTCTTGGCGAATTTGAACAAGGAAGACCGGTAATTGAACAAATAAAAAAGGATAACCCGGAATATAAAATACTGCTCACATTTTATTCTCCTTCCGGATACGAAAATTTAAAAAATTATGCATTTGCAGATTACATTTGTTATTTACCTGCCGATTCTAAAAAGAATGCAACTCAATTTCTAGAAATTGTAAATCCGGCATTAGTAATATTTATTAAATACGAATTTTGGATTCATCATATTAATGCAATTCATGCAAAACAAATTCCTTTGTTTTTAGTATCAGGAATTTTCAGACCAAAGCAGATAATATTTAAATGGTATGTGTTTATTTTCAGAAAAACTTTAAAGAAATTTACTCGCCTGTTTGTTCAAAATGAAGAATCGCTTGAGCTGCTTCAAAAACATCATATTACAAATGCGGAAATTTGTTACGATACGCGTTTCGATAGAGTTAAAGAAATTGCTGAGAACAGAAAATTTTATCCCGAAATTAAAATATTTACCGAAAATTATAATGTTATTGTGGCAGGCAGTACATGGCCGAAAGATGAATTAATATTATCGCGTGCCTTTTATCGCAGTCTCGTGCATAATAATTTTAAAATCATTATTGTGCCACATCAGATTGATGCAAAACATCTTCAAAAAACAAAAAAACAATTTAAGAAATTTTCGCTTATCTATTCGGAGCTGCATTTATCAACTGAAGCCGATTTAAGAGGTAAAAGGGTGATGATAATTGATAATATTGGCATGTTATCCTCACTTTACCAATATGCAGATATTAATTTTATTGGAGGTGGATTTAATGCAGGAATTCACAATAGCTTGGAAGCCGCTGTATATGGCAAACCGCTTATGTTTGGTCCTAAATTTAAGAAGTTTAACGAAGCAGTAGAATTAATTAAACACAATGCCGCTTTTGAAGTGCGCGATTACAGCGAAATTCTCAATAGGATAAATCTGATGAATCAGTTTGATTTTATTTATTCGGGGGCAGGTAACGATGCAAAACGCTATGTGCAATCGCATTTAGGTGGAACACAAAAAGTGGTTTCAGAAATAGAAAAACAAATGGAACTCGTGTAATAATTTTTGAATTTTTAATTATTCAAATTTCATTTTCACAACTTCTAAAAAGCGATCCACAGATTCTTCTTCCGAAAAGTCGTATTGTTTGCTTACATCATTTTTAATGTATCCCTTAACTTCTTCAAAAGTTAACATGGTATTAATTTTTTTCAAAACACTGTTGTAGCCATCTACATCTCCACTAAATAAATCTTTAATAAAAAAGAGTTTATCATTCAAATCTATTACACTAATAATGTCTTTTGCCTTGGAAGATTGAATGCGTTCAGCAAGTGTTTTTTTATTGCTGGAAAGTTTAACATTTAATGCTTTATTTTTTTCATCATCACTCAAATCTCTCAATTTTTCAACTAACTTTTTTTCTTCCTTTTGTTTTGGAGGATTCAAATCTAGTTTTAATTCAACTACAGGTGGATTATAAATTTGAATCTCCTTTTCTATTTCTTGGTCAACAACTTCTTTTTCTAAAGGTTTTTCTTCAATTTTAATTATTTCAGTAGCATTAATTTCTTGTTGCGGTTCCACTTGTATTATAGCAGGAATTTCGGTTTTTTCAATTTTTAATGTGGGTGGTTGAACAACTTGCCATGCATTTAATTTTTCTTGCATCTGTAGAACATATTTTTTCAACAATTCTATTTCAAATTTGTCGAGCTCACCGTCGCTTTTAACCGATTGGAAAAGGATATTGAGCTTGTCAATCATAATTTCTAATTCTGTAATTTTAGTATCCATAATATTAATGTAGCGTTTTATAGTTTTGTAAACGTATTTTCGTACCAAAAGTAATATCTGCAAAATTATGTTTATTGAACCTCATCTTAAAGGAGAACGCATTGGATGGATAGAAGTTATTTGCGGGTCGATGTTTTCGGGCAAAACCGAAGAACTGATTCGCAGGCTGAAACGCGCTCGTATTGCCAATCTGAAGGTTGAAATATTCAAACCTGCCATTGATACCAGATACGATGAACAAAATGTGGTTTCGCATGATGAAAAATTTGTTGTGTCCACTCCCGTTCAAAATTCAATGAATATTTTATTGTTAACCGAAGGAGTTGATGTAGTAGGCATTGATGAAGCCCAGTTTTTCGACGAAGGAATAGTTGAAGTGTGCGAACAAATTGCTCGCCGTGGAACCCGTGTTATTATTGCCGGACTTGATATGGATTTTAGAGGCAATCCTTTCGGCCCAATGCCAGATTTACTTGCAATTGCAGATTATATAACAAAAGTACACGCCATTTGCATGCAATGTGGCAATATTGCTTCTAGGTCATACAGAAAAGTAAAAAGCGATACCCAAGTGCTTTTAGGCGAAACGCAGGAATACGAAGCACGATGCAGAACCTGCTTTCTTAAAGAGAGTTAAGTAAACAAAAGAGTTGTTAACTGACACGTCAATGACTAAAATCCATTTGAAAATCGTATATTTGTAGGGAAAATAAATCTTGAAAAAGAAAAGTTATGAAAAAAAATATTTTACTCATTTCCTTTTTGGTAATTGCAGCTTCTATAAACGCGCAGGCTCCTCTAAATTATCAAAATGATGCCAAGTACGGCAATACGCAGATACGCTATGCCAAAACAACATCTAAAATAGATGTATTAAAACCGGCCTCAGATGCCGGCGAGCGTTCAATTAACTACTATTGGGTGAACTACTCAGATGCTGTGGATTATACCTTAAACGGTTGGACATTAGAAAACTTAGCATCAGTTCCACTTTGGCCGGACTCATCCTCTTATGTTGTAACCGGCACAGGCGATGATTTCTATTGGTACGGACACGGTTATTCGCATACTTTTGACCCAATTTCGGGTTATATAGCCGACTTTGTTGACGATAACTTTACTGTTATTGGTAGTGCAAATGATTGGTTTAATGAAGATCATGCATTTGACATTGATTCAGTGCGTTTTTATTATTTCTACGATCGTTTTAACGATTCATACGTAGATACTCTTAAAGTATATGTGATGTCTCCTAACTCAAGCGTATATCAAGAAGGATATTTTATCGATAACGATGGTAATGGTTCTTTTGAAGAAGGTATTGATATCAGCTTATTTCTAGATAAGTATTCTTATACTCAAAATAAACCGAACGGAACTTATACAGAATACACTTTTTTACTTGATAACGAAGATACAGCAAGCTTTAACATCGCTTCTATTGTAATTCCTTTGGATATTACTATTAATAAAAATTCTCCCGACCACTTTACTGGTATTGCTTTCCAATATATACCGGGACAGCCTTACGAATTGGGTGATACTTTATTAGATTTCTCAGATCCTCCATACTTGATAGAAAATCCCTTAAACCGTTTCTGGTTATTATGTAACGAAGAACTTTTAGAAAGTGCTCCCGTTTCTTGGACAGAATATTCAGACAATCAAGATGGTTTTGCAACCACTGACGTGCGTTATAATATGTCGGCAACTGGCTGGAATGGATTTTATGTAAGCACGTTAGCTTATACAGACGCTTTTGCTTGGGAACACGCTTATGTTGATTGGTATGTTGCACCTAAAGGTGTTAACTTCCTTGCAACTAACCCTTCACCTTGTATAAGTTTACAGAAAAACTTTACCGATTTATCAAATTTTGCAGCTGTTCCTGCAGATGCAACCTACTATTGGGAATTTGGAGATGGTGCAGTAAGTACTGAACGCAATCCTACACATATTTATCCTATTCCGGGTACTTACCAAGTATGTCTTGCCGTTGATTACGGTGGACAAGCTTTTGACTATTGCAAAAATGTAACTGCTGACTATTGTGTTGGGTTTGACAATATTGAAAGTTTAACTTCAATCAGTATGTTCCCTAACCCGGCAAGTGATGTTTTAAATCTAAATTTAACTTTCGACGAACCACAAGATGCAACAATAAGCATCATCAATATGGCTGGTCAGGTTTTTTATACTCAAAACACAGGTATAACTGCTAACTATACAACAACAATTGATATTAGCGCTTTCCCTGCAGGCATTTATATGACAAAAATTTCAAATGGTATTCAAGCAACTGTTAAAAACTTTGTAGTTGAATAACTAAAAAATACGAATTCAAAAAAGGCTGTTTCGCAAATGTGAAACAGCCTTTTTTGTTTGCCTTAATATTAAAGCGTATGATCAAAATATTTGGTCTGCAAATAATACATAAATCGAAGAAGAAATAATATGCCGTTTATCGATATTTATAAAAAATCCTTAATTGTTATATGATGTTTATTCTTTTGCAGTTCCATAATATAGTATTATTGCACCTGAGGTAAAAATTTTAGTTGATTTAAGAAGTAGATTCATTTTATTTGATATGTTTTCAAACAAGCGCAACCCCCTTCCTGCAATTATAGGGTGAATACAGAGTTGCAATTCATCAATTAAATTGAGTTTCATTAATTGGATAATTAAACTCCTGCTACCGATTAAAATATCTTTGCCGGGTTGTTGCCTAAGTTCTAAAACTGCTTCCTCAAGAGGTTGATGCGACAATTGTGCACTATGCCAGTCTATACTTTTTAAGGTGTGTGAAAAAACAATTTTTGGAATGCCATCCATAACAACTGCAAAATCATCCATTGATTTTTCGCCTGAAGGGTTAATTGCCAAATTGCGCCAAAATTCCATAATCTGATATGTAATTCTGCCATATAAAACAATTTCTGAATTACTCAACAAATCTGCATAATGTTGATGTATTTCTTCATCCGGGTCAACTGCGGTATGGTCACAAACCCCATCAAGTGTCATATTAATTGCGGCAATTATTTTTCCCATATTTGGTTTTTATTTTTTTAATTTTTATTTAACACCATGATTTTTCAATGCAGGTTT
>JBBRGZ010000061.1:0-14064 GCA_038223395.1 Chitinophagales bacterium
GATAAAAAAGATATAGCTTGATAACGTAACTAATGCAAAAATTATTGGAGAGGATACCTTGATGTTTAGAGCTTTAAAGGATAATTAAAAAAAACTGCCATCGTATAGTATTTGTTGGAAAAGGAGATTTTTTTTGCAATAATTTTTTCTCTCAATATATTACATGAAGCCTTAAAGTCCATGGCTTCTGAAAAAAATTATTTCAATTTATAAACAATATATCCAAATGCACAACCAGGTATATTACCTGTAAAACTTTCGGTTTTAATACCGGTTATTTCATAGGTCGGTTTACTTCCTTTACCCATATAACCTGTTGTTCCTGCAGCGCTGTATAAATGCTTTCCGCTAACATAATGGATTGTTGCAGAAATTAGGGATGAGGATTGCACATCAATATTTGCTTTATATACATCATCCATATTTGTAAAATAATAATACATTTCTTTACTGCCTCCCAAAGGCACAGAATATTTTCCGTTTTTATTTATTGCAGTGCCATTTTTAATTTCTGAGGCTAAAATGTATGCCCAATAACCTGTGCGCGGTAACATTGTTGCAGACTCACTATCATACTTTGTACTTTTAGAAATCATACCATATTTATCAGGACTCACGCCATTGTGTACTAATAAAAATTCAACACGGCTGCGCAATTCTACCAACTCTTTAAATTGCCATGCAGCATTTACCAATGTGTTGCCAAGCATTTCTGAAGGTTTTGTATTCCACTCAGTAATCCAAATTGCCTTACCCGGAAAAGTTTTATTTGCATAAGTAACACCTTCACCCAATAAATCTTGACTGAATATCATATCAGCAGCTTTTTGATATGCTTTTTCCAAATCTTGTCGTGATGTATTTTCCCCTTTGTATTCAGTGCGCAAAGGAATCATATTGTAAGCTTCCTCAAGTTGCGCTTTTGTATAATAATAATGCAAAATTATTGCATCGTAATTACCTTTATAATTTGCAATATCACTATTCCATTTCTGAATATCTTTTCTGTTGAGATTTGCTCCTGCAACTATGCCTTTTTTAATTTGAGGATATTCCTTATCCAACATTTTAAAAATGGGATCAAAATCATTTACGTATTCATTAAAGCTTGCATATTTTCCATATACCTCGTTACCGGCTTCTACACCAACTACCTTTACATTATTTTGCATCAAATAACGTATTGCTTGCATATTTTTTTCTGCATTGCTATTTAAAATATTGAGCACATAAATAACCTGCATATTGGGAAAAGTTTTTTGCAGTTTAATCATATCATCCAAATAACTGTGATTTGGTTGTTCTTCAGTTTTGCGCAACCATTTTTCCAAACCATTTCCATCTTCATCAAAACCAGTTTTGCTAAACCAATCATTTACATTGGCATCTGTCATTCCCCAACCCTTTTTTACATTGTAGGGGTCATGAAATTTAGAAATTGCCCCACCTGGAACCCGTATTGTGAAAGGTTGATTCATATCAAGAAGATACTTTTCGACATCTCCATCATAATTTTCAAAAAATCCGGCTCCGTTAAAACCCAAATTTTGGGCATTAAGCGCTTGCGAAAAGCATAATAATAGATATATCAATTTTTTCATGTTCATTTTTTTCGTTATCTCTGCGGTAAATTAATCTGTATAAAACCAAATGTCGTGCCTGACCACACATATTAGTCACAAAAGTATATTAATTCGCATCCTGAGCATAATTTGTTTTTTAGGTGTAACTATTGTTGGAAGTGCGCAAAACGCCGTTGGTTACCCACAATCAGGCAATAGTTACGTGCCATTAAATGCAGCCACTTACCATTTGGTTGATAGAATGGATATCCACTATAAAAATGCTTACCAATATCTCAATACCTCATCTAAACCCTATTTGCGAGAAAATGTGAGTGCACTCACGCTTGCTTTTGCCGGAAGTGATTCTTTAGATAAAAAAAATCAATTCAATATTAATTATCTCTGTGCTGATAATGATGAATTTTGTAATTGCTCAAAATCGGATTATTATCGCGGTAGCATAAAAAACTTTTTTTACCGCTCTCCTTCTACTTTTTATCAATATCTAACAGTGAAAGTAAATCCTGTTATTCACAACAATTTTGGTATTTCTTCAGATACTTCATCATTAAAATTTGTAAATACCAGAGGAATAGAAATACGGGGAAGTATAGATAATAAGGTGGGATTTTATTTTTATGCAACAGATAATCAGGCGCAACTGCCCGGCTATGTTCAAGAAAGAACCGATGCTGCTCCTCAAGTTGTTCCGGGAGAAGGCATTTCAAAAATCTTTAAATCAACCGGTGTAGATTATTTATCTACGCGTGGATATATTTCCTTTAACGCAACAAAACATATCAGCATACAATTTGGGCAGGATAAAATATTTATTGGCGACGGCATGCGCAGTATGATTTGGAGCGACAATAGTAAGGATATGTTATTACTAAAAATTAATTCACAAATTGGTCGCATCCATTATCAAAATGTATTTACTGAATTGGCAAATTACGATGGCTCCAATATTTATAATAGTTTAATTCATAAAAAATATGCAGCTATACATCATATCAGTGTTCCAATAACTAAAACATTTACACTGGGCGCATTTGAATCTATTATTTTCGACCGCAAGGATGTGTATGGTGTAGATAAAGGTTTTGAATTAAATTATCTCAACCCGATTATTTTTTATCGTGCCGTAGAAAGTGGTTTGGGTAGCAGCGATAATGTGTTATTAGGCACAAATTGGAAATGGAATTTTTTACAACATTTTTCTTTTTACGGACAATTTGTTCTCGACGAATTTGTGTTTGGCGAATTGTTTAAAGGCGATGGCTGGTGGGGAAATAAATACGCAGCGCAAACGGGATTAAAATATATTGATGTATTTAATATTTCCAACCTTGATTTACAATTAGAACACAACTTTGCAAGACCATATACATACAGTTACGACGACGACAATGGCTCTAGCTATACGCACTACGCGCAGGCTTTAGCGCATCCCTTAGGTGCAAATTTTAAAGAAAATATTATCTCCTTATGGTATCAACCAATACCAAAATTTACACTTACAAATAATTTGATAATATCCACTTTTGGTTCGGATACAAGTAGCAGTAATTGGGGTGGAAATATCTTTTTAGATTATAACACCTACGAGCAAGCGTATGGAAATTCTACAGGCCAAGGTGTAAAAAATAGTTTAATAATTAATGATTTAATTATATCCTATCAGTTTTGGCACAACGTATCAATTGATGCACGCGTTACCTACAGAAATTTAGATAATGCAATAGATATTTACGACAGAAACGAGCTCTTTTTTTCTGTTGGTGTGCGCATGAATGAAGTGTTGAAATATTTCTATTTTTAGAGTTTGTCTTTTAACTCTACTAAAAATTCTCTTATGCGTTTTAATCCTTCCACTGTTTGGAAATGATTATCAGATTGAGCAAACCCCGATTTGAGTTTTTCGCTGGCACCTTTTATTGTATATTTTTTTTCTTTGAGCAGATATTTAATCATTTTAAGATTTTCGATATCCTTCTTTGCAAAATATCTATCGCCTTTTTTATTTTTTTTGAGATCAAAAACAGTAAACTCCTTTTCCCAAAGCCGAATTTGTGCGAAGCTGATGTCTAACATCGTAGAAACTTCTCCAATTGACCAATAAACTTTTTCTATTTCCTTTTCTTTATAAGGCATGTTAAATATTGGTTACAAATATATAAAATATTTGTGAGATGGAAATTCTACAGATTGGAGTGTAGTTGTTCCAAAAAAATGAGACTGCCATTAAGTAGGACAGTCTCATTTATAATTTTTGATAGGCTAATAAAACTCTTTTTTTAGCGGGCTATTATTAATTGTTGCATTCCTAATTGTGTATTTTCTTTTATAAATTGAACGAAATACATGCCGTCGGGATAATTTGAAAGGTCGAGTGTTGTATTTATTAAACCTGAAAATTGACCAACAACATTTCCTGTTAGGTCGTAAATTGTAATAAGGGTATTTTCGTCAAGGTTTAAAATATTAAATATTCCTGCGCCGGGATTTGGAACAATTTCAGGTGTAATAATTTCTTCCACAGAAGCTAGACGTGGTGAAGTGCTGAAATTTTTACTTTTTGAAAATTTCATTCCTCCGGGACAAGTATAATTTACTTTTGATTTATAGGATGTTCCAGGAATTAAACCTGTTATTGTGATATTGCTTGTTGGCGTCATTAAATTAGTCCACGCACCACCTGCTGAAGGTCTATATTGCACCTTATAAGAACTTATGCCTTCATCAATCCAATCTAAACTTACAGAAGTTGAGGTTAAACTTGTAATAGTGATGCTTGGTAAAGCACCACAAACAGAGGCAACGGTTGCGGATTCTGAAGTAACACAACCTGCGGCATCTGAAGCAAAAACTGTATAAGTTCCTGCAGCCAATCCACTGATATCTTGTGTAGTAGCAAGGTTGCTCCATGAGTAAGAATAGGGTGACGTTCCACCAATAACAGTTAAATCAATTGCACCATTATTTAAACCATAATTTGCATCGGTAACTGATGTTGAAAGATCGAATGCACCGCAATCATCTACTACATGATAAATAATACCTGCAGATAATGATGCGCAATATATTTCGCCATCGAAACCTTCGCCATAAGTTGAAATATCATCCTTATCATAAGGCTCCAATACGGTTGTCCATCCACCAACTCCATTTGATTTGGTTGTCCACCAATTTCCTGAAACATAATCGCAGAAAATATAATAACCTACCATGCCGGGAAATTGCGTACCGCGATAAACATAACCACCTGTCAATGCATAACCACCAGCTCCAAATGAATGGTCATAAACATAAATCGGAAAATCGTAATTTCCTATTACGCCGCATCCTGTTCCGTCATAAACTGCGTTTCCTTCATAACATCTCCAACCCCAATTTTGTCCACCTGCCGAACCTGCTGCGAGAAAATCTACTTCTTCCCAAGCACCTTGTCCAACATCGCCAATCCATAAATCGCCTGTTTGTCTGTCGAAACTAAAACGCCAAGGATTGCGCAAACCATATTGCCAAATTTCATCATCGCCGGTAATGCCAACAAAAGGATTATCGGCAGGATTTGTATAAGGCAAACTGCTTACATTGATTCGCAACATTTTACCTAATTTTTGGTCAGTAATATCTTGCGCTCTATTGCCCGGATCGCCACCACTTCCACCGTCGCCGGTGCCTATATATAAATAACCATCGGGTCCGAATTCAAGATTTCCTCCATTGTGATTTGTATATGGTTGTGTCCACGAAATAATGATTACCTCGCTTGCAACATCTGCAATATTCGGATTTACAGCATTGCGGGTATACCTAGCAATTACGGTATTACCAACGGCAGTATTATTTGTATAATTAACATAAAAATATCCATTAACTGCATAATTCGGGTCAAAAGCGAGGCCTAATAAACCCTGTTCGCTGCCAGATGATTTTACTTTAGAATCAATATCCATAAATAGTGAGCTTGTGCCATCGGTATTTAAAATGCGGATATAACCTGTGCGCTCTACAATAAACAATCTTGAATCACCTGCATTTGCAATATCTACCGGCGAATTAAATCCGGGAGATGGCACTACTTGAAGATTTATTTTTGGATGTGCTGCAATTTGCGCTTTTAATCCTGCAGTCGTGGCAAGAAGGGCAATCAGCATGAATAACCTTTGTACATTTTTTAGCATAAAAACTTTTTTATCGAGTTAGAAAATTATTTAACGTGTGGTATGCTGCGGGCATGAAAGGTAATCTATTTTTATTTGATTTTGCGAATTTGTAAGATAAATAATATTAAATTAATTGCCTCCAATAAAACTTTTTCCCATTGTTTGGTTGTTAGATTTTACAATTAATAATACGATTTGTGTTGGTATTTCTTTAAATAATATTTGATATTGATTGTCAGAAATTTTATGTATGCTTTTTATTTCTATGTTTTCGCCGATGCTATTTTGAATTAAAAATTCAGGATTGGAATTTGCATTTTTTAAGTCAATTGTAATTTGATTTAGTGCGGGGTTTGGAAAAATTTGAATTTCTATTGTATTTTCAATAGGATTAATTTCTTTTAAACTTGTAGTAGTAAAATTTCCACTTGCAGAAAACATTCCGGGTGCCCCTGCACATTTATTTCTTATTTTAAATTGATAGTTTGTAGAAGGATTTAATCCCGTTAAATTAATATGTGTAAGAGGCGAATTTACTTGCATAAAAGCACCTGCGCCAATCGGTTTATATAGTATTCTATAACCTGCTGCGCCAACATCATCCCAAGTAATAAAAGTGGATGTTGCAGAAGGAATAATGACAATTCCGGTTGCAGGTCCACAAGCATTAACCAGTGTAATTTCTAGCGATTTTTGGCAACCGAAATTGTCGGTTACTATTACAGAATATGTGCCTGCAGATAATGCATTAATATCTTCTATAATTGCACCAGTATTCCATAAATAATTATAAGGTGCAGTGCCACCCGTAACAATTAAATCAATTGCACCATTATTAATTGTGGAAGCAGAAGCATCCGTATTAATTGAAGATAAATTAAAATTCTGGCAGGCGTCTTCAACTTTAAATATTTCGCCTGTTTGGTTTACGCAGGCAAATAACTCGCCGTTAATATTTTCTCCAAAAGAGGTGATATGGTTTTTAATAAATCCTTCAAATTGTGTTGACCAGATTCCGGGAGCGGATTGTTGCATAGTCCAGAAATTACCGCTGATATAATCACAAAAAATATATTTTCCAAAAAGGGCAGGAAATTCAGAACCGCGATAAACGAATCCTCCAGTTACAGCAAAACCACCTGTGGCATTATCATGCGGATAAACATATACAGGGTAGTCAAAATCTGCAAAAATTGTATCGCATAAAGTGCCAATACGCAACATATTGCCTTCGTAACATTTCCATCCGAAATTAAAAAAGGTATTTGTGTCTGCTGCAATCACACCAATTTCTTCCCAACTATCTGCCCCGACATCGGCAATGTATAAATCGCCTGTCAGTTTATCAAAATTGCATCGCCAAGGATTGCGCAAACCAATTGCCCAAATTTCATCATCGCCTGCAACACCAACGTATGGATTATCAGGAGGAATGGCATAAGGCAACGCGCCATCAACATCCAAACGCAATATTTTACCAAATTTGTTATCAATTATTTGCTGCGGTCTATTATGGTCGGAACCGCCACCATCGCCCATAAAAATGTATAAATATCCATCGGGACCAAATTTTAAATTTCCACCATTGTGATTTGCAGCAGGTTGATCTATCATCAAAAGATTCATTTCGGAGGAAATATTTGCACTATCTGCATTTTCTGCACTTACTGTAAACCGAGAAATATGCGTATCGCCAGCAAAATCTGTGTAGTTGACGTAAAAAAATCCATTTGAAGCATAATTTGGATGAAAAACTAAACCTAAAAGCCCCTGCTCACCTCCAACAGACCCAACAATGGAGGTGATATCCATAAACGTCTTAATACTATTATCGGGCATGATAACCTTTATTTTTCCTGCGCGTTCAACTATAAACAGGCGGTTGTTGCCGGCGCTTGATATGTCAACAGGTTCGGTAAAACCGGATGCAAAAGGGTTTAAAGCAAGGTGATATTGTGCCTGTAAAAACAAGCTCGAAAACAGACTTATTGTGGTTAAAATGTTGCGCATAAACAGAAAATTTGACAATGAATAGGAATGAAAATTACGAAAAATTAAAGTTTTACAAAACTTAACCCGGAATAAGCAATTGAATTGGCATGAAACGGACGTCTGTAATAAAATCTGTAGTTTCAGGCATTAACAGACGATTACCAATTGTTTGCTATTCTGGACAAGCCCAACTAAATCAATTGGTTTGTTGATTTTTATTGGTCAATTGATTAATTTGGACTAAACACATATACCAACCAAATTCAAATTTCGTTTTATAACTTTACTTGATGTTTATGAAGGATAGAATTATACTATGGGGAATGTGCTGTTTGCTTTTTGCGGCGTGCGAAACAGCTGAAAATATACAAGATGGACAGACGGCATATAATTTAAAGAAATATGCGCTTGCCACCGAATTATTGCAAAAGGATTTCGCTAAAGCGGAATTGCCTGATGAAAAGGCAAAGTTTGCGTATGAAATTGGTGAAAGTTATGAGGCAAATAATAATTATGAACGTGCTGCAGAATGGTACTATAAAGCATCAGATTTGAATTATGGCAGCGATGCAATTTTACGATATGCATACATGCTGAAAGCACAAGAAAAATATATAGACGCCATCAAAGAATTCGAAAAATATTTGAATGAAGAGCCCTATCGTCGGCCGGAAATTACTCTTGAATTAAATGCATGCAAAGCAGCTTTAGACTGGATGGCTGAACAAAAAGATGAATATGAACGCGATGTTATTATAACTAATTTAAGTGCTTTAAATTCTGCACAATCGGATTTTAATCCCATTTTATATCAAAAAGATCAAATCATTATTACCTCATCGCGCACAACCGCAACGGGTGATAAAACGGATTCGTGGACTGAGGATAAATTTTATGATTTATTTGTTTCTGTTAAAAAAGATGCCGGCAATTTTACTGCACCGGAATTATTTGTTGGTCCATTTAATTCTGAATATAACGATGGCACTCCTGCTTTTAATAAAGATTTTACTGAGGTATATTTTACAAGATGTGGTAGTACAAATAAAAAAATTGATGACTATTGTGGCCTTTATTTCAGCGCGCTTTTACCTGATGGAGGATGGAGTGATCCTGAACCTTTACCGTTTTTTGAAGATACAATGAATGTGGGAACACCCTGTTTATCGCCCGACGGACAAACCTTATTTTTTGCTGCAACAAATTTGGATGGTTATGGCGGAAGTGATATTTATATGAGTCGCAGAATTGATGGTGGATGGGATGCTGCAGTAAATGTGGGCCAAGTAATTAATACCACCGGCAATGAAGTATTTCCTTATTTTGATGCAGAGGGTAATATGTATTTTGCAAGCGATAAACATCCGGGCATGGGTGGATTAGATATGTTTTCGGCAACATGGAAAAATGGGAAATTTAGTAATGTAAAAAACTTGGAATATCCAATTAATTCAGGCGCTGATGATTTTGGAATTGCTATATTAAATAAAAATCAGTTTAAAGGAAAAGATACTTTAATGGTTGGATATATTTCGTCAAACAGACCAGGTGGCAACGGTGATGATGATATATATCAGTTTATTAAAACTACAAAAAAATTGCGTCCTCCTGTGTATGTATTATATGCAAAAGTATTACAAAAGGTATACGAAGATTCAATGGATGTAAATAGTAATGTGCTTGATACAATACCATTACCAAATGCAATTGCAACCATGGCTTATCCGGAATTATTGACTTTATTGGGCAAATATCCGCTTGGAATTGATGCTACATTTTCTGTTGTGGTAGATTCTATGAAGAATTATAAACTTACCGGAATGAAGGAAGGTTTTTTTAATAATACAACTTATACTTCAACAAAAAATATAAATGGAAAACCGGGAGATACTATACAATTATTTGCAGAAGTTGTATTAGATAAAATTCCACTCGCAACAAGCGAAAAAGGTGCTGAAATAAAACTAAAAAATATTTATTACGATTATAACGACTCCTCACTCAGAGCAGAATCGTTTCCTGAGTTGGATAAATTGCTGAAATTATTAAATGAAAATCCCGGCGTCAATATCCAGATAAACTCACATACCGATGCACGTGGTAATGATAAATATAATGAGAAACTAAGTCGCGGAAGAGCAAATTCTGTTGTTAAATATTTAATAGAAAAAGGGATATCTCAAACGCGCTTGAGCTCAATGGGATTTGGAGAAAGCTCACCAAGCGTTTTAACAAATGAAGAAACTTTGCCAAGTGGAAAAATAGTTACAAAAGGCAACATTTTAACTGAGGCTTATATTAATACTTACAAAAAAGATAAGCCAGATTTTGAATATCTACATCAATTAAATAGACGTACTACATTTAATGTTACGAGTGCAACTATGAATATTAGATCGGAGGATGCTGAGAGTATAATTATTGATCATGCACCGGGTGATGACTAGGGGGACAAAGGACGTAGGACACAGGACATGACAATCCAAAAATCCGGAAATCCGGAAATCCGAAAATCCAAAAATCCAAAAATCCAAAAATCAGTAATGAGAAACATAGGGCCTGCCAACTGCGTCAGCGTTAGGCAGGAAATGAGTTTTGTTCTGAGTGGTATCAAAATCAAATATTAAATTATTAATATAAAATATCCTGAAGTTCTAAAACTATTTTTCCTTCGAATAACACACAACCTAGAACCCAGAACCCAGCACCCAGAACTCACCACTCACCACTCACCTTATAGAGAATTGGGATTTGGGATGTGGGACGAAGGACGTAGGAAATAGGACTAAGGACATGATTTTTCTGTACTTTGTTATGTTTTGATTATAGTTATTAAATAAGGAGAAAATTGAAGTGTTATTAATTTATCTGATTTTAATTATCTGAAAATTTGCTTCCTTTTGAGGAGCGATATTTTTGAAATGGAATTACAAGTAAATTGCTCAGATTCGCATTTTCTTTGGGGTTCATGTGGGTGTCGATTCCGTATATTAATTTTTCGGGGGCTAATGTTTTAAATGTTCCGAAAAGTCTATCCCAGATGGAAAAAATATTGCCGTAATTGGAATCTGTATAGGGTTGCTTAAAATGGTGATGCACTTTATGCATATTAGGCGAAACAAAAATTAAACTTATTGCTTTATCTAACCAAGGTGGCAAATTAATATTTGCGTGATTAAATTGAGATAGTAAAACGGAAATGGATTGATACATAAATACCATCCAAATAGGAGCTCCCACAATAAACACTGCTAAAATTGTAAATGTGAGTCTAAAAATACTTTCGCCGGGATGATGACGTGTTGCGGTAGTAGTATCAATATTTGTATCTGCGTGGTGAATAATATGAAATTTCCACATCCATTTAATTTGATGTTCTACAAAATGAATGAGATATGCACCAATAAAATCAAGTAATAATAATCCGATTACTATTGATAAGCCAACGGGAATTGATAACCAATTAATTACACCAAAATGATGTTGTGTAACCCAATCGGAAGTTTTTAGAATTAAAAATGCGAGCAGGAAATTAACTAAAATTGTAGTTACCGTAAAAAATACATTAATGCCAGCGTGTTTTAATTTTTTATACTTAATATGAATTAAAGGAATGAGATATTCCAATCCATAAAAAAATGCCAATCCTCCCCATAAAATAAGTGTGCGGTCGAGATTGGGTATGGTTGAAAAATAATTTATCAGAGATTGTATCATAAAAAATGATGTTTATTTCTGCGCATTATTTATTTTTTTTAAGAAATTTATTTATAGTAGAAATAAATTTTTTATTCTCTTCTATAAAAATAAAATGCCCCGAATTTTCAAAATTTATTAATGTACCCGAGGGGAATGAAGCCTTTAATTTTTCGTCGGTTGCAAGAGTTATAATATCGCAATTGCCGTGTAAAATAAGAATCGGTGCTTTAATAGCCTGCAATTTTGCATAATAATCATACCCACGCATATCCGTCATTAACCCGGCTAAAGAGAGCGAAGCAACGAGGTAATTATCAGGTAATTTCGGATCGAGTTGAGCCAATTTATTGGTATCGCAAAACACCTGTTTAAACGACAATTGCATGAGTTCTTTTATAACTGCCATGTTACCTGATTGAAATCCGGGAGACGTTATTAATTGTGCGCGTTTTAAACTATCGGCGCTGGTTGTTTTTTCAATTGCAATTTGATTGGAGGCCATGGCATCTGCCGTACTAAATGGAATAGGACTACAAAATATTATTGATTTAATATGCTCAGGGTGTGCAACGGCATATTCTGCAACCGGCAAAGCTCCCCACGAATGACAAAGTATTGTTAATTTATCTATACCGAATGATAAGCGAATTGCTTCAATATCATTAGCAAAGGTTTTTAAATTCATATCTGCTTTAACACTTAATGCAGATTGCCCCGATGACCTTTGGTCGTAAAAAATGAGTTGGTGTTTTTTGGAAAGCCCTTCGAGGTGCGGTAAAAAATAATTGTGGTTAAGCCCGGGACCTCCGTGCACAATTAATATTGGATCTCCTTCACCAATAACTTTAAAATAAAGTTGAGTGCCGTTGATATCTTTCAGTCCTTCAAATACGACATTTTGTGCTTGAAGGGAGGCGGCTGCTAATAGAAGGAAAAGTGCAAGGGTATTTTTCATATATAATTACTGCAACTGAGCAGATATGTAAAATTACGTTATCTAAAGGATACAAACAATTTGTATTTTTTTTAGGATATATAATCTTGTTTTAGACCTTCTTTTCCGAACTATTACTTCATTTTTTTACAACTTAATAAATTTAGAAAAAGCAACATCATTACCTGAACTATTTTTTATTAGAATAAAATACAAATTAGCAGGTAAATGTGAGATATCAATTTTATTATTTGTTGTTTCATTTATTAAATCCACTTCATTTCCTTGCACATTATAAATATGAATTTCATTTGATTTAAAAGCAGATTGTAGTGTAATAAAATCGGATGCAGGATTTGGGTAAATTAATAATTCTTGCGATTGAACATTATTAAAAACTGAAGAAACAAAACAATCTGCCTCTGTAACATATTTTCTTTCTGAAGTACCGAGCAAAATACCATCGCGATATTCCGAAGTTTGAAAT
Source organism: Chitinophagales bacterium (assembly GCA_038223395.1). Taxonomy (GTDB): domain Bacteria; phylum Bacteroidota; class Bacteroidia; order Chitinophagales; family BACL12; genus UBA7236. The sequence goes on from JBBRGZ010000061.1 coordinate 12,850, forward strand.
GCTAATCCGTATAACCCTGGCGAAGGCGGAGATTCCCAATGAAATAAACCGGTAACAGCATCAAAATAAATTGTATCGGAAGCCCAAGGAATATAGCCATCATATGGTTCGTCGTATTCCACCCTAAAATCACTCATTGCATAAGCCAACGAATCTCCCTCAAAATCATAAGCATCTTCGGAATGTAAAACTGTACAAAAATCCACTGTAGAAAAATCATTAACCGCAGATAAAAAAACGGGAGCAGTATTTGATTCATCAGTAAAATTAATGAGCATTTGCATATAAAAATTCTTTGTTTCAGAATCTGCAATATTTACTATATCAGGAATCATGGAACCGGAAGTACACCAAATTAAATATGTACCGGTACTAATTAAAATATGAAATGCCGAATCAGAATATTTGTAAATTCCGCCGCCAATATCTTCACCGTTCATATATAAACTACTCGTGCTACCATCACCATATTCGACCAATGCATGTAAAAGTGTATCATCTAAACTATAAATAGTAACATGCGTTTCCAACATAAATTCTGAAGGGAAAGAATAGGTTATTTCACCTCCGATGATGTTTTGGGAGTGGAGAGATGTGTTGAAAAGGGTTAGCAGGAGGATGAGGGTTAGATTTAGGAAGTGGGATTTCATGGCGTTTGGGTTTGATTGGTAATCAAATTTACAAAATGGGAGAAATTGTTATATCAATTTTATCAGCTTGTAGCCGTTATTTATCAAATAAGGACACTTGTACGAAATATGAAGATACTCTAAACCTCCCGATTACTATCGAGATGAGCTATGCGTTTACTGCTTTTTCAACTTTTCACTTCAAGTTCACGAGTATATGCCAATTCTTTAGTTGCATATTCTTCAGTATAAAATAAAACCCAATCCTTTGCTTTAGATGTAAATCCTTTATGATTGGATAAATGTTTTTTAAGACGCGAAGAAAGGTCTTCACATGTATGACCAATATAAAATTTATTCAAGGCCTCAGAACGAAGTATATATAAAAAACATGACATGGGATAAACAAAAAAGTCGGTTTTGACCGACTTTCGTGGGAACACTTAGATTCCCTGCCCGACTTGCGTCAGCAGGCGGGGAACCTTGGACATGATGCATCAATAAAAAAAGGGATTAAATTTTAAAATTTAATCCCTTCACGTGGGAACACTTGGATTCGAACCAAGGACCCTCTGCTTGTAAGGCA
>JBBRGZ010000062.1:0-14035 GCA_038223395.1 Chitinophagales bacterium
GCTGAAAATAAAAAAGTGCCATTAAGCGATCAGGAATTAATGGAAGATTTGCGTAAACAAGGGTATAATATTGCACGCAGAACAGTTGCAAAATACAGAGAACAATTAGACATTCCGGTAGCGCGCTTAAGAAAAGAGTTATGATAAAAAAAATATTCGGACAATTCTTTTCTATATTATTTGTCCCTTTACTTTTACCACTATACGGCGCCATTTACGCAATCTATTCAAATCCTTTTACCTACCCGGACGAAAGATTAAATATGATGATGTTGCTTCGCGTAGCATTATTAACCTTTTTTTTTCCCGCTATTACTTTACTTTTATTATCTGCATTAAAATTTATTAAATCGGTGGAGGTTTACGATAGGCAGGAAAGAATTATTCCTTATATCACTTCCGGATTTTTTTATATCTGGGCTTATTATGTTTTTTATAGGGAGGGATTTTATCCTGAAATTACTTTTATATTACTGGGTTCTACAATTGCGGTCTTTTTAAACTTTATGATAAACATTCTTGTGCTTAAGGTGAGCATGCACGCCAGTGGAGCAGGAGGCATGATTGCAACAATTATGATTTTGTTGCCTTATGCTTATTATAATTCTTTACCCTTATTTTTAATTACAATTATTGTTGCAGGATGTGTGGGTGCAGCTCGACTCATGCTCAATAAACATACAGAGCGCGAGGTTTATCTTGGATATCTTACAGGATTTTTTAGTTTTATGGTGGCTTATAATTTTTTCCACTTTTGATTGAGAGAAATTAAATCTCAGAATCAACAACAATAATATCTTCTTTATTCAGCCACCCAACATTCCCGTCCGGCATTTTTACTTCTGTCCATAAATTGTCATCACCTAATATTTGTACTTTTAATCCTTCATGAATTAAAAACATATTGGTGCTACTTTCGTTAGGTTCGCTTTTTATTATGGAGCTTGGCGACATTACAATTGCAAATTGATGTGTATCATCGTAATGATTGCGCGCAAATGCAGAAACTACAGAAATTAAAAATACAAACAACATTAAAACGAGTCCGTAAAAACCATATTTTTGAAAATCGCGTTTACCCGCCAATCGAAAAATAATAAATGCTGTCAAACTCAGCCATAAAAACAAAATACTTAAATACGCCCAAGCATTTACTGTAAACAATCGTATAAAATCTGTCCACCACAATGCTACTAGTGATTGATTAATAGGATCCATCTTGTCGCGAATACGCTTATTTGTCAAGCTCAAATTATATTTAATATCTTCATTTCTACCGTCTAATAATAATGCCCTTTCGTAATTTAAAATTGAAGGGCCGAGTTTATTTGTTTTATAATAACAATTCCCCAAATTATAAAATAAGGTTGCACTTGGGCCATTTTTTTTCAATAATTCTTCATATACGTGAATAGATTTATCATACATGCCTTTTTCATACATTACATTGGCATAAACAAAGGTTGTTGTATCAATAGGAGTAGTAATAGTATCCTTTTGAGCATAGAGCACTTTATTTCCGAAACAAAATAAAAATATCAATAAATAAATTCTACTCATTTTATTTCGTTGTCAAGTTTTGTTATGAGTTCAATTGCAGAAGCATAAACAATTTCTAGAGAATCGGCACTTTGTTGTGGCGCAAATAACGATATTTCGCAGGTATTTAATAATTGAATTGCACTATCAGCTGTTGCTTGCGAAACTTGATGTTGTGTTAAAACTTCACGAATATTTTCCTTTGTTAAAGCACCTTGCGTAATGTGCAATTTATCGCTAAAATATCCCCACAACGCTTTAATTGTTTCGTTATAAAATGCCTTTCCATTATTTTGTACAACAAATACCTTTGCATTTGCAAGTCGCTTTTGTGCTGCGGTATTTGCACGCGCATATTTTCTAGCAACATCGTTTTGCAATAATTTTTTGCGTTTTGCAGTAAAAATAAATATACCAATTCCGGCAATAAAAGGTAAACCTAATAACGAATAAAATGCACCGTTTCCAAAAAATGCATTATCGGGATTTTCGTATCGCAAACCCGATTTTTTAATATATCTAATGTCATTTGCAAGCATTTCAACGTCTTCTTTATTCGTACCGTAATTGCCTGTGGCAGGATTATATCCGGCGCCTGCTGCAACATTTACTTTATAAGATTCTGACGCAAGCGTTTCAAATTTATTTTTTGATGGATCAAGAAAAGACCAAGTATAGGCAGGAATCGTAAACTCACCGGGTGACCTCGGAATTAAAAGGTACTCATATGTTTTTGCACTTCCTGAAGTAGAAATTTTAGGGTCGTAAGTTTCCCAACCAGGAGGCAGATTTAAGGTAGGCGGATTAAATAATTCCAAGTTTCCGTTTCCTGAAATTATTACACGATAGGTTAATGGCTCATCTGTTTTTGTTGATGTAGCATTTAACTCTGTTTTCATTGTAAATTTTCCAACGGCACCATTAAAATCAACCGGTGCATTTTCCGGTAAATCGCGCACATTTACTTTTACGGTATTTGAACTAATGGAAGCACGCACTTCTTTATTTCCAGAACTAAATGGATTAGAGAAAAAATCATCAAGGTCTTGCCATGGATCGCCGGAATTCTTTTTTTGTTTTTTTACCTCTACACCAAACAAGCCGTCTAGAGTAATTGCATCAATTTCGAGCGCACCGGGTTTTTGAGCTGTAAGAATTGTTTTTTTAAATGCACTTACTTCATAAACCTCCCCATTAATTGTTTCGGTTTGCGCCTGCTGTTCGCTAAGCTCAATTTCATTTGCGTAAAAGCCATCATATTTTGGAACCTTAACAGCTTGCAAAATGCGATAACCGTAAATTGAAGAATTTCTCTTTACACAAAATTTAAGCACAACAGTAATATCTTCTCCTTTATAGATATCTAAATCGCTTACTTCTGTTTTTATTAAAACATTATTGCGAATGTATTCAGAAATATCTGTTGAAGCATCTGATTGATTTGTATTTTGCTGGGCATTATTATTTGTAGTTGCGGGTTTTTCAGATACTTCTACACCTACAGCTTGAGTTGATAATGTTTTGTCGCCCACTTTTACATACGCAGCTCCTATAGTAAATTTTCCAATATTACGTGGCTCTAAAACATAAGAATAAGATACTGTGGACGACACACTTCCATTTGTATATACTGTTCTTGAAGATTGATTTGGCCCGCCTACTACAAGAAAATCAGGCATCGCCGGAGGTCGAAAATCTTTAATATTTCCGCCGTTAGTCAGTGTAATAAATAATTGAAACCGCTCACCCATGGCTACCTGACTTTTACTTACACTTGCAGATAATGAAGCCTGTGCAAACATGGGAGTAACTGCCAATAAAAAGATGCCTATAACAATTAATTTTTTCATTTTACCAATCTTTTTCAGCTTCGGCGCCTGAAGCTTGCACTTTTTGTTTATTTACCTTCTCTTGTACATTTTTATCGTCAGCATTTAACGATTGCATAATGCGCTCCAATTCTTCTTTTGAATATTGTTTTGGTTGCGATTGTTTTTGTTGCTGTTGTTGATCCTTTTGTTGTTGTTGGTTTTTATTTTCGTCTTGCTTATTATCTTGTTTTTTTTCGTCTTTTTTTTGGTCTTCTTTTTTCTGATCCTGATTTTTATTTTGCTGCTGCTGTTGTTGTTCAATCATTTTTTGTGCATAAGCTAGATTATACTTAGTATCTGCATCATCCGGTTTATTGCGCAATGACTTTTTATATGCGTCAATACTTTCCTCATATTTTTTTTGCTGGAGATACGTGTTTCCCATATTGTGATAAGCATCGGCGCGCACAGCTGGATCGTTTGTGCTTTCTGCTGCCTTTTGGTATTGTGCAATTGCAGCATCATAATTCTTCTGCTGAAATAAGGCATTACCCATATTAAAGTTACCCGCTTCTGAATTCGGGTTTTCTGTTAAAGCATCGTTATAACTTTTTTGCGCAGAATTGTAATCTTGTGCTTTGTATTGTGTGTTGCCTTGCTGAATGGCAACATTTTCACTTTGAGCCATTGCAATTAGAGAACAAAACATGAGCGGAACTAAAATTTTTATTTTCATTTTACTTCATTTTTTTCAGTATCGAATACATTTATTTTTTCTAACCATTTTGGTTTCCTATCCGATAAAAAGAATTCCAAGCTAAGGAAAAATAATCCTAAACCTAAAAATATTTGAAAATGATTTGCATATTCAGAAAACGCGTAGGTATCGTCTTTTGTTTTATCTAAAGCGTCTACTTCATCATATACTTTTTGAATCACCTTTCTGCCTTCATTTACATTCATATATAAACCATCCGACTCAGTTGCCAGTTCCCGCATGATGGGTTCGTTTAATTTTGTAAGTATAATATTGCCTTCTTTATCTTTCTTAAATCCATCATTTTTATTGTCTTTTTTTAGAGGGATGGGACCGCCTGTAGTAGTTCCAACACCTAAAGCAACTATCTTAATATTTTTATCAGCAGCCTTTTTTGCCATTTCTACAGCATTTTCGTCATGACTTTCACCATCTGTAATGATAATAATTGCTTTCCCTTTTTTTGAATCATCTTCTCCTCCGGCTTCAAATTCGGAAAGCGCCGTTTCAATTGCGGTTCCGATATTCGTTCCTTGCGAAGAAACCATGTTGGTGCTTATTGTATTCAAATACATTAATGCCGCACGTGAATCGTTTGTTAGAGGCATTTGCACATAACTTTGTCCCGCAAAAACAATTAAACCAATTTTATTGGAGGCTAATTTTTCTATTAACTGACTGGTTGTAATTTTTGCCTGTGTAAGCCTATCGGGTTTAACATCATTTGCAAGCATACTGTTAGAAACATCAAAACAAATAATTACTTCAGCACTTTCGCCGGTAATTTTTTGCTTTTTAGAACCCATACGTAAATTGGCAAGCCCTATGATAAAACAAGTAAAAGCAAGAATTAATAAGGTATGTTTAATTGCCTTTCTTTTTAATGAATGTTGTTGCATTAATTGAAGCACCAATTCTTCATCACCTAATTTTTTAATTGCATTCTTTCTCCAAATAACATACAAGTAAAAGAGTCCGAAAAAAAGCGGAATCAGAAATAACAAATATAAATATGTACTATTCTCGAATTGCATATTATGTTACCGATCGAAATATTGTTTGTGATAATACGATTTCAATTAATACTAATATTAAACCTGCCAGCGCAAAATAATGAAATTTTTCATCGTAGCGCCTTGTAATGTCTATGTCTATTTTTTGTTTTTCTATTTTATCAATTTCCTGATATACTTCTGATAATTTTTCCTTTGAAGTTGCTTTAAAATAAGTGCCGCCTGTTATTTCTGCTATTTGTTTTAAGGTTGGCTCATCAAAAGAAATGCGCGGATCGAGATCAAATACTCTTCTGCCATTTTTATCAACTACAGGAATTGGCGAGTTTGTTTCACTTCCAACTCCAATTGTATACACACGAATATTTAATTGCTTTGCTGCATTTGCAGCATCAATCGGCGAAAATTTTCCACCCATCCGCACACCATCCGTAAGTAAAATAATAACCTTGGTTGCAAGATTTGAAGTATCCGCTAGCCTGTTAACCGCCATAAATAAACCATCACCCATTGCAGTTCCATCTTGCAAATACCAATTGTCGGCATTATCAACCTGCGTTTTTAATAATTCATGATCCAGTGTTGCAGGACATTGTGTAAAAGTTTCGCCAGCAAAAACAACAAGACCTATTCTATCGCCGGGACGTTTATCAATAAATTCTTTTGCTGCAATCTTAGCTGCTTCCATGCGGTTTGGACGAAAATCAATTGCGTACATACTTGCCGAAACATCTAAAGCCAACATCATATCTATTCCGTTAGAAGAAATGCGTTTGTTACTGAAACCTGTTTGAGGACGCGCTAATGCTATTACAATTAATAAAACACTGAGTAAGCGCAATACAAACAAAATTGGCAACCATTTTATTTTTGGTGGAATATAATTTGAATTTTGAATGCCTTTTAAACTTGATATTTTAAATTCAACATATTTTTTTCTGCTGCGTGTTATATAATACCAGATATACAACGGCAATAATAGCAGCAATAAAAAAAACCAAGGATCTTCAAATCGTATGTCGCTAAAATAGCCCATTATTTATCCTCCGGTTTTAGTTCTATCACTTTTGTTGCTTCTACAAATTCGTAAGCCTTTTGCATTGCCAAAATATTTTCATTTGGAATTGGTTTCGATTTTGCAAATTTTACAGGATCTGCTAATTCTAATATGTAACGAATATTTTCTTTTTGCTCTTGAGATATTGCTACTTTTTGTAACTGTGCTAAAATTTCATCACTTGTACTTTCAAGTGCATTAATTACAAATCGTTTTTCAAGATATCCACGCAAAATTTCAGTCAACTCAGAATAATATCCCTTTAAATTATCATTTTGCCATAATTTTTTTTCTTCCAGCGATTTTAATAATTGTATTGCGAGCATGTGAATAGGAATTTTACTCAGCTTTTCGGTTCTTATAATTTTTGTTTTATCTTTAAAAAATACTATATAAACTGCAAAGCCAATTCCTGTTAATAAAATGAGCCCACAAACAATATAAACCCAAGTATAATTTTTTGTTGTTACTTCTATCACTTCTTTAATAGGTTTAATGGCAGCTGTAGTATCTACTTCTATTGATTTTATTGTAAATAATACAGAATCGGAGGTAGCAAAATATGCAGATGTGTCTTTGAATTTTTTATAGGGGATAGTGATAGCCGGTAAATAATAATTTCCGGCATCGTAGATACTATAAACAAATTCCTGGCTTAAATGATAAGCATTATTTATTCTTATAGTATCAATAGGATTTACTGAAATTAATTCGTAATCTGTGACCGAATTTTCCGCCGGCCAATTTAATACATATGTTGAATCGGCTGTAACATTGAGTTGCACCCGAATATAATCACCAATTAAATAAGTATCCTTATCTGTTTTAGCGCTAACACTCACTTGTGCTCGCAATAAATTAGAGGTAATAATTAAAAATAATATGGCGATAAGTTTTGCTCGCATAATTAACGCATGCTTATTCTTTTTCTAAAAAATTTGTGCAATTCGTTGATATAAGGTTTTTCGCTGTGTATACTAATTGTATCTGCACCACTTTTTGAAAAGGTGGTTTTAAATTCTTGAACATTAGCAATAAAATTTGCGCGATAATGTATTCTTGTTTTTTTGTTTGAAGTATCTACCCACATTGCTGCATTTTTTTCTGCATCAAACATGCGTACAATCCCTACTTGAGGCAATTCTTCTTCCCTTTTATCCAAAATGTGTACACCAATTAAATCGTGTTTTCTTGCAGCTATACGTAATGGTTTTTCATATCCGCTATCCATAAAATCGCTGAATACAAAAGCGATACTTCTTTTTTTAACTACATTATTAAAATATTCCAAGGCTAGAGAAATATTTGTGCCGCTGCCTTGCGGTATTACTTCAAGCAAATCGCTTATAATGCGTAAAATATGTGTTTTTCCCTTTTTAGGAGGAATAAATTTTTCTATGCGATCTGAAAATAATATCACACCAACCTTGTCGTTATTATTAATTGCAGAAAAGGCAAGAACAGCAGCAATTTCTGTAATTAATGCATTTTTCATTTGAATTTGTGTTCCGAAATACGATGACTGACTTACATCAATTAACAACATTACCGACAACTCTCTTTCTTCTTCAAATACTTTAATATAAGGATGGCTCATGCGCGCAGTAACATTCCATTCAATATTGCGCACATCATCTCCAAAAGTATATTCCCGCACCTCGCTGAAACTCATTCCTCTTCCCTTAAATGCAGAGTGATATTCTCCCGAAAAAATATTCTGAGAAATACCTTTTGTTTTTATTTCAATGGATCGGACTTTTTTTAATAATGCTGCCTTGTCCACGAATAGAATTTAATAATTGAATAATGTTTTTTAATGAATTTCATTTGGCCTATTTAAGGCACTTCTACCACATTAATAATTTCAGAAATAATATCTTCCGAAGTAATATTTTCTGCCTCGGCCTCATAAGTTAATCCAATGCGATGGCGCAATACATCGTGACAAATTGCACGCACGTCTTCAGGAATAACATAACCTCTTCTTTTAATAAATGCATACGCTTTACTCGCCATCGCCAAACTAATTGATGCACGTGGAGAGCCTCCATATGTAATAAGATGCTTTATTTTTTGTAGTTTATATTCTTCCGGTTTTCTAGTTGCAAAAACGATATCAAGAATATAATTTTCAATTTTTTCGTCCATATAAACATCCTTCACTAGATTGCGTGCCGATAATATTTGCTCAGGATTAATAACTTGTTTAATTTTTATTGCAGAGTCGCTTACATTTTGACGAATAATCAGTTTTTCATCTTCTTTGTTGGGGTAATCTATCACCACTTTCATCATAAACCTGTCCACTTGTGCCTCAGGTAAGGGATAAGTTCCTTCCTGGTCAATTGGATTTTGAGTGGCCAAAACTAGAAAAGGTTCTTCTAGTTTATATGTTTTATCGCCAATAGTAACCTGCTTTTCTTGCATTGATTCAAGCAGTGCACTTTGAACCTTTGCCGGAGCCCGATTAATTTCATCTGCCAAAATAAAATTGGCAAAAATGGGTCCTTTTTTTACACTAAACACGTTGTCCTTCTGATTGTAAATAAGTGTTCCAACAAGGTCGGCGGGCAACAAATCGGGTGTAAATTGAATGCGCGAAAATTTTGCATTAATTGCACTCGCCAGCGTTTTGATTGCCAGCGTTTTAGCTAGGCCCGGCACTCCTTCCAGCAAAATATGACCTTGCGTAAGGAGCCCTAATAACAGGCGATCAATCATATATTTTTGACCGATAATTACCTTTGAGGTTTCCATGCGCAGGAGGTCTATAAAAGCGCTTTCTTCGTGAATTCGGTCGTTCAATTCTTTAATTTCAGCAGATGCCAAAGTTTCCATGTAAATTCAGTTTAGTCAATTTCAAAAAACATGAGGATGCAAATTTAACATAGTGTTTCACTATAAAATTTAGTCTGCAAAGTTAAATAAGGTTAAAGTAAGGATAAACATTGTTAACTTTTCTTTTTAGAACAAAAACCAATCCGATTTGTAGTTTAGCATAAATTCAATAAAATATTAGCAATGGAAGATATTATTACAGTAAAAGCGCATTTGGGCCATAGTGCCTACAAAACCGTTTTAAGCAATGGTAGAACAGAAATTATTGCAGATGAACCCCTTGCTATTGGCGGAGCCGATTTGGGTCCATCGCCGCACGAATTATTAGCTATGAGTTTGGCTTCTTGCACGGCCATTACACTGCGTATGTACACACAAACAAAAAACTGGGATGTTGGCGAAATAATCGTGCATGTGGATATCAATAGAGAGGATGGTGTGGCAACTTTTAATCGAAAAATTCAATTTACAAATATCGTTTCTGAAGAAATGTATACACGCATATTGATAGTTGCAGATAAATGTCCTGTTCATAAAACTTTGTTGGGTGTTATAAAAATTAATACAAAAATCGGCGCCTAATCTATTATTATGCAAAAAGATATTTTGAATAGTGCCGATATTAAATTGATAATCGATAATTTTTATGCCCAAGTAAAACAGGATAAACTTATCGGATTTATTTTTAATGATATTGCTCAAGTTAATTGGGAAACACACCTCCCCATTATGTACGATTTTTGGGAATCAACTGTTTTAGGAACTGTGGAATTTAAAAGAAATGTAATGCTTCCACATTTGCTTCTCAACGAAAAAATACACTTAAAACCTGAATTTTTTGAGCGATGGATGCATTTATTCACCCAAACAATTGATACTTTTTATGCGGGAGTAAATGCCGAAAAAATGAAATCGCGCGCTAACAATATAAGCGCAGTTATGCAATATAAAATTTCTGGAGAAGATTCAAAAAGGATTCTGTAAATACTACTAACACTGATTATCCGGGATATTCAACAAAATTATTTTCTGTTTCGTATAATTGGATTTTTATATCAAAAGCTGCATCAAGATGATGCCTGAATTTCTCCCAAATCACTTTTGCAATATTTTCTGCAGTGGGATTTACATACTTAAAATCTGGTACATCTAAATTTAAATTATTGTGATCGAAAGGCTCTATAACTAATTGCGTAATTAAATCTTTTACCGTTTTTAAATCTATAACATATCCTGTTTCGGGATTAATATCACCCGTAATTTTTACAATAAGCGTATAATTATGTCCGTGATAATTCGGATTATTGCACAGTCCGAAAATGCGGTTATTTGTTTCCTCGTCAAAGGCAGGATTAAATAAACGATGTGCTGCATTAAAAGTAGCTCTTCTGCAAACTGTAGTTCTCATTTCAGTAAAACAAATTATTGTCTGCAAAGTTTGGCAAAAAATCAGAATTGTTTCCTCTTTTAGAATAATTAATATGTTGTGTATTTTTAAATACCTGTTTTTGCATTAAATTTGCTTCCTTAGGCTAATCCCAAATTAATCAATAGACTTTTAAAATAAACTAATCTATTGATTTAGTTGGGGTTACCCTGAATAGCAAACAATTGTGAACCGTATGTTATTGGCTTGAGATAGCTGATTTTATTACAGTTATCATTTGCTACTCATCTTATAGCTTATTCCGGGTTTATGGTGATTGAAAACTCAATACATGTGTTCAAATTTCCTTCTATTGAAGGAGGAGAAATAGATTTTTCCACTTACAGGGGTAAAAAAGTACTTATTGTAAATACCGCTAGCGATTGCGATTTTACTGTGCAATATGAACAACTGCAGGAATTATATAGCAACTTTCAAGATTCGCTCGTAGTGGTTGGGTTTCCTTCAAATAATTTTGGCGAACAAGAACCGGGTTCTAACAAAGAAATCATGAATTTTTGCTCCTATAGATATGGCGTAACCTTCCCAATGGCGGCTAAAAGCGAGGTTATAGGCTCGGATATGAATCCCGTTTTTAAATGGCTTACTACACAAGATTTCAGGGATGATTTGAATAAATCAATCACCTGGAATTTTCAAAAATTTTTATTGAATGAACAGGGAAAACTTATTGCCGTTTTCCCGCCATCGGCCGACCCCATTAACGACGAAATGCTTGCGCTTTTAAATATGAACTAAATTCAGTAGTTTTCTATGCATTTAGTAAATGTGCGAAGTTGAATTTTAAATGTCATCCCTTAACTTTATCCCACAAAACCAAAACAATTCAGTGTTTTTTAGAGATGTAATAGGTCATACAAAAATTAAACAGCAACTCATTAAGGCTGTTGACGAAAATCGCGTTAGCCATGCCCAATTGTTTTTGGGGCCTGAAGGATGCGGCAATCTAGTTATGGCACTTGCTTATGCCCAATATATTAATTGCGAAAACCGCGGCCCTGAAGATTCCTGTGGTGTTTGTCCCTCTTGCACAAAAAGTGCAAAATTTATACATCCCGATATACATTATACCTTTCCTTTTGTAAAAACTGACAAAAAAGAAATCAGTTCTGAGTATATTAAAGAATGGCGCGAATTTTTACAAAAAACCCCTTATGCAAATTACAACCATTGGATAAGTTCCATTGCCGCAGATAACAAACAAGGCAATATTACAGCTAAAGAATGCTCCGATATTTTGCGTCGTCTCAGCATGAAAAATTTTGAAGCTACATATAAAGTGCTCATTTTATGGTTACCAGAATTTTTAGAAAAAGAGGGGAACAGATTGCTCAAAATAATTGAAGAACCGCCCGACAATACCGTTTTTATTCTCGTTGCAAATGATCAAGAACGAGTTTTAAACACCATTTTATCGCGTTTGCAAATTGTAAAATTTATCCGCCTGAGTGATGAGGAAATTATCTCAACACTTGAAAAAAAGTTTGATGTTTCACTTGCACAAGCTAAAAAAATAGCTGCAATTAGTGATGGTGACTTGAACGAAGCAATTCAACTCGTTGATTTACAGGAAGATGGAGAAAGTATCTTGATTCGTGAGTGGATGGAAGTCTGCTATAGACAAAATATTAAAGGACTTTATGCGTGGAATGAGAAATTTGTGAAGCAAGGACGTGAGAGTCAGAAAAATTTCTTTCAATATTGTCTCCATTTTTTTAGGGAGATATTGCTGATAGAAGCAGGTGCAGGCAGTATTTCAAAACTTTCGGATGCCGAATTAAAAACTGCCGAAGGGTTGGGAAAATTATTGGGAGTTGAGAAAATTACTTCCATACTTGAACTGTTTGATAAAAGTATTTACTTTGTAGAAAGAAATGTGAATGCTAAAATTTTAATTACTTACGTTTCTATTACCCTTTTAAAACAATTTCAATCAAATTACAATTACCATGAACCATTTTTTGAAAAGTGGTCCATTTAAAAAATATAAGCTATGAGTTGTGCAGGATGTTCAGTTGGATCAAATGGCGGAACCCCCACGGGATGCAAGAGTAACGGCCATTGTGCCACCGGAGGATGCAATAAATTAAATACTTACGATTGGTTGCGATACCTACCTGTTCCTGCGGGACAAGAGTGTAATGTGCACGAAATTAGTTTTAAAAATGGTATCCGAAAAGGGTTTTATGTAAATAAACACAAAATTGATGTGATGACCGGCGATGTGGTTTGTGTAGAAACAGACAGCGGTTTTGATGTTGGAAGAATTTCTCTTTCGGGCGAGTTGGTGAAACTGCAAATGAAAAAACGCAAGGTAAATGCCGACAGTCAGTTTTTGCCCATTATACGCAAAGCAACAGATGCCGATGTAACCAAAATGATGGAAGGGCGCGCAATGGAAGGCGCAACCATGCTAAAAGCCAGAAAATTTGCCCGCGAACTCAATCTCGATATGAAGATTGGCGAGGTAGAATATCAGGGCGATAAGCGCAAAGCAACTTTTTATTATATAGCCGACGATAGAGTGGATTTTCGTGAGCTGATAAAATTATATGCTAAAGAATTTCGTGTAAAAATAGAAATGCGCCAAATTGGTGCCCGTCAAGAAGCGGGAAAAATTGGCGGTTTAGGAAGTTGCGGTCGCGAATTATGTTGCTCAACTTGGCTTACCGATTTTAAATCTGTGGGAACAAATGCCGCACGCTATCAAAATCTAAGTATCAACCAATCAAAATTATCAGGACAGTGCGGTAGATTAAAATGTTGCCTCAATTATGAGTTGGATACGTATATGGATGCCATTCATGAATTTCCAAAAGATGCTGATTTTTTGCGCACCGAAAATGGAGATGCACGTCTTGTTAAAACCGACATCTTTAAAAAATTAATGATTTACGAATACAACGACAGCGGCAAACAATATGCACTTACAATTGATAAGGTAAAAGAAATTCGTGCAATGAATGTAGATGGTAAAAAACCTGATCATTTAGAAGCATTAAAATTCGAATCAGAACCTGCAAAAAAAGAAGTTGATTTTGTAGATGTTATTGAACATGTTAGTTTAAAAACAATAGAAAAAGCAGGTAAAAAACACAAAAATCAAAAAAACCGCAATCCAAATCAACGCGACTCAAATCAACGCAACCCAAATCAAAAAAATCCGAATGCGCGTCAGCAGGATAATCAAAATACAAATCAAAAAGCGGGAGAAAATCAAAATCCAAATGCAAGAGAAAATCAAAATAATCCTGTAAACCGCGATAATAAAAATAATCCAAATCGCAACAGAAATAATCCCAACCGGAATAGAAATAATCCGAATCGAGATAATAATTCAAAACCGGACGATAAAAAATAATATCACATTGAAAAATACTTTGTCCTCCATTTTTGTGCTTGTTTTATTTGCACTTTTATGCAGCTGCGAGCAATCGCGCGTGTTCGATAAAAATATTTCTTTGGATAAAGCCGGATGGTATTATGGTATTCCTGAATCCTTTGAAGTATCGGTAAACGATACAACTATTGCATATAATTTATATATTAATGTACGCCACACAGATGCATATC
>JBBRGZ010000063.1:0-13803 GCA_038223395.1 Chitinophagales bacterium
TTCACCAAGAATACTTTCAACTTTGATGTCGCCTTTCGATAGTGCGGTAAGATTTTTACTTATACTTAATCCCAAACCTGTTCCACCAAATTTGCGCGTAGTTGCTTTGTCGGCTTGCGAAAAATTTTCAAAAATACTATCCAATTTATCTGCAGCAATTCCAACGCCGGTATCTTTAACTGCAAAGGAAATTTTTGCAGTATTATTTTCTTTTGATACGAGCTTGCAATTTAAAGTTACTTCTCCAATATCTGTAAATTTAATTGCATTACCCGTCAGGTTAATCAGAATTTGATTTAAGCGCACCGGATCACCAACTATATAGGTTGGAACATCATCCCCAATAATAATATCAAAACCAATATTTTTTTCATCGGATTTAAATTTCATTATTTCCCTAAAATTATGCAATTGACTTCTGATGTCGAATGGAATTTGTTCGAGTTCCATTTTGCCCGCTTGAATTTTCGAAAGGTCGAGAATATCGTTTATGATGTATAATAAATTATCTGATGATTGTTTGATTGCTTTTAAATATTTTAGTTGTGTTTCTAATGGGTCCTTGTCCAAAAGTAAACGCGTCATTCCTAAAATTGCGTTCATCGGTGTTCTAATTTCGTGACTCATATTTGCAAGAAATTCTTCCTTTGCTTTTTCTGAACGTTCGGCGCGTTCGGCAGATTCTATCGCTTTAACCGTTTGTTGTTCTAATTCAGTGGTGCGCAAAGCAACAGTTTCTTCTAATTGATGTTCGCGTTTGCGTAATTGTTTGTTGCGTAAAAAATTAAATAATAAAAGAATACCAAGGGCTAAAACACCACAAGAAATTTGAAAAAATAATGTGGCCCAATAGGGTTTTTTAATTGTAAAGGAGTAGGAGACAGGTTCGCTCCAAACATCGTCGGCATTTTGTGCTTTTACAATGAAAGTGTATGCACCTGGTTTTAAATTGGAATACGTCATAAAAGAAGTTGTTCCAATATTTTGCCAATTTTTTTCAAATCCTTCTAGTAGAACTGAATATTTTATTTTTTCGTGCACTGAAAAAAAGATTGCGCTAAAATCAAATGTCAGATGATTTTGATCGTAAGGTAATTTTAAATTTACGGGCAAATTATACCAACCGGAAGTAGTATCAGAATATGGGCCCCAGTCGGCAGTTTCAAAAAATAAACGGATGTTGCGCAATTCAACCAAAGGTTTTGTTGATGATACAATATCCTCATCCGGATTATATCTAAATAAACCATCAACAGTGCCAAACCAAACTCTATTTTCACTATCAACAAATGAGGCATTGTTGTTATTTTTTATCCCGGTAAAACCATCGTATGCATCAAAATGTTTTGTAATAATTGTAGTATCATTTACAAATTCTAATCGGTCGGTTCCTTCATTTAATCCCACCCATAAATTACCAGAATTATCAAATGCAAGTGTGTTAACATTATTTGAAGTAAGCGCATCGTTATCGGTAAAAAAAGAAAAGTACTCGCCATTATAACTGCAAATTCCGGCATCGGGACTACCAAACCAGAGAATTCCGGCTTGATCTTCTGTTATACTTGAAATATTATTATTTATTAATCCGTCGTCGAAGTATGTAAATGGGGTAAAATCTTTGCCGTCGTATTTTAATAACCCTTTATTTGTAATTGCAATCCAAATATTTGCTTTTGAGTCAGTAAATAATGATGAAATGTTGTCGCCTGGTAAACCGTTTGCGCTAGAAAGGTGTTCTGTTTGAGTTGCAGTGTATTTATATATTCCGGAATTATTTGTTCCAATCCATAACACATTGTTTTTATCGCTCGTAATTGCGCTTACCTGACTAATATCTAAAATATCTGAAATTCGGAAATGCGAAAAATTTCCGTTGTAAGAAATAAAATTATTATTTTCATCAGCAATGTAGATAATATTATTATCCTTTTTATAAATTGCAGTAATTTGTGATGTTGAAATATAATTTGGGATTTTAAAATCCTCTTGTTTATACATCTTCTCTTCCTGAAAATATTTAATCACTTTTAACCCTTCTGCAGTACCTACAAAAAGTTTATCATCAAATTGTTGCACTGCGGTAACATAAGTGTTTTTAATTGCCGGGATATTATTAAAATTTGAAAATGCACCATCGTAAAACATAAACAAGCCGTTAAAGCCTGTGCCTATCCAGATATTGCCTTCTCTGTCTTGCATTAAACAACTTGCTGCAACTTCTTTAATCTCGCTATTTAAAATAAATTCTGTTTTATGGTCTAATGCATCAGCTTTATCAACAAATTCCTTTTTAATAATATAAATTCCCGAATAAGTAGCAAGCCATTTATTCCCACTCCTGTCAGTTAAAGATTGATATGCTTTTGGTCCGCCGGATTTAAAAAAGTTTTGAAGCATGCTTTTGTTTTTTGCTTCATCAATTTCTGCAATACTATCTCCCAATAATTGATATAATTTCGGGAAGCTATATATCATGATATTTCCCGTGCTGTCGCTGTAAATATTATCAATATCTTTTATTTGCGATTTATTATATTGGATAAATTCGTAACCATTAAATTTTGTTACACCATTATTTTGTGTGCCTATCCAGATATTCCCTGCTTTATCCTCATATAAGCAATTAACAGTATTATCGCCAATGCCGGATTGTTTATTGTAGTTGACAAAGTTTTTGCCGTCAAAACGCGAAATACCACCGTCTTGTGTTCCTATCCATAGATAACCGCGTGAATCTTGGAGCAAACAGGAAACAGAAATTCCTGCAAGTCCTTCTGTAATACTATAATTTTTTAAATGAAATTGTTGAGCAAAAATACCTGAGCAACAACACATTAAAATCAATACTACATACATACGATGCAAATACGGAAATGGTGTTTGCGACATTGGATTTTTTCCGAGTTTGTATAATTTGAGGCCGTTGATTTTTATGCTAATTTATTATTATCTGAATTAAAAGCTAATTTATGCAAATTTATCGAGTATTATTTGAAACACACTTATGATATGTGTCACCATAACCTGAATTCATTAAAAAATTAAGGTAATTGTGTAGATATTGTGACTACAATAAATAATTGATTTGACTTTTTACTGCAATTGAAATGAGCCACTTTCTTGCTTAGTCTCTATGTCTAAAATAGCACGGTTAGCGCGTTTTTGCGCTATACGTTTTTTAAAATTGAACCATTTTTGGTCAAATAGCTTGCGCATGATATCATCTAATCTGCGTTGCAAAATAAGATTATATGCACCGCGCAATACCATTTTAGAGGAGGCCGCTCTTGCGCGTAAACTTAATCCATAGCCTCCCTCTATATATTCTATATGATGCCAATATCCTGAAGGCATAAAAAGTGTATCTCCAAATTCCAAAACTCCGGTTACGCCTTTTGCATATTTTAAACCCGGATATTTTTCATAATCCGGGTTTTCAATGTCTACGGTTGTATGTACATTAAAAGGTAATTTATATAATAAATCTGATTGATCGGGAGCAAATAAAACAACGCGTTTTTTCCCTTCAAATTGGGTTAGAAAAACATTGCTCATATCAATATCTTGATGCATTCTTGTAACAGAACCCTTAGGACCAAAAAACATAAAAGGTAATTTGATATATCCTTTTATAATTTTAGGATAACTAAAATCCTTTAAAAGTTCGGGTTTATATTTAAAAATTGGAAATAAAAAGAGACGTAAATCGGTTGGTTCGGTTTCAATAAGTTTGAGGTATTTACTAAATTTCATTTTTTCTGTAGGAACAGAAAGCGTTTGGCTCGGGTCTGCTTTTGTGCTGCTGTAAAGTCCAACTTCTATGTCGCCCATGGCTTGTTTAAAAAATGCATAATTCCACTTTTTATAGGCAGGATATTGTTTCCAAAGTCCGCGCAATATTACAGGCTTTTGTGGCATTAAATAGTGTTTCTTAAATTCTATTTCAGATAAATTCTCTGCATCAATTACAGGAATTTCTTTCGTTACATCTATTTTCATGACCAATTAATTTTTACGTGGTAAAATTATTTGTCTTTTTTTCTGCGTTGCGTTTTTACAAATCAAGTGACAATTTTTTTTTCAATACAATGCGACAACTTATAAACTTAAGATTTCAATTTCTGTCCTTCGGTTGTTTGCTCTTCCATTTTCAGTTCCATTATTATCTATGGGTTTTGATTCTCCAAATCCTTTATATGTAATTCTATCTGCTCCAATACCTTTAGAAACCAAATAATTTTTAACGCTGAGCGACCTGTCAAGAGATAATTTCAAGTTGTCAGTATCAGAACCAACATTATCTGTATGGCCATTTACTCGCACCTTCATGGTTGGATTTTTCTGCATTAAATCTACTACTTTATTTAATTCTGTTTGCGAAATGTCTCTTAAATCATCAGACGCAGTTTCGAAGAAAATATTTTTCAATGTGAGTATTTCCCCTGCATTGATGGGTTGTAAAGCCACATTAATAATAAAAGGTTCGTTCGGAAGTGCCGTTAACAAGCTAAAATTTTCTGAATGGAATAAATATCCTTCCTTTTGAACAAAAAGGCTATAATCTTTTCCAATGGGCAATACAACTAAAAATTCGCCTGTTTTTGGGTCTGAATAGGAAGTGGCTACCATTTCGCCGCTTTCTAAATCAACTAATTGCACGCTTGCTTTAAGGGGGAAGCGCGTGTTTTTATCTGTTACAATAGCTTTTACATAAGTAACAGGATCTGCCTGCACATCTATTGGTAATTCGAAAGAATAAATATCAAGTTCGCCGAGTGGTTTGCCTCTGTCGCTTGAAAAATAGGCTGTAGTTCCATTTGCAGAAACAGATAAACTAATTTCTCTATCTTTTGTATTGATTGGATAGCCCAAATTAATCGGCTTCGACCAGTTGCCATTATTATCGCGTTTCGAATAAAATAAATCAGAGCCACCCATACCCGGATGCCCTTCGCTCGAAAAATAGAGTGTTGTTCCATCAGGGTGAATAAAAGGACATTGCTCGGAATAAGGTGTATTAATTTGGTTACCAAGATTTACAGGTTCCTGCCAATACCCATCATCACCCATAGTTGCCATCCACAAATCATAACTACCTGAAGAGCCAGACCTTGCGCTGCTGAAATATAAATTACGTCCATCGGCAGAAACTGAAGGTTGAGATTCCCAATCTGCCGAATTAATGATGGTTCCACAGTTTTCGGGATTAGACCAGATATTACCGATTTTAATTGAGTAATATAAATCACAGCTACCAAAACCATTTTCTAAATCATCGCATGAAGTATAAAATAAATAACGCCCATCTGCAGAAATACTTTGAGCACCTTGATTGAGTTTGTTATTAATTGGAGGCCCCATATTTTCCGCCGGCGACCACTCGCCATCTTTAAAATAGGAGATAAAAAAATCTTCTTGATCTTTATCCGGAAATCTTGGGTCAGGTGCTTGTCCCGGAGCAACCGGAATGCGCCTAGTCATAACCAAGGTACTACCATCTACCGATAAGGAAGGGAAATATTCCGGATATTGGCTATTCACATTATCCCCCATATTAATTGGATTAAAATCCACGGGATTGCGCACAGCATCCTTAGCAAAAGTGTAATTTACTTTCAATCTATTTGCCTTAATTCTCGGGTCGCCTTTTACTTCAGGAAACTGTAGAAAGATATTAATATGTTCTAAAGCATCTTCATATCTACCGAAATTGCCTTCTGCTTCTGCAAGTTTTGAATAAACCCACATATCGCCATCCGGATCGAGGTCAATGGCATGGGTATAAGATTCCACAGCCATAGAATCATTTTTAAGATTGCGATAGGTATCGCCTAAATATAACCAAGCGGTAACAAAATTGGGTTCCTCCAAAACGGCATTTTGAAAACTTTCGACAGCTTTATCTAAATATTTTGCCATTGCCCGTTGAACACCCTCATCTAAATATTTCATGGCCTTTTTTGAAGCATTGGCTTGTGTAACAGGCTGTGCGAAAAGTGTTGCAGCAACGCAAAACAAAATGAGAGTAGTTAAGATTTTTTTCATCTGCATAATTAACCCGGAATAAGCAATATAAATTGAAACGAAAATAAAATGCAATAAAATTAGCTCTTTCAACCCAATAGCACGCTATTTCCAATTGTATGCTATTCAGGGTAACCCCAACTAAATCAATAGGTCTGTTAATTTTTATAAGTCTATTGATTAATTTGGGATTAACGTAAAGATGCTCCTTTGATTATATAACAGCAAAAATTGTTCTCAATTTTATTATTGATAATCAATGGTTTCTATAATAAGAAAATTTAACATTGGAGAAAAGAAAAAAGGACATAAATCAAGTAAAACCGAGATATGTCCTTTTAAGTTATTGTAAAAAGAAGATTTATTTCATTACTTCTTCTGCATTTTTATCATGATGTTCTTTTTTATACATGTCAACTGCAAGTGCTGATGCAATGAAAACTGAAGAGTAAGTTCCGAAACCAACTCCTATTACCATTGCAAAGGCAAATCCCTGAATGTTATCAGAGCCAAAGAATAATATGGCAAGAATGGAAAGAATTGTAACACCTGATGTAATTACAGTTCTGCTCAATGTTTCGTTGATAGCGAGGTTAAATACTTCAACCAAGCTTCCTGATTTTGATTCCCTCAAGTATTCACGTATCCTATCGTAAACAACCACAGTATCCATAATAGAATAACCGATAATAGTCAAAATTGCGGCAATAAAGGTTTCATCAATCTGCAACGTAAACGGCATCACATCTTTAAGTAATGCAAATATTGCCAGTGTCATAAAACTATCGTGGATTAATGAGATAACTGCACCCAAACCAAATTGCCATCTTCTGAATCGCAATACGATGTAAAGGAAAGTACAGAGTAGGGCGATACCAATTGCCCAAACAGCCTTGTTCTTAATATCATCCGCCATTGTAGGCTCCACCTTCATTTGACTTTCTTTATAGATACTATCCCATGTTTTGAAATCAACTTCATTTGAATAGAAAGATTTAACATTATCATACAATGCGTGAGATGCTAAACTATCGGCAGCAGGATCAGCACTTCCTATTAAATAGGTAGTTGTAATTTTTAATTTTTCGGCAGTACTAAATGTTTTTACTTGAACAGCTGGGTCAAACGTTTCAGCCAATTGTGTGCGCACTGTTTCTGCGTCAATCGCTTTATCAAACTTGACGGTGTAAGACCTTCCTCCTGTAAATTCTACTCCATAATTAAATCCGGAAACAACAATTACAATAACACTTATTACAGTTAATATACCTGAGAAAATATATCCATATTTTCTGTTTTGTATCAACTTCAAGTTTACATTTTTAAATGCACCTTTAGTAAAGTTTGTGAAGTAAGTAATTTTTTTATTTGTTTTAGCCATCCAGTCAAGTATTAAGCGACTGATAAAAATGGATGTAAACAAAGAGAACACGATACCTATCATCAACACGATTGCAAAACCTTTAATTGGACCTGAACCAAATTCGTTGAGGATGATACCAATAATAAAAGTTGTTACGTGACTATCTATGATTGCGGAATATGAATTTTTATAACCATCAGAAATTGCCTTAACCATGCTTTTTCCTCTTCCTAATTCCTCTCGCACCCTTTCGTATATAATTACGTTGGCATCGACGGCCATACCCATTGTGAGGACTAGACCAGCAATACCGGGAAGTGTTAAGGTTGCACCGATAGATGCTAATACACCAAAAATGAAGAAGATATTCGCAAACAACGCAAGGTCGGCAATAATACCGGCGCGTGAATAATAAAAGGCCATGAATACAACTACAAGTATTAAACCTACAATCATGGAAATAACGCCATCGCGAATAGATTCAGCACCTAATGATGGTCCAACAATATCTTCTTGAACAATTTTAGAAGGAACCGGTAATTTACCTACCTCCAAAATGTTTGATAGGTCAATGGCTTCTTCAGTTGTAAAATCACCCGAAATTGAAGAACGACCGCTCGGAATTGGTTCATTAACACGAGGTGCAGAATACACTTTATTATCCAAAGAAATGGCAATAAATTTTCCTACATTTTCAGTAGTTACATCCTTCCATTTTCTTGCTCCTTCCGGTTTCATCGACATACTAATTTGCACTTTCCCGCTCATTGGATCCCTGTCTGGCGACGCGCTTTTTACAGCTGAACCATCTAACAAAGGCTCATCACTATCCGGATCAGATTTAATAGCATATAAGTCAAATGTTTTTGTTACAGGGTCTAATTTTGAAGAAAACATGAAAATAATATTTGGAGGGAATTGCGCTAAAACCTCTTCAGATTTTAAATAACGCATTAACTGCAAAGTATCCGATTCTCTTACGCTTCCGATAATCGGAGAACCGCCATCTTGAGCTACTGTTAATATTTTTCCAAGTGGACCGCCATCGTTTTGTTCGTCATTTGCATCAGCAACCTCAGGAATTAAAGCCTCCCCTGTATCAGTGTGCATTGTATCAATGTGCATTGTATCAATTTGCATTGCTACCATTGAAGCAGAATCTTCAGGCATAATTGGAGTTGCCTCATCTTCAATTGACATGAGGATGTTATTTGCCTGATTAATCGCACCACCAATTTCGCCGTAGGTCCAAACAGTCCAGAATTCAAGATTTGCTGTTGATTGCAATAATTCTCTTGCGCGTTTAGGATTGTCGACACCTGGTAATTCAACCATAATTCTACCGGTGCTCTTTTGCAGGGTAACATAAGGTTGAGATACGCCGAAACGGTCAATACGTTCTCTTAATTTTGTGTAAGTTGACTCAACACCTTCATCTGCAGCATTTTTTAACCAAGAAATAACATCGTTATTAGTTGAAGTTCTGGGTAAATCTTCCACGTTTGAAGAATTGCTAAATAGCGCCACCAACTGCACATTTGGGTTTTCTGCAAGATAATTTGAAGCAAATAAATCAATTAAATCGCCATTGCCTTGGGCATCATCAATTCTCGCTTTATCTAATGCAGCTAAAAATTTCGGATTTTTTGGGTCAGATGCGAGTTGTTTAACCAAATCGTATTTTGAAACCTCTAAAACAACGCTCAAACCACCTTGTAAGTCAAGACCTAAGTTTAAAGAACGTTTTTTTACTTCATCGTAATTGTATTTTGCAATACCGAGATTGTAAACTGTTTTTTCGGAATTTTGCGAAAAATACTCGCTTCTTTTATCAGAGACAGCGGTTTCACGTGCTTCTCCTGTCAATGTTTGATCTATGCCTGATTCTGCATAGCGATCAGCTTTTTTTTCCTCTAGGTTTGCTACCCAAGTAAACGACAGTTGGTATAATGATACCAACACCATTGCTCCAAAAAAGAACTGAATGAGACCTTTTGCCTGCATATAGATGTTGTGTTAGTGTTAGATTTTAATTAAAAAATGAACTTCTCCTTTTAAAAGAGGTGCAAATATAGGGGGAAGGATTGAAGTTTCGAAGATTTGTTATCCTTTTTCCTTAATATAATAAAGGTAATTTCGGGAAAATGGAAATTTCGCTTGCTTTAATGTCAATTTCCTTCGAATTTTTGAATTTTATGTCTGTTTCAAATAAAAAAGCCACCCATTGAGGATGGCTTTTAAAATGAAGTTGAATTCTAATTTTATTCCGCTTTTATTAATTCCAAAGATCCTTTGATTACATTTTCCTTTATAAGGTTTATGTGATAAATACCTGCCGGTAATTCAACACCAAAGTTTACTATTGTTTGATTACCGTTTATTGAAATAGTTTGTAATAAACGTCCAGTGATATCGGTTACCGTTAATGCATCTGCGCCTGAAATTCCGTCTATTGAAATAGTTGCAGTAGTTGCAAATGGATTTGGATACGCTTTAATAAAGTTACTGTAATCAATATCCTCAATTGCGTTGCATAATTGTGCTGTTACATAATCTGTAGTTGTTGTTTCGTCGCTTCCTAGTGCATTTGTTGCTGTAAGAGTTACCGCATAAGTGCCTGGTGTTGTGTAAACCACATTTGGGTTTTGTAGTGTAGATGTTGCCGGCGATCCGCCTTCAAATACCCACGACCAACTTGTTGCACCAACAGAAATATCATCAAAAATAACAGTTAAAGGTGCACATCCTGCTGTAATATCCGAGCTGAAAGCTGCAGTTGGTGCAGAGGTAACATTATCATAAATATAAAACTTATCTAAACCTGCTTCTACCAAATGCCCCGTGGCTGCTTGATCTGCTGTGCGATATCTAATAGTCATATTATCTGTAATTGCAAGAAAATCCTTTAATTGAATACTAATTGGAATCCATTCGCTTAAATCGTCAGAACTACCATTTATTACATCAATTAAAACATCAGTTATTCCATTATTTGCTATAATGCGCAGCGTATCGTTTGGAGTTCCTACTCCACCGCCGTTAAAAAACCAACGCGAATATGTAAGCAATGGGTTTTCATAAGATGTAAGGTCCATTACAGGGGATGTAATTATGGCAGTGCCATTATCTACATCATCTCCGCCAGCACCACCTACTTCCGAATTTCCGGTAACAAAGGCTCTATCGCCAAAATCACCTGCTAAATCAACTTCAGGATTAGATAAAAATGGTCCTGAATAGGTGCCGAATGGTTCTGCGCGTTCCCATACACCAACAACCGAAGTTCCGCTAACAACCCATGCATTATTGAAAATAAAATCATCGTAAATACCCGGACTTAGCGATAAATTATAAATGCCACCCGCAATTACATCAACAGTTTGGGCATCAGTAATATGGCCCCAGTGACCGGCATAAAGTGTATAAGTATCCTCATACATAGCAGGGAAAATATAATTTCCTGCTGCATCAGTTGTAGATTGAAAACTAAATAAATCGCTTTTAAACCATACATCAGCGCCTGCAATTCCTACTCCTGAGGCTGCATCCGTAATCTGACCTGTAACAGCAAATGTTGCAAGTGATTCTAATTCTGCATTAGTTGTTGTAACTGCACCGCTGCTTAACAATACACCCGGAATTGTTAAAGGAATATAACCCACCTTTGAAAAGGTAATATCATATGCACCCGGAGCATAAATACCTGAATGATAATCTCCAGATAAATCTGTTGTTGCGTCAACCACACCAACAGCTGTAAAACTGATACTTGCACCAAAAATATTGGCACCTGTTCCGGCATCAGTTACATTCCCCTCAAGATAACATGCCGGAGTATATGTTGGGCCAAGTATATAGAGACCTTCCTCTATATCGGTAGCAATAATATTTCCGGATGGCAAAAATGGCCAAGCGCCCCAGCATCCATTAAAACCGTCGCCGGCAAAAGGCGATGTATCGTAATTTCCTGTTTTTATCATATTGTCGGGATAGTGTGCATCGGTAATGATAACACCATCTCGATAGTAAGCTGTTACTAAAAAGTCGCCAACAACCATTACATTGTGTGGTATAGAATTTGTGCCTGGATTCGCTCTGAATTCGTCAAGTGCTTGAATATCAGTCAAATCTGAAACATCGTAAGATGCTACTGTTGCATTTGTTTCTTCGTCTGTAGTAAAAATATAATGATTATCGTCTGTTAACCAAACGTTATGTGTAAATGCATAAGGCGTTGTTTGCTGAGCCATTAATAGCGGGGAAGTTTTATCAGAAATATCCCAAACTGAAAACCAGCCGTTATAAATATTTCCTGCCCAAAGTGTGTCACCACGTACAAAGCCATCGTGAATATACCAGTCATCAACCTCGCCAACAAATGTCGGGTTTAGTGGATTTACAGATGCGTCAACCATTTGATCGCCGCCTGCTCCAACGTTTGAACCAAACACGTGCACTATGCCATTTTCATCACAAAAAACAGTGTGCCCTGAGCTAATTCCAATTCCACAATCGGTATAATTGTAACTCACAGAGCCAGGAAGGCCCGAAAGGTCAATACATAATAGTCCACCACCTGCTTCGGTAACAACATAAGCATGATCGCCATAGGTGTTTACTTCACGCCAAATACTATTGTTACCATCTACAAATTGCACTTCAACCGGAGCTGCAGGGTTTGTAACGTCAACAATTGATGTGCCATCATAAGTACCAACAATAGCATATTCATTACCTGCGCCATCAGCCCAGCCGGTAAGATTGGAAAGCTGACCACCGTATTCGAGGTGGCCTAAAAGTTCAACATTTAACTGAGCATTTGCCCGAAAACTTGTTAATACAATCAATAGTGTGAGAGGAGTAAATAATTTTAGTTTCATTTAGTAGAATTTATTAGTGACCAAAGGTAGGTAAATTTTTATGGAAGGAATTTAACATTCTTCAAAGAATATACTTATAATGCACTGATGAGATAATTTTTGATAAATATTACATTGAAATGACGAATTGGGGATATTGAGAAATATTCCGAATTAAAATCGCAGGTAATTATTATTTAGTCCGTTTTATTTTTTAAACAGGCATATTTAATGGGATATTCATTTTGGAACAAGACATGAAATTTGAATACCACATTGTTAACAAGTATTAACTGTTTGTTTTCACTGTTCAGCAATTTAAGAAATAATTTTAAGGCAAACTTATCTTATGAAAAAATATTTACAAATTTGTTTGGTGCTGTTAGTACTTATTCCATTTTATAAAAGTGCATCAGCGCAATTAACACAACCACCAAGTGGAGATAATCAAAAAGCATCTGTCACACAATTTATGGGGATGGTTAGTGTAACAATTAATTATTCGTCGCCGGATGTGCATGGACCAAATGGCGAAGATAGAACGGGTCATATTTGGGGAGAACTTGTTCCTTATGGATTAGCAAATTTACAGTTCGGATTATCGACAGAAACAAATCCATCGCCATGGCGAGGAGGTGCAAATGAAAATACTACAGTTGCATTTTCGCATGATGTTTTGATAGAAGGAAAAAAATTAAAAGCAGGCATTTATGGTTTGCATTTTATTCCGAGTGCAACTTCGTGGACTGTTATTTTTTCAAATAATTCTACGTCGTGGGGTAGTTTTTTTTATGATAAAAAGGATGATGCTTTGAGAGTTGTTGTTACACCACAAAAAAATAATTATCACGAATGGTTGACTTATGAATTTACTGATCGTCAACCTGATAAAACAACAGTTGCTTTAGAGTGGGAGAATTTAATGATTCCAATACAATTTGCAGTAGATAATCCTGTTGGATTATACATCAACACCATGCGCAACGAATTGCATAATGCTGTAGGTTTTGATTATATGGCTTGGGTAAATGCGGCTAATTATTGTGTTGCAAATAATACAAATTTGGATGAGGCATTAGTATGGGTTAATTATGCGACTGAAGAACCCTTTTTCGGAAGAAAAAATTTCACAAGTTTGAGTTGCAAAGCCGGTGTTTTAAATGCCATGGGTAAAGAAGTTATGGCAGATAGTGTAATGCGCATTGCTATAAATGATCCTGCTGCTTCTATGATGGATATTCATTATTATGCAAGAACATTACAAGCCGAAAAAAAGAATAAAGAGGCTTTAGATATTTTTATGATTAACTACAAAAAATATCCTGAATCATATGTCACTCATTTGGGATTAGCAAGAGGATATTCTGCAAATGGCGATTATAAAAATGCACTTAAATATGCACAAAGCGGACTCAAATTAAACCCTGATCCGCAGGTGAAAGCCACACTTGAAGATGCGATAAAAAAATTGGAAATGAAGCAGGATTTTAATTGAGCGGTGAGTGGTCAGTGGTGAATGGTGAGTGGTTGAGTTTGGCTCCGATTTTAGTGAGG
>JBBRGZ010000064.1:0-13790 GCA_038223395.1 Chitinophagales bacterium
AACACGCAACGGCGGATATACCAGAATATTAAAATTAGCTGAACACAGAGCAGGTGATAACGCCGAGACATGTATTATCGAATTGGTTGACTACAACGAAAACATGTTGAAAGCACCTAAAGGAGCAACTAAAAAACGCAGCCGTAGAAGTTCAGGTAAAACTGAAAAGAAAGCCGTTGAAGCTGAAGTTAAAACTGCTGAAGTAAAATCTGCAGAAGTTGAGACTATAGTTGAAGATGCGCCACCGGTTGAAGATGTTGCTGAGGATACTGCTGAAAAAGAATAATTAATTATTTTAAAATAGCTTTCAAAGGGGTAAGAAGAAATTCTTATCCCTTTTTTTATGGTGACAATGGCTCTTGATTATTATTTTTCTCATAACTCATCATTCTTTTTTCCGTAATTGCAAACCTACCGTATATAGACCTCATAGGTTTCCCGAACCAGACCTCACAGGTTTCCAAAACCTGTGAGGTCTGGTTATTGTTTAAATTTCATAAGACAAGCTTAAAATTCTAATTATAATTTTTGATTAGCGCATAAAAAAACCCTCCGAATAACATCCGGAGGGTTTTTAATAATCTATAAAAATTAATTTTGAATATAAAGTTGTTTGCTGAATGTAGAATTATCAGCAGTAGTAACTTGTAACGTATAGTTACCAGTTGCAACATCATTCAAGGTAATTTGCATACCATTTAAATTCAAACCATCTTGATAAACTTTTTGTCCTGCAAGATTGAAAACAGAAACCGATGCACTTGTAGACTTGATGTCTTTAACAATTACATTAATTGTATTTCCAAAACTGTAAGCAGACAATTGGTCATCAGCTAATAACGTTTGAACTGCAGTTGGTAAATCACCTGCGCCAATAGTAGCATCTGGTGTTCCTGCGTAAGCATAATCAGAAATAGTGATTTCTAGGTTATCGCAAGTAATACGAACCCAACCATAATGATCGCCATCAGCTGCATTGAAACGCACACCTAAATATTTATCAGCTTTTGTTGGCCATTCGCCAAAACT
Organism: Chitinophagales bacterium; assembly: GCA_038223395.1. GTDB lineage: Bacteria > Bacteroidota > Bacteroidia > Chitinophagales > BACL12 > UBA7236. Next base: position 1,030 of record JBBRGZ010000064.1, read on the forward strand.
AGAGAATGAATAAATATCACCAGGCCCCGGGTAATCTAATATACCTAAATAAGCACCAAGGTATTGTGTGGAGTTATCAAGCATGTTTGCTGTAGGTCCTATGTTTTCTCCATTGTTGAGAGCATAACCATATCCAACTGTTCCACCACTTGCTGTTGAAAGTGTGTAGGCATTTACTGCATTACCGCTGGTAGGATAAATTTTCATAAAGTTGATAACCGCATCGTAATATACAGAGTGGTAAGCAACAGTGTAGAATAAACTAGGAATTGTTAAGCTTGTCATATTGATTGTAAAGTCAACGTCACCATCATTATTCATATCTAAATCGTAAGAATCGCCAGTGCCGATTGTTTCGTCAGGAACAACATCAGTGTACACTACTTGTGCACTTGCACCTGAATTTACGAGTACAAAAGCACCTGCTAAAGCGGAATAAGAAGCGAGTTTTTTTACAGTCTCTTTGTTTGTAAATGATTTTTTCATTTTTACAGATTAATGGTTAACTAATAATAAAGGCGAATGTAACAATTTTTTTCAATTCCGTAAAATAGTTTTAAAAAAATGTTGAAATTTTTACAAGACAAAGACTTCTAAAATAGTAAAACCCCTTTAAAATAAGGGGTTTTACATAAAATATCAGAACATAAAAATTTACATATGAGGAAGAAAATTTTCCTCAATTTTAAATTTTTTCAATGAATGAAACCAATGCGTCAATTTCCAAGATAAACTTGTTTGTTCAAACTGCCGGTTTTACCCTCAATTTTTGTAACGTAATTTCCATTTGCAAGCTGTGCACAATTGATAGCTATTGCACCTGTAATGTTGTTTTCAGAAAAGACTAATTTGCCCTCTAAATCATATATCCCCACATTCAACTCACCTTGTTGCACATCAGTTTGATTAATATAAAGTGTTTGATTATAGCTATATACATTCACGCCAACCAAATTATTTGAAACGATATCAGTCGCTGTCATGCCTGCAAAAATTGATTTATTCGCTTCATTTTCATAAGCGTAATCATGAATCGTTATTTGTGTTGCATCTGCATTAACAGAAACACGCATCCAACCATAATAATAGTCAGCATCAATATGTAATCTGAATCCTAAAAATTCCATATCAGAATCTAACCATTGGCCGCTTTCAATATTATAATAAGGGAAACCTGACACAGACACGGCAACATTTACAGCCATAGAGCCGGTGCCTTGTTCAAAATTATCTTCGTCATTAATGCCTTCGCCGGGTGTTAATTTGTGAATATAAATATTAGTATAACCACTGTAAGAAACTACACTACCAAAAAACTCATTATTGTTTATTGCTTCGCCAGAAACGCGATTAACTTCGAAAGTAACCAGCAAACCATAATAGGTAAGTGAACCCGCATAATTATAAACAGAAAATGTAAAATCATCATCCCCATCAAGGTTAATATCAATTGACACTTCGGCACCTTCTCCACCAATTACAATATCGGGATCAACATCAGTATAAACAACTGTTGCTCCCGCTTCGTTTATTAATAAAAATGCTGCAGCACTTGCGGTATATTGTGCTAATCGTTTTACTCTATTGTATTTTTTCATAGTTGAAGTTTATAATGTTTTATTGAGTGGATTTGATATTTATTTTACTAATTTTTCGCGGTGTAATTTTTTGTCTACAACTGCAGCCATTTTTGTTACATCTAAATTATTACCTAAAAATGCATTTACTTTTTTTAATTCTTCTGCTGCATTATTAATTAAATTTTGATGTGAAACGTGAATAATTTCCATGTTTGCCTGCATCGGAACCCATGTGTTTACACGCTCTAAATTTTGTTTAAACGCATTTACTAAACGCAGGTTCATTGTGTCTTCTTTTGCCTTCCCATCGCGAATTAACATCTTGTGCTGACTTTGCAATACTTCATCAATATTGCGATCCATAAAAATAATTTTATAGCGATAGTTAGCAGGTAATTCAAATAATAATTGACTAATTACTTTTACAACTTTACCTTTTGCATCTTTCATCCAGGTTTTATTTCTGGACAGCGATTTAACTAATTCGTGTTCATAATATCCCTTCGGATTATTTTCATCAGTTGGACGAATGCCATCGGTAAAAATTTCCAAACCTGTAGCATCCAACATTTGCATCATCATACTTGTGCCCGAACGCGGAAGTCCTGAAACGATTACAATATCACCCTTAATAAAATCAGATAATTTTTCTTGGTGGTCCTGAGCAATTTCTGGTTTTTTAAGATGCTCGGTATAAATAATTGTGAGTAATTGTCGCGCTTTATTTATTCCCGGAGCCATTTTTAAACATACTTCAAATGCCTCTGCAGATTGTTCATATTCACCTAATTGATATAATGCTTCACCTAAGTGGTAATGTGCAAATGGGAAGAAATAAGTTAATCCCACAGAATTCAAGAAATTTTCAACTGCTAATTCATATTGTTTTCTGCGCAATTGCGAAACTCCTAAACCATGATAAGCAGCAGCGTTTCCCGGATCGTGGTCTAATTCTTTTTGGAAAGAATCAGCAGCCTTTTTCCATTTTTTTAATGCGAGATAACATTTACCCAACTGCATATTAACGCGGGTAACATTTGGCATTTCGGTTTCAATTTGTTCGAATAATGCCATTGCTTCCTTTGGCTTATTTTCTACCAACAACAGGTTGCCTTCCATAATTTTCATGCTGATAGTTTCTTTGCCGCTCGTAGCTTTTATTTTGGAAAGTACATTTCTGGTTTCATCCACTTTATTCATCGATTGATATGCATGCGCAAGTCGCATTGAGTATCGTGTAACTGATGGATTTTCTTCAAACAGTTTTTCAAGTATTTCGATTGCCTCAGGATATTTGCGACCGTTAATATACATGCGCGATAAATAATAATTATTTTCGTTTACTGTATTTTTAATTGCCTTTTCTACATTTTCGTTTGGCCTCTCAATATATCCAAGTTCAATTAATTGCTCCATTGCTTCGGCAGCTGCATAGGGATCTTCTTGTTTATCTTTTGGATGTTCGCCTGAGTTTCCGGGTACATCATCCCACGAATCTATTTTGTCGGGAGTTATGGTTTCTTCAAATGCATTTACAAGCACATTGCCATCCATATCGGCTCCAATTGGAAATCCAAACATAGTTAAAATGGTTGGTGTAACATCTAAAATAGAAGCACCATAAATGCGCTCATCTTTTTTAATTCCGGGGCCGTTAATTACAACAATTCCATAAGGACTGTGTTCCAATGCGGGCGCAGCAGGTTCTTTTGGCAATTCAACGGGGCGTAAATGATCTGGATGGAAACCGTGATCTGAAACCAACATTACAGTTACATCAGGCCCAGCCAATTGCAACAAACGTTCAAGCATCATATCGTGATACTTATATCCGCTGATAACAACATCCTTATATAAATTATAAAGATCATCAGGAACCATTGTCATTTGAGGAGGATGAAACTTCATAAAACCATGGCAAAAGTGGTCAATTGCATCGTAATACACGCCAACAAAATCCCATTCTTCATTTTCTAAAATATAAGTTGCAGCAGCATGAATAGTTGAGCAATCTGCAATAATTTTTGTAAGCATTCCCAAACGCTTATCTTTTTCCTGATCTATTTTAATGGCATCCGGAATAAAAGGTAAAATGTGCGCAGGCGTTAATTCTGCCGGATGTATTCTGAGTTTTTTATAGAGTTCGGCTTTATCTGGCGGATGCACTGTTCCGTCGAGCATTGGCCATGGCTCATTTATTGGTTTTGAAGCACGTTGGTAAAGATTCGAAATCATAGTGCCGTTGATTGGCTCAGCAGGGTGCGAAGGCCACCATCCAACAACGTGACTTTTCATATTGTGCTGATTAAAAATGTTCCAAATTGCCTTTGTTTTTCTAGAAGTAATATATACGGGACGCACACCTTTTCCTGATGGGTCGGGTTCAGTAAATCCGATAATACCATGTTTATAAGGTCGCTTTCCTGTGGCAATTGAAGTCCATAAGGTTGGCGACAATGGTGGATCTAACGTAGCAAAATTGCCTATAACACCGCCATTTACAAGTTTTTCCAAAGTAGGCATATGCCCCGCATCCATTAACGGATTAATAATTTTCCAGTCAGCTGCATCCCAGCCGATAAGAAGTACTTTTTTAGCTATTCTTTTTCCCATAATTAATCTACTCGCGCATAGTTAAAATGCTGATAAATATTAAGCTTTAGTATTTGGTTTTTTATTTTCTTTTTGCTGTTGATTGGCTGCTACAGTTTTTTGAAATTGTCTTCTCACCTGACGCCACGCTACAACACCTTTATAGCCCAATGCCAATAATCCTAATGAGCCTTCTACAGGAATAGGAAAAGGTTTGCCATCGGTAGTTGTAATCGTAATTTTATTTTTTTCATTTTTTTCCATATCAAGAACTATTTAAGGTGTGCAAATCTACTATTTGCTGCGCGTGTTTTCTAATTTTATTGTCATCAATTAGGTATTCGCTCCGCGCAATTTTAATACTTATTTAAGATTAAATGCTAAGGTTTATTTTAGGGCGATGCATTTTTTCGGAGAAGCAAGATTCAAGATCGAAATATCATCAAGATTTAATTACAATTCCAATTAGAATTGTTGCACAAAGCATAAAATTCAGCACTTGCGTAATCCTAATATGACTATTTGAATTCAAAATTGCCCTTTGTCGCAATTAGGTTGACTTTAATTTATTCAAAGAAAAATGAAATTAAATTAGCGGATGAGCGTAATGTTTCCTTGTATTTGTTGTTTAACACCTTCAACTAAAAGCACCTCCATTTGATAAACATATACACCTTGGTTAAGGGCTTTGCCTTTAAGAGTGCCGTCCCAACCTTTAGAAGGGTCTGATGGTGAAAGATTTTCACCGATAAAAACGAGTTCTCCCCATCGGTCGTAGATATACATGCTTATTATTAATTGCAAATCTGTGCCAAAGCCAAAAAAGAAGTCGTTGATATTATCGCCATTAGGGGTAAATGTATTAGGCACAAAAACTACAGGGTCGAACACTGGAACTATATGCACAATTACATCATCTGAATCAACACACCCATAAGCATCCCAAGAAGTAACGATATAGGTTGTTGTAAATAAGGTATCTACTATCGGACTCGGACAATTTATGCAGTCCAAACCATCGGGTGGCTCCCACAAAAATGTTGTTCCACCGGTAGCGTTTAAAACTGTAGTGGTGTATTCTGGAATATATACGTCCAATCCGGCGTCAACAGTATTTTTTATTACTTCAATATAACTTGTAACTGTTGAGGTGCATCCGTTTATATCTGTATAAGTATAATTTGCAGAATAAATTCCTCCAGCTCCTGCAAGTGAAGGGTCAAATTCGTTTCCAACTACTTCGGTGCCGCTGTAATATCCTCCGGTAGGATCGCCAACAAGCAAAACAGGGTCGCCTTCCAAGCAAACAACATCCTGCAAATCTAGGGTTGGCGTTGGATTTGGATTAATTAGAACAGAAAAAGTATCAGTTTCGGGGCATCCCGAACTTGTATACATTACGTCGTAAGGTCCGCCGGGGATAGATAAGTCTAAGCTCAGTTGGCCGGTAGTGGCATTGATGACTAATCCAGGAGCAGCTGTAAAGCTTCCACCCGGGTTCATGATATAATTTGGCAAGGCACTTCCTTTTGCGCAATATTCAGAATTATCGAAAGTAAACGCAGCATCTGTTAAAGGTAAAATATGCACAACGATTGATGATACGCTACTGCATAATCCTGCAGGAGTTGTGTAAATAATGGTATAATATGCACCGGGAATTCCTGTTGAAAGGTCAATTAAACCAGAAACAGCATTTACAGATAGCGTAGCTGGTGAAACTGTATAGGTTCCGCCCGGAGTTGTAACAGCTGTAATTGCTGCAACGCCATAATTACAAAAATCTGTTCCTCCATAGCTAAAGTAAGGGTCGTCAAGAGGATCAATCGTAATTGTTGTGGTAGTTGAATTTGAGCAAGGTCCGGCGGGAGTTGTATAGGTTATGGTATATACCGTTCCAACATCTCCTGTAGCAAGATTAACTATTCCTGTTGCGGGATTTATGCCCATTGTTGGAGGCATTATAGTAAATGTGCCGCCAGGCGTTGTTACAAAACTTGGACTCATAGTGCCTGTTGGGCAATAACTTAAAGCTGTATATCCAAAAGAAGGGTCATCTAAAGGATCTATGGTTAATGTTGTAGAAAAATTATTTGTACACGGTCCTGCAGGTGTTGTATACGTAATTGTATACGTTGTGCCTACAACTCCACTTGTTAAATCCACAACACCAGTTACAGCATTAACTGTAATAGTTGCAGGAGATACAGTAAATGTGCCACCAGGAGTTAAAACACCCATCGGCGAAACGGTTCCTGAGGGACAAAAACTTGCGGCACCGTAGGTAAATGATGCATCATCAATTGATGTAATTGTAATATTGTATGTAAATGTGCTGGTGCAAATTACGCCAACGGTATATGTTATTGTATAAGTTGTGCCAATTGTTCCTGTGGCTAAATTTATCAATCCTGTTGTTGGGTCGACAGATAACCCTGCAGGTGAAACTGAAAATGTTCCGCTTGGGGTAGTTATAAAGGTTGGTAATGTAGTTCCCGTTGGACAATAGGAAATATCGTCATAACCAAAAGAAGCATCAGGCGCTATTATTAAAGTAACAAGTTGCGAAGCAGAAATGGGGCACAATCCAGTTAAAGAATAAGTTATTGAATAGGAACCCGGAGTTGAAGCAAAGAGGTCAATTTCGCCGGTAACAGGGTCGATTACCATTCCGGGGGGAACGGCAGTAAAGATGCCACCCGGATCGCCGGTAATAGTTGGGATTGCTGTGCCAACTATACAATAAAAAGGGTTGTAAAGAAAGGATGGGTTGGGATCTTCAACAAAAACTGTTACATCTTCGGTATATTCTGTGCCATCGCATGCTGTTAAGGTAGCGGTATAAGTTGTAGTAACAGTTGGTGAAACAAAAATGGTATCGCCATAACCTGCAATTGCGCCAGCTCCAGTGTACCAAGTGATTCCATTTGGCACAAAACGGGTGCTTTCGTTGGCAGTAGTCCAAGCTGTAGAGTTTCTACCAGGAGCCGTAAAAGCTGTTAAGCCATCCAAGCTATGCACACCTTGTGTTGCAGTTCCACCTGCCCAACCCAAGCAATTGGGCTTATTTGTAAGATGGTTTTCAATAATATTTGTGGTTTCGTTTAATACGATTTGAAATTTTCCAAATAATCCAACACAGCTAAACATTGGCACATTATCAAAACTCACAACAAATTTGCGGTTTGGAGCAACGCCAATTGTTTGATATTTAATACAACTGCCAACTGGAGAGCATAAACCTGGATGCCAATCCTGCCAAGGTCCCATAATACAATTGCGTGGAACACCCGCAGCACCGCTTGGAATAGCTGCAGAGGTATATGTGGTTGATAAGGCTCCCGGGCCACCAAAACTTACCCATCCGTTAGAGCCGATATAACATTGTGTATATGTATTATCTAAAAAACAAAAACTAAATCCTATTGCTACTGATGTTGAATAGCTATCGTCGGTTAATCCTCCGCCTCCGGCTTGAACAGGTGATGTTCCGGCATAAGTTTCCGGAGCATAAGGAAAAACTTCAAAAGAATAACTGGATGTTCCATAGCTGGGCGCCGATATTACCGCAAGTGTAGCTGTGCCACCTATACAAATTGTAGTATCTGCGGAGGCTATAATTTGAGCTTGAGCCGCTGCAAATGCAAAGATACCAAGCAAAAACAGATAAAATTTCGTGTACAAACGAGTCAAATGGTGTGGTTTTTTAATTTAATGGTGCAAGTTAAGGAAATTCATTTTGATTTTAAAAGCAAAAAAATAACATTTTTGTAATCTCAACACATAAAATGTTGCACTTCATTAAAAATTGTAAACCACAGGCTTATAGGCGCTTAACAATGAAAAAACGGCAAATTATGCGTTTTCAAAAATCATCATCAAAAAAAAAGTTGTTATTTATTCTTTATTTTATGCTTCAATTCTTGGCATTGTAGATTTAAGAAAATAAATTTGCATCCCGTTTCAAAATCAATTCATTCCTCAATAGCTCAGTTGGTTAGAGCGACTGACTGTTAATCAGTAGGTCCCTGGTTCGAGTCCAGGTTGGGGAGCAAGCCTTGCAGAGATGCAGGGCTTTTTGCTTTTTAGCAGGTTTATAATTTTAAATTTAAAGGCGGAAAATAATTGAGTAAGACATTTTAATCATTAATTGTAGGTAGCATATTTTATAAAACATGCTTTACTTTGCAGAAAAATAAATAAAACATGAGCATTTTAGTTGTTGGAACAGTTGCATTTGATTCAATTGAAACACCCTTTGGTAAAGCAGATAAAATTATTGGTGGTTCTGCTACCTATATCGGTTTAGCAGCTTCTTATTTTTATTCAAACATCAAATTAATTTCGGTTGTTGGCGATGATTTTCCAAAGGCTGCATTAACTGCATTTAATAAAAAGGGAATTAATACAGATGGTATTCAGATAATAAAGGGACAAAAATCATTTTTTTGGGCAGGCAGATACCATTTGGATATGAATACGCGCGATACACTTACAACAGATTTGAATGTACTTGCAGATTTTAATCCGATAGTTCCTGAAAAAAACCGGAAACCGGAATTTTTAATGCTTGGGAATATAGAACCCAGTTTGCAAATGAGCGTAATTCAGCAATTAAAAACAAGGCCAAAATTAATTGTGATAGATACCATGAATTATTGGATGGATAATTCGCGCGCTGCCCTAGATAAAACTTTAAAAATGGTGGATGTGCTCATGATTAATGATGAAGAAGCACGTCAACTTTCGGGTGAAGTTTCTTTAGTAAAAGCAGCGCGAAGTATTTTAAAAATGGGACCGCGCATTTTAATTGTAAAAAAAGGAGAACACGGCGCATTATTATTTTCCGGCGACCAAATATTTTCTGCTCCTGCATTACCACTTGAGGTAGTATTTGATCCAACGGGTGCAGGTGATACTTTTGCCGGCGGATTTATTGGGTACTTAGCAAAATCGAAAAATATAACATACACCAATATGAAACGCGCACTTATTTACGGAAGCGCAATGGCATCTTTTTGTGTTGAAAAATTTGGACCACAACGCTTAATGGAAATTAAACCTGCGCAAATTAAAAAACGCGTTGGCGAATTTGTCGACCTCACTAAATTTAATATTAAAGCGTAATTAAGTTATCAGTTTTCCCACTATTTTAAGCGTTTTAAATACACTTTCTGTATGTGGTGCATCAGGTAATTCGTGAGTCAAATCCTGGCCTGCAAAATGCTCGTAGTGTGTGCCGTTGCGCCATAGCGTGCTGTGTGTTACTTCGTAAATAATGCCTTTGTAAGCAATCCAGATTTCTTCTTTATCTTGACCGTTGCGCAATGCAAGTTGAAATTTTGTATATAATTTGAGCTCTTCCATTATAACCAAATATGATAAATCGGTTCCTTTTTAATAAGTGTAAATCCGCATTTTAGATATAAATTTCTTGCGGCAACATTCCCTTCTTGCGTTACTACATAAATATTATGTACGCCATTTATTTTTGCATAATTGCACACATAATTAACTAATGCTGTTGCATATCCTTTTTTGCGTGCATCCGATTCAACTGCTATTAATACAATTTCTAAATCTGCTGCGTCATTAAATATCGTAACAAATCCTCTCATGATGTTATCGTCTTCAAGAATAAAAATGGCATCAGCATTTTCGGGGGCAAAAGAATTTTCTATCCATTCGGAATACATTTTTTCAAAAGTGCCGTCGGGAAAATTTTTGTCTTTTTTGAAACGAGAAAATCTTCCACTTTGTAAACCGAGAGCAATAAAATTGTCGTTTATTTTTTCATGGTGTTTTCGAATAGCAACTGCAGATGGAAAATTTAATTGGTAATCGGTTAATGATAATTGAAAGGTTAATTTTGTATCATAGCTTATTAAGCCAAGTGAATTGGCAATTTTAAGAGATGCTTTGTCATTGCTTTCAATTTTCCAATACAACAGTTTATATCCATCCTCTTTGGCTTTTAATAATTCTTTACGGAGAAATTCTTCATCGCATAAAGCAAATAATTCGCCAACAGGATATGCAAAGAACTGCGTATCCCAGGATTTGTGTTGTATAGTTGCTTTTTGAATTTTTTGTGTCAAGGATTGATATTGTTGGTTCAGCGACTAATTTTTCCCCTTGGTCGATATTAATTGGAATTCCATAAGCTTAAACCTATTTTTACCTTTTAAATTTTTATATGCTACAAGTTGATTCAATTTATAAATCATTTTCTAATTTACATGCCGTTGATGGTATCAGTTTGAATCTAAAACCAGGCATGTTTTACGGATTGTTAGGTCCGAATGGCGCTGGTAAAACTACAACAATTCAAATGATTAGCGCCATTATGCCTCCCGACAAAGGGCAGATTTTTATTGATGGCATAAATGTGTATGAAAATGGTAATGCAGTAAAATATAAAATGGGAGTGGTGCCGCAAGAAATTGCTTTATATGATGAATTGTCTGCTTATGATAATTTAATTTTTTGGGGAAATTTATATGGAATAAAAGGAAGTGCAGCAAAACAAAAAGCAGAATACCTTTTGGAGTGGGTGGGTTTAGAAGACCGGAAAAAAGATACTATTAAAACCTATTCAGGCGGAATGAAACGCAGAATTAATATTGCATGCGCTTTAATGCACGACCCTGAATTAATTGTAATGGACGAACCAACTGTTGGAATTGATCCACAAAGCAGAAATAAAATTTATGAATTACTTGCAGAGTTACACAATAAAAATAAAACCATTTTATATACAACGCACTACATGGAAGAAGCGGAAAAAATGTGTGATAAAATCGGAATAATTGACAAAGGAAAAATAATTGCCGAGGGTACGCTGCAAGAATTGAGGAATCACAATGCTGTTGAGGAGAAAATTGAAATTAATTACATCGGAGAATTAAACAAGGCTTTGGAAGGCTACGAATGTATAATTGATCAAGCTCAACACGAGCTTGTGGTAAGCGCAAAAAATGTAAAACTCATTTTGCCTGATGTGGTTAAAAAATGTTCAGATGCCGGAATTACCATCACAAATATTGACATTAAAAGTGTGAGTCTCGAAAATATATTTTTAACGCTTACCGGGCGACAATTAAGGGATTAAATTTAAAATTATTATTATGTGGAAATTAACACAAAAGGATCTCAAAATATTTTTTACCGATAAAAAGGCATTATTTCTTGCTTTGCTTTTACCCATTGGGTTGATTACGCTTTTTGCTTTTGCATTTGGAGGTGCGGGAGGCGATAATGAAAGCAATCCAATTGTTGTATTGTTTTCTGATGAAGATCAAACCACAGCATCAAAAAATATTATTGCGCATTTAGATAGTATTCCGGGAATTGAGTTTATTGCAACCCCAAAAATGGATGCCGAAAATGCCATTAAAAAAGGTGATCGCATTGCAAATATTATTATTTATAAAGGTTTTGAGGATGCATTAAATGCAGGAACAAATTTGCCAATCGAAATGCAATTTGATAAAAGTAAAGAGATGGAAGTAGGTGTTCTGCAAAATGTATTAACCGGAGAATTAACCGCGTTGCAAGGAGCAAAGGATGCAGATAAAGGATTGGACAGAATGGTGCAAAATATGTATCCAAATTTACCGAAAATGATGCAGGATTCTATAAAAAGAAATATGCAAGCTCAAAAGTTGAGTGAAAATAAATCGGAAGGTGTGGTAACCATGACGAGTGTTGTTGGTGACGCTGAAAGTAATTGGGGCTTAATTCAGGCTGTTGCCGGAACAGGAATAATGATGTTGCTTTTTAGTGTAAGTGCAATAGGACAAGGGATGCTTGAAGAAAAGGAAAGTGGCGTATTAAAAAAACTGTTACAATCACCCATAAAACCCTTCGGAATTATGATGAGTAAAATGGCGACTGCAACCATTATTTCAATTTTTCAGTTAGTCATCATGTTTGTTTTTGCTTGGATAGCTTTTGGACTTAATATTTTTATTAATGTGCCTGCGTTAATTATAATGATACTTATCACTGCTTTGGCTTGTTCTTCTTTTGGTGTGTTATTGTCAGCTATAGTTACAACAAAAAAGCAAGCCGATTCTTTAGGAACGATAATCATATTATTTATGAGTGCAGTTGGAGGAAGTATGATTCCGCTTTATATTATGCCTGCATTTATGCAAAATGCAGCTGTAATTTCAGTCAATTATTGGAGCATACAAGGTTTTTACGATATTTTTTGGCGCAAGGGCGATATATCGGCTATTGGAGAAAATGTTTTGGTGTTGAGTGGAATTACGATAGCAGTATTGTGTTTGAGTGCTTATTTTTTCAAACGCAATATTTTAAAACTTACCTGATTAATCCTCAATCCTTTTAACCCCGAATAAGCAATAGAATTAGGAACGAACAATATTTTGGAATAAAATTAAATGATGCAAGCCAATAAAATACGATTTCAAATTATTTGCTATTCAAGGTAAAACCAACTAAATCAATAGATTATTTGATTTTTAAACGTCTATTGATTAAGTTGGATTTAACATCAAATTTGCGTTTGGCAAATAAAAATCCGAATGCTTGTCCGTTTTCTTTTGACTGTTTTTTGTGATG
>JBBRGZ010000065.1:0-13584 GCA_038223395.1 Chitinophagales bacterium
TTGGCATTTCTAAGTTCTGCAATAATAAATCGGAACTTATTTAAAATTGAATTGGAAAACGAAGCGTTTACAGCCCAACGTATAAATGCTATTAGAGAAAAAGTGAAAATAAAGTATCATGTAAAAGATGAATTTGACCTACAATACTATGTTTTGAATGATGTAACAACCAACAGTGCCTACAACTTAGAGGCAAATAATATTAATATCAAATTTAGAAGTTGAAAGATTGTGGACGTAACCCACGCGAGCGACCATCTCAACCTTGCTGCTTTAGCTGATACCGTTGTAAAGCATTATATTTGCTACCCGAAAGAAAATTGATTGCATGGAGTTTACGGCACTTGAATTATGTGAATTTTTAGAAGGAACCCTAGAGGGAGATGCCACCGTTAAAGTGCGTAAACCGGCCAAAATTGAGGAGGGTAGGATTGGTGATGTGTGTTTCCTGGCAAATCCGAAATATGCAGGTTATGCTTATACTACCGAAGCTTCTGTTTTAATTGTTAACGAAGATCAGGTTTTTGAACATCCGGTTAAAGCCACAATTATCCGTGTAAAAAACGCGTATACAAGTATTGCAAAAGTGTTGGATCAATATAAAATAATGAACGGAAGTTCAACCGCCGGCTACAAAATTGATAATCTTGCCTTTATTTCAAACTCATCTAAACTTGCTGAAAATGTTTACGTTGGTGCTTTTGCAATTGTGAGCGATGGAGTAGAAATAGGTGAAAACACAGTTATCCACTCGCATGTTGTATTGGGTAAAGATGTAAAGGTTGGAAAAAACACCGTTATTTTTCCTGCAGCTGTTATTTTAGACGAATGTGTGATAGGCGATTCATGCATCATCGGTTCAGGCACTATTATTGGCAGTGATGGTTTTGGTTTTGCACTACAGGATGACGGCACCTATAAAAAGGTAGCGCAAACCGGAAATGTTGTCTTGGAAAACAATGTGGAAATTGGCGCAAATTCAACTATCGACAGAGCAACAATGGGTTCAACAATTATTAGAAAAGGCGCAAAACTTGATAACCTTATTCAAATTGCACATAACGTGGAAGTGGGAGAGAACACTGTAATAGCAGCACAGTCAGGCATTTCAGGGAGTACCAAAATTGGCAAAAATTGCGTTATTGGTGGTCAGGTTGGTATTGTTGGACATGTTATTATTGCAGATGGAACAAAAATAAACGCACAAAGTGGTGTGGCTAAAAATATTAAAATCGTAAACCAAGCCTTCACAGGATCACCGGCGTTCGAGTATAATGCTAGTATGCGCAGTCAGGTGATTTTTAGAAAATTACCCGAACTTATGGAAAGAATAATATCGCTTGAAAAAAAAATAAAATCCCTAGAATCAAAATAATAACATTAATAAAACCAATACTGAAAATTTAAAAATCGAAGTCGTCAATTAAATAAGTTGTAATTCGTTTTGATCAACTTAATGAGTGATTGCAAAGAGTAAAAAGTGCATGAATAAAGAATATCAACATACCATAAAAACACCCGTTACAGTTTCAGGTGTAGGTCTGCATACAGGTTCGCATGTGGATATGACCTTCAATCCGGCTGCGCCTAACCATGGTTATAAGTTTAGAAGAATAGATTTAAAAGGGCAGCCGATAATTGAAGCAGATGCCGATTTAGTGATAGATACTGCCCGTGGGACAACAATTGCCCGCAACGGAGCTAGTGTTTCAACTATTGAACATACACTCGCAGCATTGGTGGGAATGGGGATTGATAATGTGTTAATTGACCTCAATGGACCCGAAACTCCCATTATGGACGGCTCTTCAAAAATCTTTATGCAAGCATTAGAATCTGCCGGATTAGAGATGCAAAATGTTGAAAGAGAATACATTACAATAAATCAAAATATTACTTATAAAGACCCTTTGCGTCAAACTGAAATCACAATCATGCCCAGCGACGACTATCAAGTTACGGTTATGATAGATTTCGATTCGAAGGTTTTGGGCAAACAACACGCTTCATTAAATCATATTACTGAGTTTAAAGACCAAATTGCAGATAGCAGAACCTTTTGCTTTTTGCACGAACTTGAAATGTTGTATGAAAACAACCTTATAAAAGGCGGCGACTTGAATAATGCAATTGTAATTGTTGATAAGGAAGTTACACCTGAGGAAATGGTGAAGTTGAAAAAAATGTTTAATAAGGAATCCGTTTCTGTTAAAAAAGAGGGTATTTTAAACAACCTCGAATTACACTGGAATAATGAGCCTGCGCGACATAAGTTATTAGATGTTGTGGGTGATTTAGCGCTTGCAGGAAAGCCCATTCGGGGAAAAATTATTGCAAGTCGCCCCGGGCACCCATCAAACGTTGAGTTTGCAAAAAGAATTAAAGCATTTTATAAAAATAAAAAGAATTCAGTGGATGTTCCTAAATACGATCATACGGCAGAACCTGTGTATGATATTAATCAAATTATAAAAATGCTGCCACATCGCTATCCTTTCTTGTTAGTTGACAAGATTGTCGACATGGGCGAAAATCATATAGTTGGGGTTAAAAACATAACCTTTAACGAAGGTTTTTTTCAAGGTCATTTTCCAAACAATCCGGTGTTTCCTGGTGTTTTACAAGTTGAAGCGCTGGCACAAACGGGTGGTATCTTTGTGTTGAGTAAAGTGCCTGATCCCGAAAATTACGATACTTACTTTTTAAAAATAGATAAGGTAAAATTTAAACGCAAAGTGCTTCCCGGCGATTGTTTGATATTGAAAATGGAATTGATAAATCCTATCAGAAGAGGAATTTGCGAAATGAAAGCAACCGCATATGTAGGTAATAATATAGTAACAGAAGGAGAATTAACAGCCCAAGTAGTAAAGCGTAATTAAAATTCATGAACCAACCATTAGCTTATGTAAATCCGCAAGCGCAAATAGCCGATAATGTAGTTATTGAACCGTTTGCATCCATTTCAAAAAACGTAATTATTGGAGAAGGCACCTGGATAGGAGCCAATGTTAGTATTATGCCCGGCGCACGTATTGGTAAAAATTGCAGAATTTTCCCCGGAGCAGTTATTTCTGCCGTGCCTCAGGATTTAAAATATATGGGTGAGGATACTGAAGTTGTAATTGGTGACAATACTACAATTCGCGAATGTGTTACCATCAATAGAGGCACCAAATACGCTTTTAGAACTTCAGTAGGCAATAATTGCCTGTTGATGGCATATTCGCACGTTGCACACGATTGTGTTATCGGTAATAATGTTATTCTAGCAAACTCTGTAAATCTTGCAGGCCACATTGAAGTTGGCGATTGGGCGATAATGGAAGGTATGGTTGCCGTGCAGCAATTTATTAAAATTGGTGCGCATTCGTTTATTGCAGGTGGTTCGCTTGTAAGAAAAGATGTTCCTCCCTTTGTTAAGGCAGGTCGCGAACCATTAAGTTACGTTGGTGTAAACTCTGTTGGATTAAGAAGAAGAGGCTATTCCGCCGAATCAATTCAGCATATTCAAGAAATCTATCGTTTGCTGTTTGTAAGAGGATATAATGTTACAAAAGCACTTTATATTATTGAAGCTGAAGTGCCCGCTTCTGCCGAACGCGATATGATTGTTACGTTTATTCGCAATTCAAAAGAAGGTGTTATGAAGGGATTCCGACATATCAACGAATGAAAATTCAACTGGAATCCCTATCCAAAAGATTTAATTACGAATGGATATTTCGTAACCTAAATACGCATTTTGAGTCAGGCAAAGCATACGCCATAACTGGCCCGAATGGCTCTGGAAAATCTACTTTAATAAAAATTATTTCAGGTCAACTATCTCCCTCAGAAGGCAAAATTACCTATTTCGATACTGCACAAATTGATATCGACAACGTGTATCAATATATTGCCTTTGCTGCGCCTTATGTAGATTTAATTGATGATTTTAATCTGAAGGAATATCTCACATTCCATTTTTCCTTTAAAAAACCACGCAATAACGCTACTATACAAGATATTTTGCAAATTTCGGGACTCGAAAAACATCAGAATAAAAGTCTCAAAACCTTTTCTTCGGGAATGAAACAACGGGTAAAACTCATTACTTCTATTTATTCTAATACTGAGATTTTACTCTTAGACGAACCAACATCAAACCTTGACGAAAATGGCGTTGGTTGGTACTTGGATTTAATACAAAAAAACAAGGAAAATCGTATCGTTATTGTTGGAAGCAACATGGAAAGAGAATATGCTTTTTGTGAACATACTTTGCATATAGCTGATTATAAATAGCTTGAAAATCAACTTGTTATGGAAACGCAAGTTGAAGTTTTTTGATAGAAAAATACTTTTAAAAAGTAAATCTTATACATTTGCCAAAGGGGAGTATCAAATGCAGATGATTTTGGATAATGAGCAAAAATTAAATGTATATGCGATTGCGAAATAACAATAGCATTCAACAATGTATTGCATGCAAATATTTTTAAAGTGTATTTTCTTTTGAAGATTTTAAAAATTGTATATCTTAGAGTAATGAATTCACCCAATCAACCTTTTAGTATGATGTTAAAATCCGGAATTAAACTTTTAGTTATTGTATTTACACTGCAGGCATTAGCAGGTTGCGGACTTGCTTCAGATAATTCGGCTGCACAAAAAACAGTTGAGAATTTTTACAATGCATTAAAGTCAGGCAATATTCCGGAAGCTGCATCCTATTGCACAACCGACGATAAAATGACAGTTGAGGCTTGGGAAACGCTTTTGGAAAATAATATCAACAGCATGGGCAAAGTAACGAGTTTCGAAAAAAGTAGCGGATTTAATGTCTCACAAGACAATAGGGTATCAACCGTAAGCCTTTGTTATACAATTACTTATGAAGATGGAAAAAGTCAAGATTCTCTAAAGCTTTCCAATAGTTCAGGCAACTTCAAAATCTATGATTATAATCCCACCTTAACACAGGCAAAATATGCAGATGCAATGCAAAAGGCGACAGAATTAACTGATTCTTACTATAAGGCATTAATGCAAGGCGACATCAATTCAGCGATGGGCTACATTGGCTATGCAGGTATAGAAAAACACAACTCAGCCGAATGGTTGAATTTTTATAGCTACATTGAAAAACAAGGTGGAAAAATTGCCTCCTTCGCAATAGATAACACAGCATCAAAATCATACCTCCACATGGCGCACGAAGAAACCGGAATGGGAAATACATACGTAATATTAGTTAACACCACCCGAAACGGCAAAGTGTACACCGAACACATCGACCTCTTTCAACCGAGTTACACAGACCCACTAAAAATTGTAGCCCATAACATCGATTAAACAAAACCCACATCCAACCCTCATCTGTTTCCCTGCGCCCCCCGCACCTCCGCGCCACTCTGCGTGATATTTTTCCGAGTCATTATCTAAACGCCTACCATCCACCCGAAGCCCACCCACAAACCACACCAACCCTTGGCTGTTAATTTGCGCCCTTGGCGACTTTGCGTGATATTTAATTCGATTTTTTTTGCTCATACCTAGCCTTCAAACGAAGTTCTATAGATGTTGTATGGGATAAAAAATTGCACGCAAAGGCCTTTAGACCGCAAAGATGTGGTATGTGCTTTAGAATTCTTTTTATTGACAAATACATAATTATATAAGTGGCTGTAGTTTAATTTAAATATGCAATATAACCTAGCTGTTTCTTTACTAAAGAAAGTAACTTTGACTTATTAAATAAAAAATGGCAGACGCAATAAAAAAACTAAAATTCAAACAAAATGCAGCACTTCAAATTGAGGTAGTTCCATTAGACAGTTTGACTAAAGTAAATAAAGCGCATTTAATCACCCCACATCGCACTAATTTTTATCACGTTTTTCTTTTTGAAAATTGCCAACCAACCCATTACGTAGATTTTGAAAAAATAAAAATCCAACCCTATACAATACTATTTATTGACAAAGACAGAGTGCATCAGTTTGACCAATTGCTAAACTACGAAGGTCGAGTACTCATTTTTACAGACGACTTTTTCTCAGAAACCAAATTTTTGCGAAGTTCTATTTTGTTCAATGACCTTTCCAATCAACCGATTATTAAACTAAATAAACATTCATTGCAGTTATTTATTAGACTATGCGACAATATTGAGGAGGAATTGAATTTGCCTAATGATGATGCAAAACATGTTATTCTCAAAAATCATTTGCACAATTTTTTATTGTTTGCTGAAAGAGAAAAACGGAAACAAGGTTTCGGAGATATTAAAAAAGGTGCTGACCTTGACTATACTTTGTTATTCCGAGATTTATTAGAAACGCAATTCACAAAACTGAAAGCAGTAAATGACTACTCATCACAATTATTCATTTCTGAGAAAAGATTAGGACAAGCTACTTCAAAAATTTTAGGAAAAACGCCCAAAGAAATCATCAAAGAAAGAATACTATTAGAGGCGAAACGATTTTTGGTATATAGCGAAAAGACTATTAAAGAAATTGGTCAAGATTTGGGCTTTGACGACCCGGCTTACTTTGTGCGCTACTTCAAAAAAAATACCGAAACTACACCCGTAGAATTTCGAGAAAAATACCTATCAAAATAAACTTACCTCCTTGTTCGCCTTTTGCTTAAAAGTGCCATACAAAAGCTGATTTGTCCATTGTGCAATATTTGAAGCTACTTCATCTTTGCATCATCATTATTAATCATTAAACTTTTAATAAAAAATGGACAAAAACAAAGATGCGTTAACTGCTTTTTATAGAAAAGCACTAACAGTAAACACCGAAACAACGCCAACAGCAATACTAACCGAAGTATTAGCTCATGATTTTATTTCATCCGGTTCGGTAGAAAGTAAGGGAAAACCAGCCTTGATTGGACAGGTAGAGCATTTTTGGAAATTAATTCCAGATTTGAAATGGGAACCTCAAGAGATGATTTGCGAAGGCAGCAAGTATGTTGTTCGAAGCAAAGTAAGTGGCACGCCCAATGGCGACTTTATGGGTTTACCCACCGACGGTAAAAAATCATTTGAAATTATGTCTATCGATTTTCATTTAATCGAAAACGGACAATTAAAATCTGTTCATCATTTAGAAGATTGGGGAACTGCAATCAAACAATTAAAATCTTAAAACTATGACAACTCATATCGATATTGTCCCAAAATGGGTGCGCATTTCAGTAGGAATTTTAGCACTATTAAATATCCTTTATGGTGTAATGGGTTATTTTGATATTTCTGTTTTATTTCACGATGGAGCAGGATTAGATATGACCAACGGAATTTTAAAACAAGCCAGTAACGAATTTGCAGCTAGAAATTTAGCTATTGGTTTAGGGTTAATGATTGTAGCACTTAAAGGAGTTCCTGAAAGTTTAGCAATCGTATTAATAATTCGCGCATTAATAGAAATTCAAACCGTTATATTGACTTTGGTTTCGGGTAAAATAGATGCGATGATTGTTATGCCTATAGTGCTTTTAGTTGTAGAAATCATGTTGATTAAAACGTTAATTGCAGTTATAGCAAAAAGAGATGCACATTGAAAAAGTTAGGGTTATTCCTTGTTGCTTTTTTTGTTTTTTCAATCTTCGTCCAAGCACAAACAGAAAAAAAGAATTCTAAATCGGCTGTTCCCTTGCGCTCTTGGCGCCCTTGCGTGATATTTTATTCGAGTTTTTTTTGCTTATCCCTAGCTTTCAAACGAAAATATAAAGAGGTGTTATGGGATAAAAAATTGCACGCAAAGTCGCCAAGCCGCAAAGATGTGTTATGTGGTTTAGCTTTCCTTTAATTAACAAATTCATAATTAAATAAATCGGTAGAATTCAATTAAAATAATGCTTTTAACCCGGCTGTTCCCCTGCACCACCCGCACCTCCGCGCCCTCTGCGTGAAATGTTACGAATCATTTCCCCTTGCCCTCCCATCCATCCAAACTCCCTTTTACCCATATACCAACTTATTCACATAAATTCCCTATCTTTGCGCCCTTATTAACAAACTGCAGCAACTCTTCTTCAATTCAAGTAACAATATGCCCGTTACCAGTCCGAATTTTGACGGGAACCTGTAAAATCATTTTACTATTAAATAATTTATGAAGACTTTCAAAGATCTTGGGCTTTCACAGCCCATTTTGGATGCTATCGAATCAATGGGATTTGTTACGCCAACACCAATTCAGGAAGAAGTAATTCCTGCCATGCTCGCAGAATCGAAAGATATTATTGCGCTAGCGCACACCGGAACCGGTAAAACAGCTGCCTTCGGACTACCTCTCATCGAGCTAATCGATACCACAACCAAAAAACCGCAAGCCCTCGTGCTTGCCCCAACCCGCGAATTGTGCGTTCAAATTGAAAACGACCTCAAGTTGTTCGCCAAAAATATGCGCAACTTCAATAGCGTAGCAGTTTATGGCGGCGCAAACATTCGCAATCAAATTGACAGTATTAGAAGAGGAGTGCAGGTGGTAGTTGCCACTCCAGGCCGTTTAATTGACCTGTTAGGTCGCAAAGCTGTTGACTTGAGCCAAATCAAATATCTCGTTTTAGACGAAGCAGATGAAATGCTCAACATGGGATTTCAAGAAGATATAGACGAAATTTTAGCTACCACACCTAAAGAAAAGGTTACCTGGTTATTTTCTGCAACCATGCCACAGGAGATTAAACAAATCTCTAAAAAATACATGGATAAACCGATTGAAATCTCAGCCGGTAAAATGGATCAAGGCAACGTCAATATCGAACATCAATATTATGTAGTATCCCCAAAAAATAAATATCCCGCATTAAAACGCATTCTCGATTATAATCCGGACATCTATGGCATCATTTTCTGCCGCACAAAGGCCGAAACACAAGATGTTGCCGAGAAATTAATTAAAGACGGCTATAATGCCGACAGTCTGCACGGCGATTTAAGTCAAATGCAACGCGACAAAGTAATGGTAGCTTTTAGAGAGCGCACCCTGCAAATGCTCGTTGCAACAGACGTAGCCGCCAGAGGAATTGACGTTACAGACCTCACCCACATTATCAATCTGCATTTACCCGACGATATTGACTTTTACACCCACAGAAGCGGAAGAACCGGAAGAGCAGGTAAAACTGGTATTTCCCTAGCACTCGTTTCTGAAAAGGATATGTATCGCATTAAACAATTAGAGCGCAAATTGACAAAACCCTTCAAAAAAATGATGATTCCAACCGGAATTGAGGTTTGCGAAAAACAATTGTTGAGTTTGATTCATCGTGTGCGAGAGGTAAAAGTGGATGAGAGCGAAATTTCAAAATATCTTCCTATGATAGAGAAGGAATTTGCAGATTTGAATAAGGAAGAAGTGATAAAACGTTTCGCTTCGCTCGAATTCAACAGATTTCTGAATTACTATCGTTTTGCAGAAGATTTGAATATGCGCGAACAACGCGGCGAAATGCGCGAGCGCTCAGTGCGCAAAGGCAATGCCGACCTCATGTTTATTAACCTCGGTAAAATGGACCACTTGGTTGAAAAAGACCTTGTGGAAATGATTAAACAAGTAGGAGGACTTAAGGCAAACGATATTGGCGACATTAGACTAAAAGGAGCCTATTCATTCTTCGAAGTGCCGGCAAATATGTCGGATAATGTTGTGCGGGCTTTCAACGGATTTGTTTTCAGAGGTCGCCGTGTAAGAATTGAAATTCAAAACGAAAGAGTAGAACGCACCGACTTCGCAAAAAAGAAACCACACAGAGGAAGCAGCAGAGTAATGAAACGAAGATAATTTGAAATAACCTTCGTTTTTATCTATTATATAAATGCATATAATCACTCATATTTGATTGATTATGTGTATTTTATGTTTTATAATATTATGATTATTGAGGCTCGTATTGGAATTAGATACTTGCGTTTCGAGTAGCGAGCAAAGGTTTTCCCTAGGCTTTAGGTTTAAATATGGTGTCATGAGAAAACCAAGTCAATATTGGTTAAATTACCATTATATATATGTTTGTAAATATTAGGTAATACTATTTATACAATTTACCTTTATTAAAACAAATGTATGAACCACAATAACTTACAATTTAGGCTAAGCGCATACTCTGCTATGGCTGCCTCTTTCATGCTTACATATAATAGTGCTGATGCACAAATTATTTATACGGATGTCATTCCCGATAAATTTCTGATGACTACCGGGCCATATGATAGCTTGCACTTGGATGTAACCGGCGATGCGGTTGCAGATTTTGTTTTTAACGCTTCGTATTCATATTCCTCTTATGCCTCGGCAGATAACTCCGGAAATATTGCAATGATGGGTGTAGGAGGCGCACGTATAGCATATACTTTCGATTCCACCATGATTTACAATGTAAATTTTTCAAGTACACTTTTAATAGCAAACCCAACTGCAAATCTCGCTAAGCAACTTCCTGCAGGTTCGCCTATAAATCCGAGTCTCAACTTTTTAAATCAGGTGCAATTATTTAATCAAGATTGCTACCCGGCCATGTTTTCAACCATTGCAGATTATTGTTGGACAGCAGGTTTGCCAGTAAACAACACAAAATATATTGGCTTTCGCTTAAAATTCGGTCCTTTAAAATATTATGGTTGGATGCGTGTGGCTATTAAAAATAATACACCCTATGTGCCTACAGCAACATCCGTATATATTTACGATTATGCAATCAACTGGACGCCCAATTCACCCATAAATGCAGGACAAGGATTAGTTTGTATATCTCCAAGTCCCCTAGAAACCGCTACAGTTGCGCCACATTGGGCAAAAGTAGTTTGGGAGCCACTTGTTGATGTTAATTATTATGAAGTGCAATATCGCACACCGGGAGCAGCTTGGGAATCAAAGTTGGTTTCTCCGGTAAAATCAAATGTCAAGCTCACAGGTTTGGCCTGCAACACAAGTTACGATTGGCAAATTCGCTGCGCTTGTGCCGGCGGCACTTTATCAGAATTTTCTGAAATACAAAATTTCACCACAGCATCTTGTAGAGAAGACGATGGAATATCAAATGGAGATTTAATCACTATTTATAACAACGCTTCAAATTTATACATCAACTTTCCATCGCCTATCGAGGGCACGGCAAGTTTAGTGATATATAATATGCTGGGTCAATTTATTATGCAAACAGAATTAACCGCGCAAGAAAATGTCATTAATTTAGATTTACCATCAGGTATGTATGCAGTAAATGTAATATCGTCGGGTGGTAGCGCCGATCAATTAATTTCGGTGGTTAAATAATGAAGTGATTTATTGGACTGTAAACGCGCCTAATATGCGCTTAATACATCTATTGTTTTTTTTGAAATCAATACTGTATGCATTACAACGAATGATAAGGTTTAGATTAATTGCATTTCGTACCATTAAAACAATTAATGCTCAACACTTCTAATTGGGTCAGAATAAATAAAACTTTTTGGAGCAATACACCGCGTCTCACAAAACAACCTTCAGTCCCGCCATACGCTACAACTCCCGCATTTGTTAAGCCACAAATTTTTTGGCACTTGATTCACAAACGTTTTACACCCAAACAACAGTTTCAAAAGCGGGGGTTTTCGCTCCAGTCGGGGCTAAAAAGCGGCGGCGCAATTTTTTCCGGGCTACACAATTTTTGGAGGATTATTAGCTCGATTTTGCCCCATATGTCTCTATTATTAAGGGAAATACGTAAATTTTTGCTTATCGTTAAAGCAATTTTTAAATCTGCTTAATAAAAACTGTTACTTTAGCAGAAGTAAGAAACAGAAGCATTCATTTTGCCGGCATAAAAACAACCGAAATTTATACCCATGTAAGCACTTATAACATTCAAAATATTAAATCACCATTAGATTCACTATAAAATATACACAATAAATTAAATGCAAAAACCGCTACAAACCTTCGCTTATACAGCTAATTTTGTATGGATAAGCGATATAATGTTGCGCATATATACAAGTTACAAGCAACCCTAAAAGACCGACAGTACGACCATCAACCGACAGGAAAAATCCAGCCCACATTTTAGCACATTTGGTTTTGCCCGAAACACGAGACGACCCTTCGCAAAACCAAAAGAGCTAAAATTTTTCCATCGCACCAAGCGAATGAGAACTACTTTGACAATAACGAATATGACTGACTTGGCGGGAACAATAACGCAAGAGAATTCGGTTTAATTTTAAAAATGGGACCTTTCTCGACAACACTTCCTGTTGACTTTCTCTTTATTAAATGGTCAAGCGTAATAATTCCTTGCTCCAATAAAATATCAAACTGTGAGACAATTGGCTTTTTAGTGTGCTCGACTTTTTTGTATTGAAAATGTTCTTTTCCACCAATCGTGATAGAATCCGCAGCAATCCAAAAAGTTTCATTGTGCTTTTCAAGTAACCGTTTATGTAAGTTTTCCAAACCCCAGACAACAAAGTTTCCAACACTAGATTTGTCAGAATTTTCAATAAGCTGACTAATTTCGCTATCCATTTTTAACTTCAACCCTTGCGAATTTCTGACAAGTGTTGAAACAGTGCAATACAATTTAAAATCTTCTCCCCGACTGTATCCAAATGCATTTAAGATTTCGGCAGAACTTTTGAATTTACTTAAATTCCAATCAGGAACTTGGGCAAATAAATTTTTTCGATTACCTCTTTTATCTCGGTATGACTTTAATTCAATGCCCTTATAATCTGGTTTCTTTGACGAATTAATATCAATTCCTAAAAGTGTTTCAAGTGTTCTTCCAATTGCAGTATCGGCTTGTAACATTGCAGGAACAGGACCCTTTGCAGCAATTTTATTCAAGAGAATCAATAGTTCAACTGCAACTTCGTTAGAAATTTGATTTATTTCATTAACCAAATCCTGTAGCGGATTTGAAATTTCCCATTCAATTAACTTATGTAAATCGAGCTGCGTAATATTCAAAACATATAACTGTTTTTCAAAAGCAATAATTCCTAAAATATCGTTTGAATTTGAGTAAGCACCCAATCCTTTGAACCAAATTCTCGGATCACCTTTTTTAGTGTTCGGACGATACAATGAAGCAACTGAACTTACTAATTCATTTGATGAAATTAGGAATGAATTGATTTGAATTTTATTTTCTTGACCTTGTTTTTGCAATTCAAAATCGTGTATATTACAGGCTTTCAAATAGGTTCGTACCGAACCAGTAGCATCCATAATCGACTTTTCAAGTCCAGTTCCAGTTGGTTCAATCAAACAAAGTTCAACAGATTTTTCAGTTAGAAGTTTTATCCTATTTATTTCAAGGGTTGTTAATTGTCTCATTAATGACTACTTTATATTTTTTAATATTTCCAATGCAACAGCTCTAGCCATTAACGGAG
This sequence comes from Chitinophagales bacterium, assembly GCA_038223395.1. Classification (GTDB taxonomy): domain Bacteria; phylum Bacteroidota; class Bacteroidia; order Chitinophagales; family BACL12; genus UBA7236. Next base: position 13,385 of record JBBRGZ010000065.1, read on the forward strand.
GAACTGCATTACCTACCAATGTAAATTGTGGCACTTCAAATTTACGTTTATTACCGCCAGTTGAACGTTTGCCTTGAAAAACAAACGAATCATCAAATGATTGCAATCTTGCCATTTCTCTAACGGTTAATGCTCTTGGATTTGAATAATGTATATAGTCATCCGCAATTGTCATAATTGTTGAACTTTGAGAATTTGGC
>JBBRGZ010000066.1:0-13500 GCA_038223395.1 Chitinophagales bacterium
GTCACTTTCTGCTAATGCAATACCATTGGCATCTACATCCGACAATTTCAGATTTGCAAGTGCCGTAATTGAGTTTGGAATGCTGTTGCGCGAAAGCGAATTTAAAGGCGATGCAAGTTATGAAGAAGCCATAAAACTTGCTAATTCAGCAAGAGGAACTGACGACAACGGCTATCGCGACGAATTTATAAATATTATGAAAACATTGACAGGTTTCGCACAAAATAAATAACCACAAATTTTCCCGCAGCACACTAATAACCCGATGAAATATTTTTCATCGGGTTATTTTTTTAAAAGGTTGACTAGAGCTGCATTTAATTCAGAATATTTGAATTGATATCCCTTTTCTAATATTTTTTTCGCGCTGATATTTTGAGAAATTAAAATTGTATCACTCATTTTACCAAGCAAAATGCGCAACCCAAAAGCAGGAACAGGAAATAATATCCCCAACCCTTTAATTTCTTTTTTTGTTGCTTGCATAAATTGTTTTTGGGTTACTGGATTGGGAGCAACAGCGTTAAATAATCCTGTTATTTTATTATTCAAAACATATGTAATAATTCCACAAACGTCGTCCACATGTATCCAAGAATAAATTTGCTTACCATTGCCAAAAACAGGTAAAATGCCGAATTTTTTCGTCATCATAATTTCAGGAAATGCGCCTCCCTCTTTAGCTAAAACAATTCCAAAGCGCAATGTAGAAAATGCAGGAACTAATAGGGAAAACTGTTCCGTAGCTTCTTCCCAAATTCTTACAGATTCGGCAAGAAATCCTATTCCATTTTTACTGTCCTCATCCAACATTGTTTCGCCACCATCACCATAATATCCGATTGCCGATGCGCAGATTATTTGTTTAACCGAATGTTTTATTGTTTTGAGTGTATTATTAAGTAATTGAGTAGATTCAGTTCTGCTGGTAATAATTTGTTGTTTTCTTTTTTTAGTCCAACGTTTGTCTGCTATTCCCTCACCAGCTAAATGAATTAACACTTCAACACCTTCAAACGCTTTTTTGTCGATAGTTTGTTTGTTTATATCCCATTCAAATACCGCAACATTTGGTATATTTTTACTGCTGCGGCTCAACCAGTTTACCTGATGGCCCTGCGATAATAATAAATGCGTAAGGTGCTGTCCTATTAATCCTGAACCACCAGTTATGAGTATTTTTGACATAAGAGTTGTTAAATATCAGTAATAATACAATTTAACGGCATTAAGGTTTAAAAAATCATGCAAATTCACTTACTTTGGAGGTTAAAGTAAATTGAACACATGAAATTATTTTTATCGTTACAAGTAGGTTTTGCATTCATCGGCGCACTTTTATTAAATTCCTGTGGAAACGATAAAATGAATGGCGATACCGATACAAAGTCATTTTCGAAAACTGCCTCTTACCTATTATTGCCGGATGCAGAATCCATTTTACCCGAATGGAGCACTCAAAATGTTGTTGTAAATCATTGGGTTGGCGATCCGGATAATTTGCATCCTACCAACGGCGGCACAACGTCGAGAAGCTGGGTTTTGCAATATACTTCTAATTTTATTTTGCGCAGCGACATATTAAATCTTGGCATTTGTCCCGATTTGGCTGAGGCAATGCCAACCATTTCTAAAGATAAATTAGAATACACATATACTATGCGCAAAGATGCAACTTGGGATAATGGCGCACCAATTACCGCCGAAGATGCCATTTTTACTTTAAAGGCAAATAAATGTCCCTTAACTAACAATCCTTCATCAAAAACATATTTCGAAAATATAAAAGATGTAGTTGCCGACCCAAATAATAAATATTCTTTTACAATAAAAATGAAGCAAGAATATATTGCCAACATTGCATTTTTAACAGATTGTGTTGTGATGCAGCGCAGTTATTTCGATAAAAACGATGTACTTTCAAAATATAGTTTTGCGCAATTTAACGACTCTACCTTTAATGCAGATGCAGAAACAGAATTAACAACTTGGGCAAACGCATTTAATGACCCAAAATATGGCAGCGACCTCGCATTTTTGAGTTCCTCAGGTCCCTATAAAGTTGTTGAATGGACACCGGGAGCAACTTTAACACTTGAACGCAAAAAAAATCACTGGACTCAAAAACTTGCAGACCCATCAGTGTATGATATGTCGTTGCCTGAAAAAATAATTTTCAAATTGGACAAAGACCCTGTTTCTCAAAAATTGGAATTAAGAGCACAAACTTTCGATGCTACAGTTTGGCTTCCAACTGCATCGGCACTTGAATTAATGCAAGAACCTGATTTTAATAAAAATTACAATATTCAATTTACCGACAATTTTAGTTTTAATTATATCGGGATGAATTTATTACCCGATGGTGTTACACATAAAAAATTATTGACTGATGTAAGAGTGCGGTCAGCATTGGCTTATCTTGTTCCTGTTGAAGACATTATTCGTGTTGTTTCTTTTGGTTATGCAAAACGGCAAAACGGAACGGTTTCGCCACTCAAACCTGAATACGATGAAAGTTTACCGTTAATTCCTTTTGATGTAGAAGCTGCAAAAAAATTATTAGATGAAGCAGGCTGGCTCGATAGCGATGGAAACAATGTGCGCGATAAAGTAGTGGATGGCGAAAAGTTGCAATTGCAAATCGAATTAAAATATCAGTCAGGCCAAAAATTTGTTGATGATATTGTAAACATGATTGTTGAAGCAGCATATTTAGCGGGAGTGAAATTAATTCCGGTTGGCGTTGAAGCAAATACCTTAAAAGAACAATTGCGTAAACACGATTTTGATATGTATGTAAGTGCATGGTCGTCGGGTTCGCTTCCTGAAGATTATACACAAATTTGGCATACCTCATCTTATACTTCCGGTGGTTCTAATTATGTAGGATTTGGAAATGCAGCAACTGATGCACTGATTGATTCAATAAAATATACCGTTGATGATGCACAGCGCATTCCACTAGTAAAAGAATTACAAAAAATTATTTATGACCAACATCCTTATATTATTTTATACTCAACATCTAAAAAGAATATTATTCACAAAAGATTTGGCAATCAAATTATGGTTTTCGATAGGCCCGGGAATATTTTAAATAGCTTGCGTTTATTATCATTATATGGTATGCAAACCGGTGTTTCTGTTAAAGATTCAGATTTGTAATTAGCACATATATTTAAATAGAAACGGTTAGTGTATTTTTACTACCGCTTTAATCAATTTAATGATGGGTAAATTTATTCTTAAACGTATTTTATTTTTTATTCCTACCCTGCTCATCATTTCTTTGCTTGCTTTTATTTTAAGTTTAAATGCCCCCGGCGATCCATTAGACAGAATGGTTTCTTCAAAAGAATCCGGCGGCGAAATGGGTCTGCAGCAAAATAATACTCAAAAAGAACAGGATCGTTGGCGCAAAAAACTAGGACTCGATTTACCTGTATTTTATATGAGCATCACTTCATTAGCAACGCCTGATACATTATATAAGGTGTATGATGAAAATGAAAGAAATGCATTAGAGCGCTTAATTCATACCTATGGCAATTGGAAAGAAATATCTGCTTGGAATGCAGAACTGAAAAACATCAGTCTAAAAATTTCTCAATACAACCAAAGTGGAAATCTTTATGTGTCGACCGATAAAAATACAGATCTCGACAATATCAATAAATTTAAAATGGAGTTGTATAATTTAAAATGGAATTATGATGATAAATTAATTACGCAAAAATTACAATTATTACAATTACAAACACAACAACTTACTTATTTAAGACCGTTGGCTACCGACATCCAAAATTTGACAAAACGGTATGCAGATATAAAAGAAAATACATCTCCAGCAAAAAATTATATCCCTGCAATTCATTTTTATAAATACAACCAATATCATCGTTGGATATTTGGTGATGGTAATTGGTTAACCGGAAAAGGGAGTAAATATTGTGCGGGCATTTTACATGGCGATTTTGGATATTCTTATGAAACCAAATTAAAAGTATCTTCAGTAATTGGCGACAGAATAAAATGGTCTTTATTTTTTACTTGCATTTCAATTCTATTAGCTTATTTAATTAGTTTACCCATCGGATTAAAAGCAGCGGCAAATAAAAATTCTATCTTCGATAAAACATCCTCTATCATTTTATTTATTCTGTATTCTATGCCAACATTTTGGGTAGCTACAGTGCTATTGATGGGTTTTGCAAATACAGAGGCCTTGTCGTGGTTTCCCGCTTCGGGTATACAGCCTGTTACCGGAATTCCCGAAAACTCCAATTTTTTTGAGGTAATTCGATTGCGTTTACCCTATTTAATTTTGCCAACTATTGCCTACACCTATTCGCAACTTGCGTTCTTAAGTCGCATAACGCGCGTATCTGCATTGGAAATTATTTCGCAAGATTATATTCGAACAGCGCGCGCCAAAGGACTTTCTGAAAAAACAGTCATTTATAAACACGTTTTACGAAATGCGTTATTGCCGATTATTACTGTGTTTTCAAATATTTTTCCTTTAGCAATTGGAGGCTCGGTAATTCTAGAAACCATCTTTACAATTCCAGGTATGGGGCAACAAATTTTTCATGCTATTCAAACAAATGATTATCCCGTTATAATTGATGTATTTACCTTAACAGGCATTTTAACGCTTATAGGATATTTAATTGCTGACATTTTATACGCAATTGCTGACCCGCGTATAACCTATTCTAAAAAATAATGACAAAAAGCGAACTAAATACATTCAGCTTTAAAGTGTATGCACGAAAACAATTTCGACATAATAAACCCGCGTATTTTTCATTTTTTATCTTATTATTTCTTGCAATTATTGCATTATGTGCTCCCATTATCGCTAATCAAAAACCCTTATATATTAAATACGAAGGCAAATCTTACTATCCTGCGTTTTCATTTAAAAACAATTATAGCATAATAAAAAAAGATGGCTCTAAAGAAAATATTCAATTAGATATTGCCGACTGGAAACACATGCAATTGGATAAAGTGATATGGGCTCCAATTACATATTCACCTGGAAAAACAGATTTATTAAATACCGGTTATAAAGCACCCGGCGAGCAACAATTCTTTAGAGATAATTCCGGAAAAACAGTTGAGATGCCAAAACGTTTTCGGCACTTTTTGGGCACAGGAAGTTTGGGCGATGACCTTGCTGCCGGATTAGTTCACGGTGCGCGTATATCACTTACTATCGGGTTAATATCAATGACAATTGCGGGTATAATCGGATTATTATTAGGCGCAGTTGCCGGATATTTTGGTGATAATTATTTGATTACTACACGAGGTAAATTTTGGACCGTAATTATAGGAATTATTTTAGCATGGTTTTATGCATTTCAAAACAGACATTTTATTTTGGAAGATGCAATTCATCAATCTGGAATTACCATCTTATTGCAATTATTTTGGAGTATTATTTTGTTTGGGATAATTGTTTTTATTTTTCAATTGGTAGGCAATTTAGTTGGCAAATTATCCATATTAAAAAAACGGATGTATATTCCTGTTGATAGCATTATATCTCGCATCATAGAAATATTTTATTCAATGCCCACATTTATTTTAATATTAACAATAGCAGCAATTGCCAAGCCTTCATTAACAAATATTATGATAATAATCGGACTAACATCTTGGACAGGAATAGCACGATTAACTAGAGCCGAGTTTTTACGTGTGCGCAACCTCGAATATATTCAGGCTGCCAAGGCTCTCGGATATTCAAATACCAAAATCATTTTTAAACATGCTTTACCCAATTGTTTAGCACCTGCGCTTGTGGCTATTGCTTTTGGAGTTGCTTCAGCCATTTTGATTGAATCCGGACTTTCATTTCTTGGCATTGGGGTTCCTTCAAACATTGTAACTTGGGGTTCGCTTGTAAATGACGGCAGAGAGCAATTTAGAGCATGGTGGTTGGTATTATTTCCCGGATTGGCAATATTTATTACCGTTACAGCCTATAATCTGATTGGGGAAGGACTAAGAGACGCACTTGATCCCAAACAAAAGAAATAAAGTAAAAGTAATTTGTTAGCTAAAATTTACCTTTTCTTCTTCACATACAACAATTGAATTCTCTTAGCGTTTTTTATGTAATTTTGATACTATTCATGTTGAATTCGATAAAAAATCAATATTCCAGCAATAAAATATCCCTTTTTAAACAATGGACAGTTATTTTTTTGCTTTTGTGTATTCCGGGATTTATCTCTGCCCAAAAAATATTTATTTCCGATCCACAAAAAATTAGCACCGAATTGGTAGGTTATAATATTCTAGGTAAAAATAAAAACGGTGACATTCTTATATATAAAAAATTTAGGTTTGAGGATAATATTGATGTGTATGATAAACAAATGGCATTTAAACGCCGAAAAGAAATAACAATAAAATCGCTCGATTACGAATCTATAGAAGTATATAAATCGCAGGATATGATTTATCACTTTTATACCTATAAAGAAAATAAAAATAGCTACCTCAACATTCAAATTTTTAACGAGGATATTGAGAAAAAAGGAACGCCAATTATTTTAGATTCCACATCGCTGCGATTAGGTGAAAATTATTCGGAATTTAAAATTGTAAAGGCAAAAAACAATCCGTATTTCCTTATATACAAATATGAATTTAGCGCAGGACGCATCGATAAGATGTTTACTCTTGTTGTGGATGGAGAGGGCGTTGTAATTCAAAAAAATGATATCAATCTGCCTGATGATAATAACAGTCCCATTTTAATTAAAGAATTTATTACTGATTCAGGCACGCCTATTTTTCTATTTGAAAACGACGAGTTCAATTGCAAAAAAGATATATCTGCATCGCAATATACTTTTGTATTGCCAAAACCAGGTGGCGGAGTAATTTATTCAGATGTATCTACACCCGACTACTGCCAAGATGAAATGAGTTTTGGTGTGGATAATAGTTCCGGAAATATTATTGGTATCAGTTTCCTTAAAGAAGATAATAAAGATTATATGGTGGGATATAATTATGTTTCTGTAAGTTCTTCGAATGGTGTTATTCTTTTTAATTCTAATTATCTTTTCCCCCAAGAAACACTTGACGAAATTGCGGGACTCGCTAAAGAAAAGGGGATAAAAAATTTACCCATTTATCAAATTGGTAATATTATTCCACGTGCTGATGGTGGCGCCTTATTAGTAGCAGAATATTATGATAAAACTGTTGAAAATTACGAGTACACAAATTACGATCCCTATTACGGATACCGCACAACAAGCCGCCAAGTGGAGTTTTACGAGTATGATGATATTCTGTTATTTTCAATTCGACCCAATGGTGTTCCCGATTGGAACAGTGTAATTCGCAAGAAACAGGTGAGTCGCGAAGACAGAGGTGTAAACAGTTCGTATGCCATCGTAAACAGCAAGCAGAAACTTACTTTTATTTTTAATGAAGACGTAGAACAAAATTCAAATGTTCTTGAATATGAAATGGATGCAGATGGCACACTCGACAGAAAAAGTATTTTTAATGCTAATCAACAAGAAGTGCAATTGCGTCCTGCTTCAGCTGAGCAGGTTTCTTATAATGAAATTATTATCCCAAGTATTTATAAAAAAACATTATCCTTTGTTAAATTACAACTCTAATTCATATTTGTGCTTCGTTTTTTTCAATCATCTAATCCGGTTTCACTTTTTTTGCTCATCCTCTACGCAGCAATTGTGAATCTGCATTTTTTCACGCATTTTGTACCTGTCGCAAATATTGAATATGGATATTTCAGTAATTTTCTAATGATTGATGTGTTACATACAAATCACTTTGCACCAATAATATTGCCGTTAATTAATTTGATATTTTTAATTACACAAGCAGTGCTTATTTCAATGTTACTGCAAGGCAATAAAATAACGACAAGACCAACCCTTATCCCGGCATCGGTATTTATTTTATTATGCAGTTTTTTTCCTGATATGTTATATAATACTCCGGCAATACTTTGTGGATTTTTTTTAATATGGATATTATTTAAAATTTTTAGCGCATATAATAAACCTAAGGCAGATATGATTTATTTTGATACGGGTTTATTAAATGCAATATCATCTATCTTATATTTTCCATCTTTAATATTTAGTATTTATAGTTTGCTAGCGCTTATTCGCATGCGTTCTATCACATTAAGAGAGTGTGTGCTCTTTTTGTCCGGGTTTTTTGTGATTTATTTTCTTTCTTTAACAGCATTATTTTGGTTTGATTTATTGCCTGAATTTTGGCAAAGTCAATTTAATTTTAATTTATCGCAGGAGCATATCTTACAATTTTTTAGTGCCATTGTAGTAGTAAAATGTTGTTTAATTGGAGGTGTGTTAATTGTTGCCTTAATTTTTTATAGCAATCGTTTTTCTACAAATCTTATTCAGGTGCGTAAATATTTGGGTTCATTTATTTCATTTTTCCTATTTGGACTTACTGCAATTTTCCTTCAAAAACAAACTCAATCTGCAGGTTTATATAGCGCTTTGATTGGTTGTTCGATATTTATTAGTTATTATTTTTTTCATTCCAAAAACAGAACGCCGCCTGAAATTATGCATTTTGCACTTTTAGGGTTTACATTCCTGTTCCAATATATTAACTTTACTGCTTAATTTTAACGTAATGAAATTTGGTGTTGTTACTTTCCCGGGTTCTAATTGCGACCAAGACTTAATTCATGTTTTACGCGATGTAATGGGCTGCGAAGTGATTGAATTATTTCATAAACAAACCGATTTGGGTGGATTAACCACGCAGGACTGTGTAATGCTTCCGGGAGGTTTTTCATACGGAGATGCATTAAGAACGGGCTCAATTGCTCGGTTTTCGCCAATTATGCAGGCGGTAATTCAGCATTGTAATAAAGGAGGATATGCATGGGGAATTTGCAATGGATTCCAAATTCTTTGCGAAGCTGGGTTGCTTCCTGGAGTATTGTTAGAAAACAGCAATCAACAATTTATCTGCAAAAATATTTTACTTTCCACCGATAATAACGCAAATAAAATCAACAAAAAAATCCCCTTAAATCATGCCCTTAAAATTCCCATTGCGCATGGCGAAGGTCGTTTTTATGCGGATTCTGAAACGCTCAAACAACTGAAGGACAACAATCAGGTTATTTTTAGATATTGCGACGAACACGGAGTGCCAACGGCTAAATCAAATCCCAATGGTTCACTAGATAATATTGCAGGTATTTGCAATGCCGGCCGCAATGTATTTGGAATGATGCCTCATCCTGAACGTGCAAGCGAAGAAATACTGGGAAATACTGATGGCAGAATGATTTTCGAGTCGTTTTTGGCGCAAAGCACTGCAGAAACTTCTGTTTAACCTAATTTAAGAGTCAAAATACACGCTCAACGCGCTTTGAGTAACCTCCATGAAAGCGAAAATGTTAAATTTGCACAGCTAAAAATTTAAGCATGTTCAAACAATTTTTTACTCTTTTTCTAGCAGTTCTGTTTTTTAGCCATGCAGAAGCTCAGATTTTGCAACCCGTAAAATGGGAATCTTCTGTTTCACCCGGTGGAGTATTAAATGAATATACACTCATTTTTAAAGGCGTTGTTGATGAAGGATGGAAAATTTATTCGCACAACATCCCCGAAAACGGACCTATTCCTACAACTATATTTTATGATAATATTCCTGATGGACTTGAGCTAGTTGGCGAAATGGAAGAACTTGGAAGAATGGAGGAAGAAATTGAACCTCTGTTTGAAAATAAACTGATTAAATTTTATCACAAAAAAATAATTTTAAAACAGAAAGTAAAAATTACTAAAAATGTAACACTGAAAGGATATGTGGAATATATGACTTGCAACGACAGGCAATGCACTCCACCCACAAATTTTGATTTTAGTTTCGACCTTGCAGCCTCTACAAATTTATATACCGGAGAAGGTAGTGCCGATTATTCAAAAATAAAAAAACCGGTTACTTGGATTGTTACACCTGAAAAAATAAGTGACACAGAATACCTCTTAAATTTTAAAGCAAACATTGCACCTACCTGGAAATTGTATTCACAAAATTCTCCCGAGGGTGGTGCACAAGCAATGCAATTTAACTTTGAAGGAGCGGGCACCAATTATACTTTAATTGGTAAAGTTGTAGAGTCTGGAAATCTTGAAAAAAAAGCAGAGCCCCTTTTTAAAAACAAAGTATTATTATATTATCACGATCAAGCATCCATGAGTCAGAAAATTCGTATTGATTCTGCCAACGCAGTTATCAGTGGATATGTTGATTACCAAACTTGCGATGCAACACAATGTATGTACGACCAGCAAGATTTTTCTTTTCGTTTATCGGGAGGCGAAATTATTGAAATAATTGAAACAGATTCAAGCACCGGTTTAATGCCTGTAAATGTTTTTGGTGATTTTAAAGTAGATACTGCTTATGCACGTCAAGGCAACTGCGATTTGCAACTCAATCAAACAATTACAGATGCAGGAAATAAAAGTTTGTGGAGCACATTTATTTTAGGATTTATTGGAGGGCTTATCGGTTTATTAATGCCTTGTACTTTTCCAATGATTCCTTTTACAATTTCATTTTTTACAAAACGCTCTACCAAAAGAAGTAAAGGCATTTTCGAAGCATCCTTTTATGGTTTCAGTATTATTTTAGTTTATTTTCTTGCTTCACTTCCTTTTTTATTTTTTGGATTATCAGGCGATAAATTGAATGAGTTTTCTACAAATAATGTGGTAAACATGGTATTCTTTTTTGTATTTATATTTTTCGCTTTATCGCTATTTGGCTTATTTGAAATTAAACTGCCAAGTAAGTGGGCAAATAAAGCCGACAGCGCTTCAGATGTTGGTGGATTGATGGGTATATTTTTTATGGCACTCACCTTATGCATCGTTTCTTTTTCATGCACTGGGCCCATTTTAGGTTCGCTTTTAGCAAATAGTTTAAAGGATGGTGGAGCCGCTTTGAGTGCAGGTATGATTGGGTTTGGATTGGCCTTTGCTTTAGCCTTTACGCTGTTGGCATTATTTCCACAACTGCTTAATAAATTACCAAAAAGTGGTGGCTGGTTAAATGAAGTAAAAATTGTTTTCGCTTTTATTGAATTAGCATTTGCCATTAAATTTTTATCCAATACAGATTTAGCATATCACTGGGGAATTTTAAAACGCGAAGTGTTTTTGGGATTCTGGGCATTGTTATCGCTACTTACTTTTTTGTATTTAATTGGCGTTATTCGTTTTCCGCACGATGATAAAAAAGTAAAAATTTCTATTCCTCGTGGTGTATTTGCATTGACATTTTTATCGCTTGCTATTTATTTCGGAAGCGGACTCCAGAAAGGAAAAAATCTTGCGCTCATCAGCGGATTTACGCCACCTATGTTTTACAGTGTTTATCATTACGATAATGAATGTCCCCTTGCATTAAATTGTTTTCACGATATGGATGAAGCAATTGCTTATGCTAAGGAGCAAAACAAACCGATAATGATTGATTTTACAGGTTGGGCTTGTGTAAATTGCCGTAAAATGGAAGAGCACGTTTGGCCTGATGATAATGTATATAAATTAATTAATGAGCAATATGTTTTGGTGAGTTTATATGTCGACGACAAAAAATCTTTACAGTTAGAAGACCAATATATTTCGAGTCACACCGGAAATAAAGTACGCAGTATAGGCAACAAATGGAGCGATTTTCAAGCGCGCGATTTCGGAACTAATTCTCAACCCTATTATGTATTAATTGCACCTGATGGTAAAGTTTTAACTCAACCACGTGGATATACTCCGGATAAAGAAGAATACCAGGGATTTCTAGAATGTGGTATCGAAACCTTTAAAAGTATAGGTGCTATTGCTGATGTCGAGGCAAAAACAAAATAGTAAATCAGCTTAATTCAGGGTTTGGTCGGTAATTAAATGCACTTTATCGTTTTGTGAGATATGCTATTTATGAAGCGCGGATTATACTACCAATGTATTTCGAAAAAACCGGTTCAGGAATATTAAAAGTCAATATTCAAAAAATGTTGGATACTGATGTAGGAAGAAAATTTTGGAGTATGGTTACAACAATTCCTCTCACGTTAATTACGATTATAAATTGTATTCTCGCATTTCGATTTACTGGCGAAGCGCATCCAATTTGGCTTGCTTCATCTTTAATCATTTTAACTGAAAGGCTATTCACTTTTTTTTATTTTATCCCTACTTTAAGTAAATTAATGCATGCTGATAAAATGGAAGCACTCAAAGTTTCTAAAATTGCATTAAACTGGATGAACTTAAATTATTTGGGCAATGTATTTACTCTTGTTGGATGGATAATGGCGTTGATTACTTTGTCCATAAGTTTACATTAAAATATTTATATATGTCGTTATCAAATTTTGAACGCATGTTGCAATTGGCGGATTCTGTTTTTTCAGTTAAAAACGACCCTAATCAATTAGACGTAAATGAAGTTGTTATTCAACGATTAATAGAAATACATCCCGCATCAGTGCAAGAATTTGATGAAGGTGAAGGGCCGGTTGCTTGGATATTAATATTCCCTACAACAGACGCACTTATGCTGAAATTTTTATCCCAAAAAATATCAGAAAAAGAATTATTTGAGATGACGCCACTTAATGCAATATATGATGCCATTTACCTTTGTTCGGCAATGGTTTTAGATGAATATAGACGAAAAGGAATTTCTAAAAGGTTATCCATTGATGCAATAAAACAGATTCAGGAATACCATCCCATTAAAAATTTATTCTATTGGCCATTTACTACAGAAGGGGAATTATGTGCAAATGCAATTGCTGCCGAATGTAATCTTCCTTTATTAAAACCGGAACAAGAATAATATTGATATTTTTGTAACAAAAAACAATTCCATTTGAAAAATATTTTGGTAATAATTGGCAGCCAACGCAGTAATTCCTCTAATTTAAAATTGGTTGAATATCTCGAGCAATTAAGTATTTCCGAATTGAATTTTAATTATTACAACGGCTTAAACAATTTACCACATTTTAATCCCGAACTTGACACAGAAAATCCGCCCGGCGAAGTATTAGAATTAAGAAATCAAATTGAACAAGCAGCCGGCATTATTATTTGTTCGCCTGAATATGTTTTTAGTATTCCCGGCAGTTTAAAAAATGCACTTGAATGGTGTGTTTCAACTGTACTTTTTACCGATAAACCTCTAGGACTAATTACTGCATCTTCGTCCGGTTTAAAAGCGCATGAAGATCTTCAACTAATAATGCGGACCTTAGGTGCAAAGTTTCAAGAGGAAAATACATTACTCATTAATGCAGTTAAGGCGAAGTTTGATTATGCAGGTAAACTTGTAGATACAAAAACACAACAACAGCTCGCATTATTTATTCAAACCTTTATTAAAAATTTAGAATATAGATAAACCCTGAATAAACAATTAAAGTAATAA
>JBBRGZ010000067.1:0-13493 GCA_038223395.1 Chitinophagales bacterium
GAATAAATATTTATCCAAGTAACTAAACACTAACAATTTTCTTACTCTGGGTTACCCAGAATAGAAAACAACTCAAATTTTTAAACATATAAAAAATCACTCATGTTTTCTTATTCAGGGTTATCCTTAATATAACTCTGAATAAATATTTATCCAAGTAACTAAACACTAACAATTTTCTTACTCTGGGTTACCCAGAATAGAAAACAACTCAAATTTTTAACCATTTATAAAATCACCCATGTTTTCTTATTCATGGTTACCCTTAATAGAAAATATCTCAATTTTTTAAGCAAATAGTAGATCACACATGTTTTCTTATTCAGTGTTGCCCATAATAGGTAACATATAAATTATTAAAATTTTTATCCAATCACCACTGTTTTCTTATTCAAATTCCTCTGGAATAGAAAACATATCAAGTTTTAAGTATATTATAAATCACCCATGTATTTTATTCAGGCGCCACCACTGAAATAAAATAATTATAAATCAACCCTGCTTTAGCCTTTCCTACAACTGTCACTAATTCATCAAAAGTTGTATTCTTAATGCGTTTTACAGATTTAAATTCTTTCATGAGCTGCACCTTAGTAGCTTCTCCGATTCCTTTTATTAAATCTAACTCAGATGTAATTGCTGCATTACTTCTTTTTTGACGATGGAAGGTTATTGCAAAACGATGCGCTTCATCCCGTAACTGCTGGACAACTTTTAAACTCTCACTTTTTTTATTTATATATAATGGTACGTGGTCGTCCGGGAAATAAATTTCTTCAAGTCGTTTTGCTATTGAGCAAATTGCAATTTTGCCATAGAGATTTAATTCTTTTAATGCCTCAACTGCAGCGCCTAATTGCCCTTTTCCGCCATCCACAACAATCAATTGAGGAAGTGGAAGCGCCTCTTCTGTTAATCGTTTATATCTTCTAAAAACAATTTCTTTCATACTTGCAAAATCGTCAGGACCAACTACGGTTTTTATATTAAAATGTCGGTAATCTTTTTTACTGGGTTTTGCATTTTTAAAACAAACCATACTCGCCACAGGATTTGTTCCTTGAATATTTGAATTGTCAAAACATTCAATATGATAGGGTAGGGTAGTGAGTTTGAAATCTGCTTTAATTGTTTCTAATATACGGAGATTTTTATTTTTTAAATCGCGTTTTTCTTTTCCCGCTTCTTTTTCTTCTCTTACATATAATGCATTTTTAAATGCCAAATCAAGTAACTTCTTTTTATCTCCTGCTAAAGGAATTGTTTGAACTATTGTTTCATCACTAAACTCTACTTTTTCGGAAACAATTATTTCGGAAGCATTGCTATTAAATTGTAAACGTAATTCTATTATTGCGATGCTTAATAATTCAGCCTTCGATTCATCGAGCTTTTTTATAAGCTCAAGAGTTTTAGCCTGTGTTATCATCCCCTGTACAATTTTTAAATATCCTATTACAGCAAAGTTTTCTGAATCAGCAATACTAAAAACATCTACATTATCAATGCTGGTATTAACCACAGTTGTTCTACCTTGATAATCTTCAATATCGGCTAATTTTTTATTAATAATTTCAGCCGATTCAAATTCTAAATTTTCTACGTGTTCCTGCAACTTCTGCTTGAAACTACTTTTTACAAAACTTAAATTACCTTTTAATATGTGAATAATATTTTGCACATTATCCATATATTCTTCCTCTGCCATTAAACCTTCGCATGGACCTTTGCAATTTCCTAAATGATATTCTAGGCAAATTTTAAATTTATGATTTTTAATATTGTTTTCCGATAATAAATAATTACATGTGCGTATCGGGAAAACTGATTTAATAAATTCAAAAATTGATTTCACTTTTCCTTTTGAAGTAAAAGGCCCTAAATATTGCGAACCATCTTCAATTCTTTTTCGTGTAAAAAAGATACGCGGAAAACGTTCATTTTTAATTACAATATATGGATACGTTTTACCATCTTTTAAATTGACATTATATTTTGGTTGATGTTTTTTAATTAAAGTATTTTCAAGAAGAAATGCATCTTGTTCTGAATTAACTATCGTAAATTCAATTTTCGCAATTTGTTTTACCATCAACTTGATGCGCGCAGTATGATCTGTTTTTTGAAAATAGCTAGAAACTCTTTTCTTTAAGTTTTTTGCCTTCCCAACATAGAGCAACTTATTCTCCTTGTCATAATACCGATAAATTCCGGGTTTATGCGGAATTGCAATTTCAATATTATTAAACTCAGATAAATTCATACTTACAAATATAGGTGCTTAGCATAAAATATAAGTATGTAAGTTCCTCGATAAAAAACGCAATATGGTATTGTAATGGGATGCGCCTAATTGTAACCTTCCATCAACTCTTCATATTCGTTTGTTTGGTTGGAGTTGTATTTACCGCAATTTAATTCTATGGTTTGAGTGCCTTGATATAAAGGAAATTTTGCATTTGGGTCTATCCCTAATGTTTTATCAGCATACACTCTTTTCATAAAAAAACCATAAATTGGCAAAGCCATATTTGCTCCCTGACCAAGTGCAGTTGAACGAAAGTGAATAACAGGGTCGTCAGCTCCTACCCAAACGCCACAAACTAATTGCGGCACGATGCCCATAAACCAGCCATCGGTGTTTTCTTGAGTGGTTCCTGTTTTACCTGCTACTTCAGAAGTAATACCACCGTATTCCGGTCGGCGTAATCTTTGGCCTGTTCCACTGTTGACTACATTTTGAAGCATTGTTAGCATTACTGCAGATATTTCTTCACGCATAACTTCTACACGTTTTGCGGGAAACTCAGCTATTATATTTCCATTTTTATCTTCAATTCTAGAAACAAAAACCGGTCGAACAGCTACGCCTTTATTTGCAAATGCAGAATAGGCGGCTGTCATTTCATAAACGGTTACCTCTGGTGTGCCTAAACAAATAGAGGGTTGAAAAGGAATTTCGGATTCTATTCCCATATTGTGAGCAAGATCAATAACCGGTTGAATACCTACTTCTCGCAATAAATAAGCGGTAATTGTATTCACCGATTTTCCAAGTCCTTGCGAAAGTGTAAGCATACCTCCATATTTTCCATCAGAATTTTTTGGTGTCCAGTCGCTTGACAAACTCCATTTTTTACCTCTCTCAAAGGTTACCGGTAAATTTGGAATTTGATAACAGGGTGAAAATCCTTTATCTGCAATAGCTGCAGTATAAACAAAAGGTTTAAATGTTGAGCCCACTTGCCTACCTTGGGAAGGTTTAACGTGGTCGAGTTGAAAATATAACATATCTACTCCTCCAACCCATGCTTTTATTTCTCCTGTGTGGGGATCCATTGCCATAAAACCGGGTTGTAAAATTTGTTTCATGTATTTAATAGAATCATATGGAGATAAGAGTGTGTCTAAATCATAATTTTTTGCTTTCCAAGAAAAAACGGTTATTGTATCTTTTTTTTGAAATGCGGCATTAATTTCTGATTCGCTTTTTCCGGATTTTTTCATGAGGCGATACCGCTCGGTTTGTTTTACCGCGTTATCAATTAAATTAGGATTTGTTCTTCCACTATATGGATATGCCCACGGTTCATATTTATTGCCCTTCCAGTGATTATTAAAATCATTTTGTAATTTGGTTAACCACTGCGAAGTTGCCTGCTCTGCATAATTTTGCATGCGACTGTCTATGGTTGTATATACCTTTAATCCATCTTTATAAATATCCCATTTACTTCCGTCAGGTTTTTTATTTTCATCCACCCAATCGCCTAACCACTGACGCAAATATTCTCTAAAATAAGTGCCATTTCCTGATTTATGATCTTGTCGTTTAAAATCTAATACGAGAGGTTTTGCTTTATACATATCGTAATCCGCCTGACTTAAATCACCGGTTTCTAACATAGAATGTAAAACAACATTTCTGCGTTCGATACAACGATCCGGGAAACGTACGGGATTAAATAAGGATGGATTATTTACCATGCCAACCAAAACAGCCGATTCGTCAACTGTAAGTGAATCTACCTGTTTATTGAAAAAGGTTTTTGAAGCAGTTTTAATTCCACTTGCATCATAGATATATGGAATTGTATTTAAATACATTACAATAATCTCTTCCTTGGTGTAACGTCGTTCTAATTTTGCAGCTGTTACCCATTCTTTTAATTTAATGATAGCCAAATCAAATTTATTTCCTGCTGTTGGTCTTCCGTATAAATTTTTTGCTAATTGTTGAGTTAAGGTACTTCCTCCACCAGATTCTTCTTGATGTAAAATAAGTGTTTTAACTATCACGCGCATTACACTTTTTGCATCAATACCGCTGTGCTCGTAAAAACGGCGATCTTCTGTAGAAACCAAGGCTTGAATAAGATGTGGTGGAATTTCTGATAGGGTGGCATTAGTTCTGTTTTCACTATAATAGCGGCCAAGTAATTCGCCATCAGAAGTTAATATCTGTGTAGCAAGACTGCTTTGTGGATTTTCTAATTCGTCGAATGAAGGTAATTTACCAAAAACACCAACTGAAAGTAAAAGTATAAAAATAGAAATCAAAATAGTGCCGCTAATAAAAATGCGCCAAAACCACTTAATTTGATTTTTATATAATGATAATTCCTCTTTTACCGACATGATTATAATTTAATCTTTTAAATAATTGTCCTCAAAATATACCTCGTATCCTTCTATATCTTTCGATTTATAAAACTGCACATAATTAGATTTGGAAATAATCAATGGAGTGAACGCTTCTTTAGCTAATGTATTATATAATGCAACATTATCTTTAATTGTAAAATAATAATTCATTGCAGTATTTATATTATTGAAAGATTTAACCATAATGATACTATTTTCTTTGCCAAGTAAAAGGGAACTGATTTTTAAATTATCAGTAGCAAAATTAGAAGCATTAAAAGTTGCAATATTGCTTTTCATAGTAGTTGCATCTTTTCCTGTTGTGTTCATTATAAAAAGAAAATATTGTTCCTCGTCCGATTTATAGGTATATTCTAATTTATCTAGTTTTTCAACTGCGTCAATTACACTACCTCTTCGTAAATAGTCAAGAATTTCCTGTGCGCGAATGCCAACTTCATTCTCGGGATACTTGAGGGCAACTTTTTGCAATTCGTTTTTAAATAAATCAACACTATCGGCATTTGCAAAAGTGAGCGCATTTAGCATTTCAAATTTCGGTTTGAGTGGATTTGGCTTGAAAATACTGTCAGCAATTTTCGAACGTTTTATAACTTCCGCATAATTTTTTGTTATAAGTGAATCGTATGTTTCGGTATAATAATTATCAAGAGCATTTTTCTTTTCATCGCGCTTCTTAAAATAATCCGGGTCTGCAATAACTTTAGTATAATCGGATTCTGGATATTTTGTCAAAATATTATTTTTATATTCATCTTGCAATGGATTGCCTGTTAAGCGATATAATTGATAAAGTGATTGCACTTCAAATTGATTAGCTGGGTAATTTGTTACGTTATCCTGAAATAAAACAATCGCCTTCTGTTTATTACCAAAATTTTCTTTGTAAATAACTCCTCCGCGATATAATGCTGCTGCAATTTTAGCATTCGAAATTGCAATTTTTTCCGGTGTATTCGGAATGCTTGCAATTATAGCATCCATGGTAATATTCTTTTTTGTGAGGTCGATGGATTTATTGTTAGCAGTATCAGTTAACGCGGCTTCACCTTCCTCTCCAAATATTCCTTTCTCACTTCTTCTCCAATTGTCTTCTAATTTGCGGGTATCCCATTTTTTCTTAAACTCAGAAAATCCACGTGATCGCAAAGTGGTATTATAAAAATAAAAGTCACCAATGTCGTTTGTATTTGTATTAACTACATTATTGGGATTTAAAATATCATTATTTAATGTATCTATTATTTTTTCTTCAACTATAATTTTTTCTAATTCTTTTTCTAATTCTTTTTCAGATAATCCCGCCCAATATTGTAACTTTCTTTCTGTTTCAATTATTGTCAGTTGGTCTACCAGAAGTTTAAGATTGTCGCGTAATAGTTTTACCTCATCAAATCTATCTTGATCGCGTGGCAGATTTAAAACAGTACTATCATAATATGCATATGCATTTTTATAAGCAAGATCCGCATAATTGATATCACCCAATCGCATATAAGAAAGCCCTTTTTGTTTTCCTTCGTTTGTGCTTTGCACCGATTTATTTAAATACATGATACCCGTGTCTTTATTTTTTGCTGCGAGTTCGATATCAGCAAGCGTATAATAAATCAATCCATAAAATTCCTTATATTTTTCATCCTTGAGTAAACTTAATAAACCTTCTTTAGTCTCTTTTCCTGAAATGCCGTAATTATCCATGGTGAGTTTTGCCATATTTAATTTGGCATAAAAATCCATGTCGTAGGTTGGTTTACTATCTAAAACTAATTGATAAGTTGCAACTGCTTTATCGTAATCTTTTTGCTGTGCGTATAATTGTGCTAAAATAAAATTATAGCGCACATTTATTTTTTTATCATCAGAATTTTCGATTGCTGCAATTAATGGTTTAATCGCATTTGCATTTTGATTTTCTTTTAGATATAAATCTGCTTCAACAGCATATAATTCACTTAGCAACCAGGTAGGAAAATTTTCTCTACTTTTTAACACGCTAATTACGGTGTGTGCATCGCTATATTTTTTTAATTCAACTAATGATCGCGCAACCCAAATTCCAGCTTCGCTTGCCACAGGTTGGTGCTTTAATTTTTCAATCATATTTAATTTACCATCCTCATCTTCCTTTACGCGTTTGTTAGCAGATTTTTTGTCGATGAGTTCAGAATATTCGGAAACTATATATTGAAAGGTGCTTAATGCTTCAGCATAATTGCGTTTGTAGAAACTTGATTTTCCTATTAAAAAATAGCTGTCGTCCACCCATTTACTTTTTTTATGGACCTGAATGACAAAAGATGTTTTTTTAACAATTTCATCCATTGCGGGTTGAACACTTGATGCTTGCTCTTGGGTGCCATATTTAAAAATGGGTAGTATTTCTTCGTAATTGTCAGACTGCCCTTCCCAAAGGGTGCGTTCGCTTTCTTTCATGCTCAGCCTTGCATTAAAATAGCCATTATCTCTCGCTATTAGGTCGTCTACCGAACGTGTAACGATGTTTTTATTACCATTTTTGCTTGTACTACATGCAGAAACAAAAAAAAGAATTAAAATTGTAGCGATAAATAGGGGAAAATTTCGTTTCACATGTAATAGTTTGATGCCGAATATATAACTTGTTTAAGGCAAAAATATTTTAAAAAACCTAAATAAAATAGCGTTTTACGCAGTAATGGCGAAAGGTAACAAAAAATCCAATCTTTGGTTAGAGAAATTGCGCACTAAATACAAGTTTGTACTTATGCACGACAAAACTTTCGAAGTGCAAACTTCCTTGCGATTAAGTCTGCTGAATGTCATCATTTTATTTAGTACGTTATTAGTGATAGTGTGCATTTTGGTCTATTTCACCATCGTTTTTACACCGCTCAAAAATCTAGTTGTTGGTTATAATGAGGTGAATACTTCGCGACAGATTGCACAAAATAATAAAATTACCGACTCTATGCTCATTTCATTAAAGGCATATGAGCTTTCTTTTGCCAATTTGCAACGCAGATTAAATGGCGAAATTGATTCTGTAAAACCACAGGATAGCACCGGGAAAAAGGATTATTCAAATATTGTAATCGGTGGAGCTTCTGAAATGGATATAACCATGCGCGGACAGGTTAGTCAAGAGGATTTATTCAACTTGAATTTAAGCGACCCAAGAGAGTCTACAGGCGATCAAAACCTAGAATCTCTGCACTTTTTCCCTCCTGTTAAAGGCACTATTACCTCCGATTTTAGTCCTTCAGAGCGCCACTATGGCATTGATATTGTCGCGCCGGAAAACACCCCAGTAAAAGCTTGTTTAGATGGTGTTATTATAGATACATACTGGAATATTGAAAGCGGAAATGTAATTATTATCCAACACGACCATGGATTAATATCTTTTTACAAACACAATTCGCAAATTTTGAAAAAAACAGGCAATACTGTTAAAACGGGAGATGTAATTGCCGTTATTGGTAATACTGGCGAACTGAGCAGTGGGCCACACCTGCATTTTGAACTCTGGCATCAAAAAACACCAATAAATCCAAAAGATTATATTAACTTCAACTAAAATTTAAAACTATGTTTGGGAATAAAAATGAGACCCCCATGTCGGCATCTAACTCCTTAATTTCTAACAGAATAAATCAGGGAACCATTGTTGAAGGAACTATCGTAAGTGATGATGACATTCGCATTGAAGGTACTATAATAGGCACTTTGCGCACAAAAGCAAAGGTTGCTGTAGGTCCCTCTGGTTTAATTGAGGGCGATGTGCACTGTAAAAGTGCCGATATTGAGGGTAAAATTACCGGAGATATTGAGGTAACGGAGGTATTAACTCTAAAATCTACGGCAGTTGTTGAAGGTAATATTTACACAGCAAAAATAATTATCGAAAACGGTGCCCATTTTGATGGTATTTGTAATATGGGGGCAAAAGAATTAAAAGGTGCAAAAGAAACTAAATTAGTAGATGTCAGACCCCAATTACAAGAAGCCGCGGTATGATAATTACTTTAAATATTCTGCAATGGCATTTCAGCTTTTTGCAGGGATATTTATTGGCGTCTGGGGAGGAACACATTTAGATGCTTTATTAAACACAAAACCGTGGTTTACGGTTATACTTTCATTATTGGGAGTAGCTGCGGGCTTGTATGCAGTGTTAAAAGATTTTATTAAACCAAAAGAATGACAGTTTAAATTAAATTGGAAAAAATTAAGAGAAATGATTTTAGGATTTTTTAAACGGTTGGTTTTATTTGCAGTTGCAGTTGCTGCAATTTTATTTGTGATGGGGTTATTTAATAAATTTGCTCCTGTAATGACCTTTGCATGGATATGTTATTTTGTATTTATTGTTTTAACTTTCATAACATATTTCTTTTCTGCAAAAACAATTAATGGCAAACTTGCTGGGTTTATGAATATTTTTTTTGTGAGCATTTTTACGAAACTCATTATAACCGCGATTATCGTTTTAGCATATAAATCTAAAAACCAAACTTCGGATATTAATTTTATTATTCCATTTGCAATTATCTATTTCTCCTCATTAATTTTCGAAACGATTGAACTCGTTAATTTATCGAAAAAAATAGGAAATAATAATAAACTCAAGAGTGCAGAAAAAAAATCTAATTAATGAAAAAAACTTGGTGTTATTTCTTGTTTTGTTTTATACTCGTAAACAATACAGAGGCGCAATCTATTGCCCCTTTTGATTTTGAACGCGATATAGTAAAAGCAGAACAATTAAACGCATCAGCCAAATTAACTGTGTTTGACTCAGCACCTACCGCAAATTACGACCTTACTTATGTGAGATGCGAATGGCAACTTTCACCCGACACATTATTTATTGCAGGTTCAATTACTTCCTATTTTAATTTAATAGAAAATACCAATGAATTATTTTTTGACGCCTCAACCGCATTAATAATTGATTCAGTTAAATTTCATTATGAACCAGTTTTATTTTTTCATAATAACAACGCGTTACAAATTATTTTTCCTTCAGAAATAGGTGCTGGTCAAAGCGACTCACTTACAGTTTTTTATCATGGCGTTCCCGATGCATCAGGTTTTGGATCATTTCAAATAACACCGCATGAAACTGCAAATACAATTTGGACTTTATCAGAACCATACGGCGCAAGCGATTGGTGGCCATGCAAACAAACTTTAACTGATAAAATTGATTCTGTAGATGTATTTGTTACAACGCCATCAATGTATAAATCCGGTGGACCAGGAACTTTAATTTCAGCAATTTCTGCAGGCGATTTTACTACGTATCATTGGAAAACTAAATACCCGATTGCAACTTATTTAATAGGGGTTTCAGTGAGTAATTTTGAAGAATTTGCATTTTATGCTCCGATGGGAGATGATTCTCTTTTATTTTATAATCTCATTTATCCTGAATCTTTAGATGATGCCATTATCGGAATAAATTCAATAGTGCCTTCCTTTGAATTGTTTTCGGATATTTATTCTGATTATCCTTATCCGGACGAAAAATATGGCCATATGCAATTTGGTTGGGGCGGTGGTATGGAACATCAAACAATGAGTTCAGTTACAAATTTTCATTATGAATTATTGGTTCACGAAATGGCGCATCAATGGTTTGGCGATAAAATTACTTGTTCAAGTTGGAGAGATATTTGGCTCAATGAAGGCTTTGCAACTTATAGTACATGGATGAGTTTTGATTTTTCTGAAGACCCTTTTCAATATTATGAAGCATATTTAAATCTCTCAAGAAATACAATTACTTCAAAACCGGGAGGTTCGGTATGGGTTGATGATACAACTACAACTACACGCATTTTTGATGGTAGATTAACGTATTATAAAGGTGCATGGTTATTACATATGTTGCGCTGGCAATTAGGCGAAAGTGCATTTTTTGATGCAATTAAAAGTTATGCTACAGATCCTGATTTAGTTTATGGATTTGCAACCACCGATGATTTTAAAGCGCATTTGGAATCAGCAGCAGATACATCGCTTACTGAGTTTTTTAACGAATGGTTTTATGGCCAAGGATTTCCTTCTTATAACGTGCTTTGGTCGCAGGATTCAGAATATAATTTAACACTTTCAATTCATCAAACTACTTCTGATCCTTCGGTTGATTTATTCAGAATGCAAGTGCCTTTTCGATTATATGGCGATAACGATTCTTTGGATATTGTATTAAATAATAATTCATCCGACCAAATTTATCATTTGCAAATTCCATTTTCAGTAGATTCAATTGTTTTGGATCCAGATATTAAATTGCTTCACGCAAATGATGCAGTGATAAAAGCAGAAATGCTTGTTGGTGTTCTGCCTCTTGTAGTTTATCCAAATCCGGCAGCGGATGTCTTGTATTTGCAACTATTCCCATTTGGGGCAACGCAATATACCCTAATAATTTATAATAATGCTTCGCAAATTGTTTTAAGAAAAGATATAAACCTTAATGAAACAAATGCCCTTATTCAGGTGGATGTTGCTGATTTTTCTCCCGGTGCTTATGTTATTTCTATGAGAGATGCCGAACATGACGTTATTAAAAAAATAATTATTAAATAACATATTTTTTAAAAGGCATATCTCAGAAACAACGAAAAATCATCTTGATAACCATTTGTATCGCTAATTGAAAACGCTCTTCCGTATCGAAATTCTAAAAAATAAGTGTTATTAAGTGAAACTCCGGCGCCTGCAATATATGTAAAATGCAGATTGGATTTTTCAATTTCGTTGAGATAAATCTTTGTTGTTATTTCCTGTGTATATTTATTTTCCTTGTCTACAATTTTTTCATTATCGTTTATTAAAGAATATGTTGCAGCTACTCCTAAATTGAAATACGGTTTAATATGAGGTGAATTTGTTTGGAGTTTAAATGCTAATAGTGCATTCAAATCTAAAATATTAAATTGAATAGATGTATGCTCGTAGAAAAAACTAGAAGTATCATCTGTAATTCCGGTTGTACTAAATTTGTTAATATAAAGTTCGGTATTCAACCACATAGTCTGTCTTTTTCCCGGTAAATCAATATCAAGAAAAAAACCACTTCCAATACCTATTCCAAAATTGTAATTATCTTTATTGAAAGTAGAATTTGAAGCATAGGTAATTTTTGACGCCGTGGGACCAGCTAAAATCCCAAATAATTTTTTATTTTTTGAAATAGGGTATGTATAACTCTCAGTATATTCTGAACACGCGTTATAACTGGAAACAATTTCTACTAAATCGCTGAGTTTATAGTCAGTTTTTTTTATTTGGGATGCAAGTGCAGGGCAATTTTCTGTTGCAGAAATAAGTTGATCGTGAAATACATAAATATTAACCATTAAATTGCTTTCTCTATTTAAATATTTCACTAATAATAATTCAGTAAAATTTTTATTTTTTTCAATGATAAAATGATTTTTGTCATTGTTGTCGCGATATAAATAAAGCCCCAATCCGTTTTCACTATAAACAAGAGTTTTTAAAAAAATGGTATCTGTAACCAGAATTTGTGCTATACCTAGTGGCGCATCTCTATCTTTTGCAGGAGTTTCATCCAGTGTAAATATTTTGCTAATAAAATGTTCACCGGCTACCGTAAAATAAATAATGTCTTGCGGAGTATATTGGTTTACTTCTCCTGTTTCCGTTTTTTTGAAATCTATAGTGGCTGGATTTGTAACCCATTCACGAAAATCGATAAAGCCGTTTATTGTAGCATTTTTATTATCTATAATGGTTGCGGGCAAATAATTTACTTGGCCAAAAACGGATATCTTACATGTTAAAATCAGAACTAGTAGAAAAAAATGATTTGCTTTTGTGTGCTTTATCATGGCGGCAAAATTCGTCTTTTTTATTAAATTAGCACAAAATATCAGATGAAAAAAATAATGCTTTTAGGAAGTGGCGAATTGGGTAAGGAATTTACTATTGCATGTAAACGCCTTGGACACTATGTTCTTGCAGTTGACTCATATAACAATGCTCCTGCCCAACAAGTTGCCGATGAGCGTGCTGTAATTAATATGTTAGATGGCATTGCGCTTGATGCACTTGTAAAACAATTTAATCCTGATATTATTGTTCCCGAAATTGAAGCAATACGCACGGAAAGATTCTATGAATATGAAAAATGGAATATACAGGTTGTGCCAAGCGCGCGTGCTGCAAATTTTACAATGAACAGAAAAGCAATTCGCGATTTAGCTGCTAAAGAGTTAGGAGTGCAAACTGCCAAATATGCCTATGCTACAAGTTTAGAAGAATTACAAGTTGCTGTTTCAACAATTGGTATTCCTTGTGTAATAAAACCATTAATGAGTTCAAGTGGAAAAGGGCAGTCAACAATTAAATCTGAAAGTGATATTGAAAAAAGTTGGAACTATGCGCAAGAAGCAAAACGCGGCGATATTATTGAAGTAATTGTTGAAGAATTTATTGCGTTTGATAGTGAAATTACATTATTAACTGTAACACAAAAAAACGGACTCACATTATTTTGTCCCCCAATTGGGCATAGACAAGAACGTGGCGATTATATGGAAAGTTGGCAGCCTGCACAAATCAATTCTCAACATTTAATTCAAGCACAAAACATTGCAAAAAAAGTTACAGAAGCATTAACCGGAGCAGGAATTTGGGGCGTTGAATTTTTTCTGAGTGAAAAAAATGGCGTTTATTTTTCTGAATTAAGTCCGCGCCCACAAGACACAGGAATGGTAACTTTAGCAGGCACTCAAAATTTAAATGAATTTGAATTACACGCTCGTGCTGTTTTAGGATTGCCAATTCCCGAAATCGTTTTAATGCAAAGT
>JBBRGZ010000068.1:0-13392 GCA_038223395.1 Chitinophagales bacterium
GATTGCACAGAATTACCTGCGGGAATTTATTTTATTGTAATTCAAAATAATGCCATTCCATTCGAAATTATTAAATAAAATTTTGGGAGATTAAAACTCTTCAATTGAAATTCCCATTTTTCAAATTTGATAATCGCATATAGCCTGAATACCAAACGATTGAAAATTGTATAGCTGGCTTTTGAAATAGCTAGTTTTATTACATACTACAATTTTTTGCTACTTCCATGGCTTATTGCCTGTTAATAATTATTTTTGCAGTAATGCAAGCTCTGGGATTCTTTTTGCTTTTACCACTTATTTATTTTATTTCCATTTTGCCTTCGTTTATTTTACGAGGCATAAGCAGTTTTGCGTGTTTTATTGTATTCAGAGTAATGCGTTATCGCAGAACTGTTGTAAAAATAAATTTACACAATGCTTTCCCTGAAAAAACTGAAAAAGAGATTTGGGCAATCACCAAAAAATTCTATATGATTCTTACAGATACGTTGTTTGAATCTATAAAAGGACTTACATTATCCCACAAAAATTTAATGAAAAAATGTGCTATCCAAAACTATGATTTAGTACATGAACAAATTGTAAAAGGGCGCAATATTATGCTTGTTCCAGGTCATTATGGCAATTGGGAATGGGCTGGAGGTTCTATGGCCGTATATGCGGAAATGCCAATGAAGGCTGCGTTTAAACCTCTCTCCAATAAATATTTCAACTGGCTAGCAGTAAAATCAAGAACACGATTAAAGATATTATTGATTCCAAAACGGCAATTAATTAAACATCTTGCAGATCATGCGCATGAACAAACCATGCTCGTATTAATTGCAGACCAATCTCCCAATCCTAAGGAGCATTATTGGGTAGATTTTTTAAATCAAGATACTGCAGTTGTAACGGGTATGGAAAAACTTGCAAGGCAATATAATTATGTTGTTTTTTATGCAACAATTCATTGGATAAAAAGAGGTAAATATCAAATCACCTATAAAATGCTTACGGATGATCCTAATGCACTTCCGCCTCAACAATTGACTTCAATGTTTATGGAAGAACTTGAACAAGATATTCGCCGCAACCCCGCACCCTACTTATGGTCGCACAGAAGATGGAAACTGAAAAAACCGGCTTAAAACAATCTCAAATCTGTTTATTTTATCAGTCAAATAATTTATATCCCAAAGTAAATTGAAATATATTTTTCCTGCTATCCACCTGAATAATTCCGCCGTCAGTTTGAATATAATCGGAAAATTTGCTGAGGTTACCTTCATATCTGGCATCAAATGTTAAACGATTAATGTCAAAGCCAAATCCGGCGTGATAACCTATAGTAAGGTTTTTAAAATCAAATAATGGATCAGTGCTTTCAGATTTAATATGACTTACCACTGGTCCACCAATAACGCGGACTGATTTATATACATTATAGCCAACTAAAAGTGGAATATCTACTTTATCAACTTTCATTTCTAACACATCAGAAAGTGTGATATTTTGCGGATCTATATTACCAATATCTGCAAATGATTGGTTTTCGGAAAATAATAATTCGGGTTGAAAAACAACTTTACCAAATGTTGCACGTGCAAACCCACCTAAAACTACCGACATACCTCTTTCATTTTCAAGGTCGCCCATATCCACACCATCTGCGCCTACAACATTCAATATTACTGATTGCGCATAATTTACTCCCCCCTTAACTCCCAAATCAAAATCCTGTGCATACGCTTTGTAAGCAAACAGGAAACAAATGACAACCAGTATTCTTTTCATAAAAGCATATTTGCTTGTCTATAAACTAAAATGATGCCATTACTGAAACTTATTTACAATGAGACACAAAAACAACTTATTTTTAGGTCAAAAGTATATTATGACAAACGACATAGATTGGAATAATAAATTAACGCCAAAAGAGGGCAAATACCTCGAAGGGCCTCATTCGCGGTGGCAAGAATTAATGTTTGGATTTTCTGTTTTAGGGCAATTTATTAAAGGATTTAGACAATTGCATTTTGTTGGTCCTTGCATTACCGTATTTGGCTCGGCACGATTTAAAGAAGACCATCTTTACTATAAAAAAGCATACGAAGCAGGAAAATTAATAAGCGCAGAAGGTTTAACAGTATTAACAGGTGGCGGTCCAGGCATAATGGAGGCTGCAAATCGCGGTGCTTTTGAAAATGGAGGTAAGTCTGTTGGTTGTAATATTTTATTGGCAACAGAACAAAAACCGAATCCATATATGCATAAATGGGTTACCATTAAATACTTTTTTACGCGCAAGGTGTTACTTGTTAAATATAGCTACGGATTTATTGTTATGCCCGGTGGAGCAGGAACAATGGATGAATTTTTTGAGACAATGACACTCATTCAAACTGCTACAATACAGCACTTCCCTTTAGTTTTGGTAGGCAAAGAATATTATAAAGATATTTGGGAAATGTTGCAAAAAATGATAGACCAAAAAACAATTTCACCGGAAGATTTAGATCTTATTTTATTTACAGACGATATAAATGAAGCTGTTAATCATATTAAATTATACATTGATAATAATTATATGATGCACAGAATTAAACCAAGAAAAATATTTATGGAGAAATTTTTCTAATTTATTTTTGTGTTAACAAGTATCTAAAGCAATGAAAATCTCCGAAAAAACCCGAAAATGGTTAAAACGCGTTGGTTGGGCGGGATTTTTCTTTTTTTTACTGAAAGGCATATTGTGGATGGTTGCCGGAGCTGCAATTTTTGAATGGGTTAGAGAGAAATTTTAAATTTGATGTACATTCTAAATATCACCTGTTCATCCCTTAATTTTTCCCGTTCGTCCTTTATAAATTGCGCTGAAACTTATTAATATCTTGATTTGCAGTATAAAAAAAAATATAATGAAAACTAAAATTACTGTAATCACCTTATTCTTGATGCTGCCTTTGATACTTGGAGCACAAAGTCTTTCTCAATCAATCAGGGGCCAAGTATTGGATAACCAATCCAAATCAACTTTGCCGGGCGTCAATATTATTATACTCGACAGTAACCCACTTATTGGAACTACGTCTGATGTTAATGGTTATTTTGTTTTAGATAATGTGCCAATTGGAAGAATTTCCATTCAAGCTACTTTTATTGGTTACGAACCTTTTATTGTAAATAATTTAGAATTAACCTCCGGGAAAGAGCTCATTTTAAATTTTGAAATGACTGAACAAATTGTAAAAATGGAGGAAGTTGTTATTAAAGGGAAAGATGATAAAAGTGAAACGAATAATGACATGACAACCGTTAGCGCGCGTCAATTTACAATTGAGGAAAGCATGCGCTATGCTGGTGCAAGAAATGATGTGAGCAGAATGGCGCAAAATTTTGCCGGTGTTCGTGGAGCAAATGATGCCGTTAACGATATTATTATTCGTGGTAATTCACCAGTTGGATTATTATGGCGATTGGAAGGCATTGACATTCCAAACCCAAATCATTTTGGAGATTTTGGCTCAACCGGTGGACCCGTTTCGATGTTAAATAATAATGTGCTTGCAAATAGCGATTTTTTAACCGGCGCTTTTCCTGCAGAATATGGCAATGGAATCAGCGGCGTTTTTGATTTAAAAATGCGGAATGGAAATTATGAAAAACACGAATTTCTTGGCCAAATTGGATTAAATGGTTTTGAACTCGGAGCAGAAGGCCCAATCAATCGCAAACAAAAGTCTTCTTACTTAATTAATTATCGTTATTCTACTCTGGGGATAATGAGTGCAGTAGGAATAAATTTTGGAACCGGAACGGCTATACCCTATTATCAAGATATTTCAATGAAAGTAAATATGCCAACTAAAAAGGCAGGTACATTTTCTGTTTTTGCAATTGGCGGAATAAGTCAGATTGATTTAATATCCAGTAACGCAAAAGATACTGTCGAAAATTTATATAATAATGATCTTGATATCTATGATAGGTCAAAAATTGGAATTATTGGATTATCACACCAATTCCTTATTAATAATTCATCCTATACCAGATTAACCATTGCAGCATCTACAATTATAAATAACGATATTGTAGATTCAATTTCTGTTGAAGATTTTCAACCGGTCGAATTTTACAGACAGAATTTTACGCAAAATAAAATTTCTGCAAATTTCTTTTATAAGAAGAAATTTAATGCCAAAAATAATTTACAAGTAGGTATTCGATTTGATGAATTTTTAGTAAATGTATCAGACAGTATTTTTGTTGGAATTCCAGGACATTATACTACACTTACAAGTTTTGATGGGAATACATTTTTATTCCAACCCTATGCACAATATCAATATCGAGCAACGGAAAAACTTACAATTAATTCGGGTTTACATTTGCAATATCTTGCTTTAAATGGAAGCATTGCATTAGAACCGCGACTTGGCATAAAATATCAGATAAATAATTCAAATACTATTAGTTTAGGATATGGCCTACACAGTATGATGGCTCCAATAGCCACGTATTTTTCAACTGTAGAAACTACACCAGGCAATTATTATACACCCAACGATTCTATTGGTTTTGTAAAAGCACATCATTTAGTATTAGGATACGATAAACAATTATCAAATACTATGCGTATAAAAGCAGAAGTGTATTACCAGTATTTATTTGATGTTTTAATTGATAAAGATACATCTGCCTTCAGCGTGCTAAACAGCGGCAGTTTTTCATTTGGAGTACCCGACAGATTAATTAATAAAGGCACGGGAAAAAATTATGGTGCTGAGTTAACAGTAGAAAAATTTATGGATAAGGGTTTATATTTTTTAATTACGGGCTCATTATATAAATCAGAATATGTGGCCAGTGATGATATAGAAAGGGAAACTGCATTTTCAGGAAACTATGTAGCCAATGTTGTTGGTGGCAAAGAGTTTGATATTTTTACTGGAAAAGCATCATCTAAAAACACAAAATCTATTGTTTTTGATACGAAATTTACGGTTGCAGGAGGGCAACGCTATACACCAATCAATTTAGAAGAATCTATTTTGCAAAATCAAACTGTTTACGATTTTGACAAGGCATTTGCTGAGCAATTTGATGATTATTTGCGATGGGATATCCGTTTAGCATTTAAATTAAATGGAAAATTTGCGTCGCAAGAATTTGCAATTGACATTCAAAATGTAACCAACAGGCAGAATCCTTTATACCAAAGATATAATCCTGCGGAAGGTGAAATTAATACCGTTTATCAATTAGGTATCTTTCCGGTTCCGCAATATCGAATTACGTTTTAAGATGGCAGATAAAAAATCATTATATAGCTTAAAAAACATTTTGTTGGGCACCGCAATCGTATCGCTGGTGCCCACAACTTTTATGTATTTGAAGGGGATGTTTATGCACGATATCGCTGTATATGAACCTGATACTATACTATCGTATCTTATTTCCCTCACTTTTTCTATAGTAGTTACCTTTTCAATTTTTTTAGCTGTAATTCAAATTATTACAAGAACAACTAAAAAACTAGAAGGAAAAATGTCCGCTCCAGCCAGGATATTAATATGTGTAAGTATTTCGCTTGTGGTTGCCAATATCATAATTTATGTAGAATGGCTATTTTTTAATGCATATTTATTTCATTGCACATCAGAAGAATCGCATGCACACATTTTTGAAAACCAAGTGTTGGCTACTGTTTTGGTAATAATTGTAAGCCTTATTTTTGAAATTGGACATTTTATCAATCAGCTCAAAATAACTGTCGCAGAAAAAGAAAGATTGGAAAAAGAAAATATGCGGTCGCAACTTGAAAGTTTAAAAACGCAAATGAGCCCACACTTTTTATTTAATAGCTTTAATGCGTTGCTTTCACTAGTAGATTCGGATAAAGAAAAGGCCAAAGAATTTATTCTGCAATTAGCGAAAGTATATCGCTATGTATTAGATCAAAATAATAATTTAGTTGTAGAAGTTAAGGAAGAATTAAAATTTATTCAATCGTATATTTATTTAAATAAAATCCGTTTTGGAGACAGCCTAATATTTGAAACTCATTTAGATGCCGAGGTTTTAAATAGATTTATTCCTCCCTTAACCTTGCAAACACTTGTAGAAAACGCTATAAAACACAATGTGATTTCGCAAGAAAAACCGCTCAATATTCGCTTGTCAAATGACAATGATTTTCTTATTGTGGCTAACAATTTGCAGCTAAGAAGCGAAAAAATGGAGTCAACAGGCATTGGTATTAAGAATTTAAAGGAGCGTTACCTTATTTTATGTAATAAAGAACCTGAATTTGGAATTATGAATCAACACTACGTTGCAAAAATTCCTTTAATCGAAAAAGAAAATTAATATGCGGGTTGTAATTATCGAGGATGAAAAAATTGCAGCAGATTTTCTAGAAAAATGCATACTAGAATTTGAAGGCGATTTTCAAATAATAAAAAAGCTAGATTCTGTTGAGGCATCAGTCAAATGGCTATCTTATAACCAGGCTGATTTACTATTTGTAGATATT
The DNA here is from genome assembly GCA_038223395.1 of Chitinophagales bacterium. GTDB lineage: Bacteria > Bacteroidota > Bacteroidia > Chitinophagales > BACL12 > UBA7236. Next base: position 6,521 of record JBBRGZ010000068.1, read on the forward strand.
CATCTGGCAGATGATATCAGCTTTAAGATATTTGAGCAATTGAATATTTCCATCCCAGTTATTTTTACTACAGCGTATGACCAATATGCAATAAAAGCTTTCAAATTAAACAGCATAGATTATTTATTAAAACCAATCGACAAAGAGGCACTATTTGCAGCTTTGCGAAAATTTATTGTATTAAATAAAAATTCTCCTTTCGACATACAGCAATTGCTGAGTCAGTTTAATGCACAGAAAACTGCTTATCAAACCAGGTTTTTAGTCTCTAATGGGCAGAAACTAAAATCATTAAACGCCGATGAAATACAATATTTCTTCTCCGACCAAAAAATGAGTTTCTTGGTTAACAAAGAAGGGAAACAATTTATTATTGATAGCTCTTTAGATAAATTAGAAATTGTATTGGACCCAATTCAATTTTTTAGAATAAACCGACAGTTTATTATTCGTTTTTCTGCTATTAATAATATGGTTGTGTATTCCAAATCGCGGGTAAAAATTGAGCTCACGCCGCCATGTGAAAAAGAATCAATTGTAAGTGTAGAGCGCTCATCTGATTTTCGTTCGTGGCTTAACCGATAAAGCATTGAATGTAATACCTCTCATTCAGTTCTATAAATATCCTTTACTTCTCGCATTGTCATCGCTGAAAAAGCACGTATATTTGCATAGTTAATAGTTTATAATCGTTAATATGTCTATAAATTGATTTTAATGCATCGCAATTACTTGTTTTTATGTTTATTTCTATTTTCTTGTGGCGCCTCTAGCTTCAATCAGAATGATGTGCATAATACCTGGCCTGATAAATCAGCTTTAATGGATGCATTTCGCCAACAGGATACCATTTGTGTTATTTATGGAAAAGAAGACTACGCATTAACAGAAACTATTATTGCAGGCATTGCTGGATTAGATTCAAGAAATCTTCAGTCAGAAATTCTGGTTTTACGCGATGATAAAGTTACTGAAGAACAGATTAAACGTTATCCTGTGTATGTGATAGGAACACAAAAAAATTTATTAGTAAAAAGACTAGATGAAAATATGCCGGTAAATTTTACTGAAACCGGATTCATTTTTGATGATATAAAATACAACGATAAATCAGATATTATTAAAATTTCGCTCTATCCGAATGTATTCAATCCAAAAATGCCAATCACTTTACTTGCAGCAAATTCTGAAGAATATTTGATAGAATATATTAAAGAACAATTCGCTCAAAGCTGGGGATACTTTTTTTGGGAAAGTTGGGGATATCAAATTTTCGATAATGGTCATCGCGTTGTACTTGGCAATTTTTCTGAGGATAAAAATACCCTTTGGTCAATTGATAAAAAACTTCACTGGGATTTTAATTTTGTTGGAAACAAAGTTGGAGAAAATGCATATATTGAATTTTATACACATGACTCTGGAGTTGACGAAACGAATTTAAAAGATATATCTCAAACAACTTTAGCTGATATTACTGCTATTGAACAATTTACGGGAAAAACATTATCCTCAAAAATTAAATTACACCTGTATAGCAGCATGGAAATAAAAACCTTAATGCAAGACGATGCAAATCAGGCAAATATTGATTTTGAAGGCAATAATATTCACACTGTAATTGGTAAGGAATATAAAAACATGTATTCTGAGGCTCCGGCAAGGCTATCTTTACGCAACACCTTGGGTGAGCCAAAAATTGAAGCTTTGGAAACCGGACTTGCAGTTTATTTTACTCACAATTGGCAAGGGACCGATTATAATATGCAATTAAAGTGTTTATTAGATGCAGAATTATTACCCTCTATTTCAAACTTAATTAATAATGCAACATATAATGAAAAATCAGAATACCTCAATGCTATAGTTTGTGCAGGCTTTATTAATTTTTTAATTGAACACTACGGTAAAACCTATCTCTTAGAACATTATCTGCAATGGGATAGCAACTCAACGGAATTAATTGTATTAGATATTGAATGGCATACTTTTATTAAAAATACCTCTTCACAAAATAAAAATTCATCGCCTCCTTTACCAGAAAATACATTTTTAAAAGGTTTTAATTTTGCGCACGAAGGCTACGAAGTATATAATGGATATATGGGTTCAGAATCGGATATGTCGATTAAGGAATTGCAGAATATGGGAGTTAATTCTTTAACGCTTATCCCCTATTCAGGTTTTAGTTCAATGACTGAACCTTCACCATTTCGGTTTTCAAATAGTTCCGGCGCCGAGAACGACGCGAGCATAATTCATGCGGCTTATACCGCCCATAAATCAGGCATGAGTGTTATGCTAAAACCGCAACTCTGGTCGCATTTAGGTTGGACCGGCGACATAACAATGCAATCGGAAAAGGACTGGAATTTATTTTTTAATTATTACGAGCAATGGATAATTCACTATGCATTAATTGCAGAATTATACGATATGGAAATGTTTTGCATTGGTGTTGAATTTCAAAATGCTTCACTTTCAGAACACAATAAATGGGATGCATTATTTGATAAAGTACGCAAAATCTATTCGGGGAAAATAACCTATGCAGCGAACTGGGGAACTGAATTTGAAACTGTAAGCTTTTGGAATAAGTTAGATTTTATTTCCGTCAATTGTTACTATCCCCTAAGTAAAAAAACGAACCCAACTGATGAAGAATTATTAACCGGGTTTGAAAAAAACTTGGATGTAATTGAAGCTGTTCAAAAAAAATATGATATGCCGGTGTTATTCACTGAAATTGGATTTAAAAGCATAGCAACTCCCTGGATTAATCCACACATGGATGATGATGATCAGGCATATGATGAAATGGCGCAAAAACGCTGCTATAGTATTATGCAACAAGCAATGGCAGATGAAGACTGGATAAAAGGAGTGTATATTTGGAAATGGCCGAGTTATATGAGTTATTCCGGCAAAAAAAATAAAGACTTTACACCTTGCGGTAAGGCTGCGGAAGATGTTATTAAAGATTGGTTTCTAAAATAAAAAACACGTGAAATCTAATTAATAAACACAATCTGCCTTATACAAAATCATATAATCAACAATTGTTTGTATGGCACTTGTTTTCATATCTCTTTTTAAATTATCATCCTGCAACACAGCGCTTGTTAAAGTCCAAACGCGACAAAAATCAGTATCCATTGCTTTTTGCGCTTTGGTCATAGCCAAAATAAGATTAGTTGTTAAACTTGTTTTATTTTTAGCGACTGCCATTTCTAAGATATTAATTGCTTCGTCAACAACAAAATAATCATCCATAGCCATAATATATCCAAGACACAATAATTCATCGCTAGTCATATTTGTTAACAGCAATTTTTCTGTTGTTGTATTATGTGCTTTAGCAAGATATTCTTTAAACTTTTCACCTCTCGATTGCATATCAGAACTCCAGCCAATGGCATTAATAACTGCCACTTTTGCATCAATCGGATTATTTACATCCAATAAAAAGCCGGCAATTTCATCGGTTAATTCCTTAGCAAATTCTGCCTTTTCAACCATATCATAATTATAATAGGCAGTTGCAAAATAGGTAGAAGTAAGAGGAGAATCTGCTTTTAGTTTTGTATTTAAAAAGCATAGACTCAAAATAAAACAAAGAAGGGCTGTGCGCATATTTAGTTTTTAGCAAATTCCATTAATTCGGGATGCATATAGACGTAATACACTATTGGAAGTGTAATTAATAGTGCGATAATAAGGGGAATCGTAATTTTTCTTTTATCATATGCAACCCCTTTACCGATAAATCTATTCCATAGTAATTCAGATAATATTAATGCGCCACTAATTGGAATTAAGATAGCAACAAAACTTCCCGGCGCCATATAATATGAAACATAACCAGAAAAAGCCGTGAACACAACAGAAAATACAATTACCTGCCAAACAGATTTTTTGTTTACTTTCCAAACATTCATTGCCAGCATAATTCCGCCAAACAAGGGCGAGAAAAATATGGTAAAAGCTAAAATTACCGTTTGCGAATAAAAAACCGGTAATGGAACAACAATATCCTGCACTACTGCTTCTGCTTCAAATTTTTCAACTTCTGCAACATACCTATCAGAAATGCGTGCACGCAACACGGAAGCACCCGGAAAAGGCAATTTCCTTTTCTCACACTCATCCAAAACTGCCAAAAGCATTTCATCCAAATACATGCTCTCATTGGCTTTTAAAGCCGCTAAGAGGTCTTCATCAGGCATTCTGGCAACTACTAACTTATAACTATTATCCGACATACCTGCTTAATTTATATTTTTGCACTATTCAATTATTATATGAGAACAAAATTACCTCTTATTTTTTGCTTTTTCTGCACTAGCTTGCTTTCAGCGCAAGGCACGTACAAAACAAAGGGCATTTTTAACTTTTTGGGCGAACTTTCAATTCCTGAAAAATATGAATGTGGTCCAGGACAATTAACGAAAGATGGCACTCATTTTATTTTAGGTCTTACAGAGGGGAATTTTGAGGATTATTACGACTTACTCTCAAATATTTATGCAATTACTTTAAGCGACGGCAATAAAACCCCTGCTATAACTAGCTATAACCTTCCAAATGCACTTGACTCTGTGCGGTATTTTCAGTGCGCAGCATCTGCTCACGAGCAAACTTTAGTATACGTAGTTAACGCAATGGGGGGATGGAACGAAAATCAACTTGGTATTGCAGAAAAAAATCCGGATGGCAGTTATGGCTCTATTAGGATGTTGGACGAGGCAAATGATAGCGAATTGAGCGACGCTTACCCCTGGATATCGGAAGATGGTTTGCGCTTAATTTTTTGTAGAAATTTTAAATTATTCGGCACAAGCAGAAATACTGTTTCCGAAAAATTCAAAACGCCTGAAGAAATTCACTATAATGGTGATGTAAATTTAGAAATTGTTTCTTGTTGGTTGACTCCGAACGAAAAAACAATGTTTATTGTGTCAAATAATTTAATCTATACCTGCACTCGTAAATCTAAAACAAGTACTTTTTCATTTCCTCAAGTATTTACAAATGAATTTAAAGATTTTTATTTTATTGCTGGATTAAGTTTTATGCCGGATAAAAAAACAATGTATGTTTATTATTCTGATCTTGATGCGCAAAAAATAATTAAATATCAACTCAAAAAAGGAAAAGCCTGGTAAAATATATTTTAATATGTATTTGTTTGTGTTCCTGTTCTGTTTTTCAGGGTTGTCACTACAATGCTGAAAAACCGGATTACCGCAATTTTAATCTCATTAAAAAACGCGGAGCCTTCGAATTATATATTCCTAAATATATGTTTTCGGATAAAAAAATAAATTCAAAGGCAGCACTTGCTTATACAGATTCATCAAATAGCACACTTTTTATGCTCATTAAAGAGCAAATACCGGATACAGAACAAGAAGAAATTACAATTACACTTGAAAATTATTATGCATTTGCCCGACAAGGAATCTTTAATAATTTAGAAGATGCAAGAGAAGTCGATAAGGATGAAATAACGATTAATACAGATAATGCTATTGTAGGACAATTAACGGGTAAATTTGGAGCAGAGAAAATTTATTACTGCATTACAGTAATAAAAACAGAAAATTATTTCTATCAATTAATCGGCTGGACTCTGCTTAAATATAAAGATACAATGGGTAAAGACTTGTGTGATATTGGATTGTCGTTTGCCGAATTGAACTAAAAAAGAGCTATATTCCTTATCTTTGAAAAAATTACGTATTATGAAATCATTGAATTTACTATTAATTTCTTGTTATTGTGTTGCATTATTTTCCGGATGTAATCAAAGTGATTCCGAAGATGCTCCTATAAATAAAGAGATATTTTATGGCAAAATAGTTTATACTTCTTCGGTAAAAACTGATGATTCTGTATTCATAAGCAATATGAGTGCCATTAGTCCCAATAAAATAGAGATATATTGCAATGATACACTATTTCGAATGATAGAATATGGTGGATTATCGCATGGCAATATTATTTTAAATAACAATAAAAAAGAAGCATGGCAATTAAATACAGAAAATAAAATTGCTTATACAGGCGATTATTCAGATCTTGGTGATCCTGGTGCTGATTTAAAAGATTTAATGCCAGATCATTTTAGGCCAATTGTTGAAGCCACCACTGAGAAAGAAACGATACTTGGACATGTTTGTACAAAATATAATGTTTTGCGTTCAGGATTTATCCCCACCGACAACCAAGCTTACATGTGGGTAGCAGATGATATGCGTTTCCCATCTATGCGTTATGATATTCAAACTGAAATAAATCACTGCGCAGTTCCTGCACCATTAATTATTGGATATGAAGAGGGTGCAATTTTACGACTTACCGTTGAAACAAAAACATATTCTCGCACATACGAAGTAATTGAACTCGCAAAAAATGATTTCCCTTCAGGAATATTTGTTCTTCCGGAAGGATATCAGAAAAAATAAATTATGAAATTGTATTGCTCTTTATTTAGCATTCTGATAATGCACGTAATCAATGCGCAAAATGTCTTTTCTATTGATATTGTGCATCAAAATGAAAATACCAGTTTGCGTGGACTATCTGTTGTAAACGATTCTATAATTTGGGTTAGCGGTAGTAATGGATATGTGGGACTTTCAACAACCGGCGGTTTAATTTGGCAAGTCAATCAAATCCACCCTTACGATAGTGCTGAATTTCGCGATATTGAAGCCTTTGATGATAAAACAGCAATTGTAATGAGCAGTGTGCAGCCTGCTTGCATATTAAAAACAACAGACGGGGGAATAACCTGGAAAGAGGTTTTCAAAGACAATAAACCTGAAGTATTTTTAGATGGCATGGATTTTAATTTTAATAATGCCATT
>JBBRGZ010000069.1:0-12810 GCA_038223395.1 Chitinophagales bacterium
GGCACATCCAACATAATTGTAGCTAAATGTTTACTTAAAAGTGCTTGTTCTTTAAAGTTGATTACGTTTTCTTGAAGTTTGCCTTTAAGTTTATCTGTATTTTCGTATAAGCCTTCTACGCTGCCGAATTCTGCGATTAATTTTTTCGCAGTTTTTTCGCCAACACCAGGAACGCCCGGAATATTATCTACAGCATCACCCATTAAACCCAAAATATCAATTACCTGCAAAGGATTATCGATTTCCCATTTTTTAAGAATGTCTTCCAATGCAACTGTATCAAATCCGCTACCGCTAAAACTCGGTTTAAACATATAAATACCATCTTCAACTAATTGTCCGTAGTCTTTATCCATGGTAACCATATACACATCATATCCTGCTTTTTTTGCTTTTTTTGCAAGTGTTCCAATAATATCATCTGCCTCGTAACCCGGTTTTTCTATGAGTGGAATATTAAATGCATTTACAATTGCTTTTATATAAGGAATAGCAAATTTGATATCTTCGGGTGTTTCTGCTCTGTTTGCTTTGTAATCGGCGTATAATTCTTCGCGCTGCGTCATTTCTATTGAATCGAAACACACTGCAATATGTGTTGAGTTTGTTTTTTTCATCAATAGATTAAGGGTATTAACAAATCCTAAAATGGCTGAAGTATTTTGTCCTTTAGAATTAATAATTGGATTTTTTGCAAAGGCAAAATAAGATCTAAAAATAAGTGCAAATGCATCTAAAAGATATAATTTTTTTTCGTCGTTATTATTTCCCATTGGTAGTATTTAATAAAATTAAAAAATCGCATTGGTAATTAATGCATATTTATTTTAATGATTTTGCTTTATAAAAAGGCAAATTTGAGTTTGTTTTAAGTGGATTTTGTGCATTGTAAATATAATGTTTTGCACAACAAATATTTACAATGGGTATGATATTAATTGGCAATTAATTCTTCCCAATATTCAGCTCCTCTGCGTGTATGTGGAATTACAATTGTTCCACCAACAATATTGGCAACTGCAAAAATTTCATATATTTCTTCTGTATTTACGCCAAGTTCATGGCATTTTCCAAGGTGATATTTAATACAATCGTCGCAGCGTAAAACCATGCTTGCAACCAAACCCAGCATTTCTTTTGATTTTACTGAAAGCGCACCTTCGGCGTAAGTATTTGTATCCAGATTAAAAAGTCGGTTTATTACTTTGTTTTGTTTGCCGAGAATTACGTCGTTCATTTTTGCTCGGTAGCCATTAAAATCATTTATCAATTCGCTCATAATTGTATTTTGCTCAAATTTCGGGATAACGCAAGGAAGAACAAAATCTGTTACAATATTTGTTTTACTACAGCGTCATCCTCTATGTTTTAACATTTTGTATCTTTACCACTACAAAAATCAAACATATGGCAACTACAACACCCGCATCGTCAACAACAAAAGCAAATCCACGCATTGGCCGTTGGATTGGACTAGGAGTAATTCTTATCCTTGTTATTTCGTTAGTCAGTTCTTACAATAAAATGGTTTCTGCTGATGAGATAGTAAACCAAAAATGGGGAGATGTTGAATCTTCCTATAAACGTCGTCTCGATTTGATTGACAATTTGGTGAGCACAGTGAAAGGCGCTGCCGACTTCGAAAAAAACACATTTATCGAAGTTACAGAAGCACGTTCAAAAGCAACAAGCATCAATATTGACCCTTCAACGGCTACTCCCGAGCAAATGGCAGCATTTAATCAGGCTCAAGCAAATGTAAGTTCATCGTTGAGTAAATTATTAGTTGTTGTAGAAAATTATCCTACGCTTACGGCTACTCAAAATTTTAGAGACTTGCAGTCGCAATTGGAAGGGACAGAAAACAGAATTAATGTTGCGCGCATTGATTATAATGCAGCGGTTAAGGATTTTAATACACGTATTAGAAGATTTCCGGGTAACTTAATTGCAATGATAACCGGTTTAGAAAAACGCAACACTTTTGATGCACCGGAAGGCGCAGAAAATGCTCCGAAAGTAGATTTTGGAACTAAATAATATAGATGTCATCGGCGAAATTATTTTTTACTGAAGAAGAAAAATTGCACATCATATCTGCAATTGGAAATGCTGAAAAGGCTACTTCAGGAGAAATACGCCTGCATCTTGAAGAAACTTGTGGCGCGGATGTAATACTTCGCGCCACACAAGTTTTTACCAAATTAAAAATGCATAAAACAGCATTAAAAAATGGTGTATTAATATATCTAGCTGTAAAGGATAAAAAATTTGCCATTATCGGCGACACAGGAATACATACAAAACTACCTGATAATTTTTGGGATAGCATTAAACAAAATATGCAAATGGAATTTGCTCAAAATAATTTTTTGGCAGGTATCACTCATGCAATTTACCAGAGCGGAGAACAACTCAAACAATTTTTTCCTTATCAGTCTGATGATGTTAATGAAGTAAGTGACGAAATATCTTTTAATAATGATTAAACGCACGGCACAAAAGGTCTTTTTATTATTATTGATAAGTGTTTCTGCTTATACTCTTCAGGCTCAAATGGAGGATAAAATCCCCAATAGACCAAACCCTCCGCGACTTGTAAATGATTTTGCAAACGTACTTTCTTCAGGCGATTTAAATGCGCTGGAAATCAAATTAACTAATTATAACGATAGTACTTCTACACAAATAGCAGTAGTTACAATTAAAACAATTGAAGGTTACGAAATTTCGGATTATGCATATAGTCTCGGAAGAAAATGGGGCGTTGGGCAAAAGGATTTGAATAATGGCATTGTGTTATTAATTGCAGTTGACGATAGAAAAATGTTTATCGCAACCGGTTATGGCACCGAAGCATATATAACCGATGCACGTGCAAGCCAAATTTATCGCGACATTTTAACGCCTGCATTTCAACAACAAAAATATTACGACGGTATTGATGAGGCTACTACCGAAATGATTAATTATTTATCCGGCCAAATTGATGGAGATCCTATGGGAAGCAGTTCGGACAAACCAAGCGTTTGGTCTGTTATATTTATTATTCTGCTTATACTATTTTTACTTTCTCGATTTAAAGGAGGCAATGGTGGAACAACATATTCCAGACGAGGACCTGTGTATTGGGGCGGCGGTGGTTTTGGTGGTTTCGGCGGCGGTGGAGGTGGTGGTGGCGGATTCGGAGGTTTTGGCGGCGGTGGATTTGGCGGCGGTGGTGCCGGTGGAAGATGGTAAAAATTTGCCAAAAAACAGGCGTAAATTTCAATATTTAATTTAATTTCTCGCGCGCAATTTCTGCAATTACAGCCTTGATTTCTCCGTATGAATAATTTTCACCCAAAAATATTTTTATTGGCGTTAATTTTTCATCACCTACATTTTGTATTGCCAATTTTATTTTAGTAATTTTTGGTGGCTCCACAATTTCTGTCACCTTAATTTCTCCACTTTGAATAAAATCTGCTAAATGACCTTCAATAGTTGAAATTGCAAGTTTTCTTGAGGTTGCAATATCTGTAACAGATTTTCCTGCGCGAAATAAATATAAGGTTTGCATTTTTGTTTCAGTTGGCGCAGTAGATTTTATTTTTTTTGAGCTAGTTTTTTTAGAAGATTTATTTGATGATGACTTTAAATTCATTTTTGAATGTAATCTATTTACTTCGCAGTAATCGAGCACAATATTTAAAAATTGTTTGCCGTATTTTTCAATTTTCACTTCACCAAATCCCGAAATTTTCTCTAGATCCTCTGCTGTTTGTGGAAGGTAGCCGGCAAGTTGTTGCAAGCTTACATCCCCTAAAACTAAATAAGGTGGAACGCCTTCTCTTGCAGCAATTTGTGTTCGGAGTGTGCGCAATTGTTCAAATAAAACGGTATCATATTGCTGTTCTTCCGTGTCTGCAACTTCGAGACGCTCGGTGGCTTCGGTTAGAAAAACTTTTTCGTTTTTATATAATACGTCTTTGCTTTTAGCGGTTAATTCTAAATGCGAAAAATTGCCGTCTTCTATACGCAAAATGTATTGTTGATCAATCAAATCTTTAAAATAGATAGTCCATAATTCTTTTGAAATATCTGATCCAACACCATAAGTTTTAAGTTCTTTGTGTGCCGTTCTTATTTTTTCGCTTTTGCTGCCGCGCAAAAAATCGATAAGATAGTTTACGCCAAAACTTTCTCCTGTGCGCATCACTGCGCTAAATGCTTTTTGTGCTATTAAAGTGCCATCGAAGGTATCGCGTTTGCTCAAACAGAAATCACAACTTCCGCAATTGTGTTCAGTGTATTTTTCATTAAAATATTCGAGCAACATTTTTCTTCTGCACTGATTTGCATTGCAAAAATTTGCCATCTTATCCAGCTTCTTTAGCATGATGTCCGATTGCAGCGGATTGTTTTCAACGGCGGCAAATTTTTTGAGCATTACAACATCTCCGTACGAATAAAATAATATGGCATCGCTGTGTAAACCATCTCTTCCTGCGCGACCGGTTTCTTGGTAATAACTTTCAATATTTTTCGGCAAATTATAATGTATTACAAAACGCACATCCGGCTTGTCGATACCCATTCCGAAAGCGATGGTAGCAACAATAATTTTCACCTTATCCTTCTTAAAATCCTCCTGTACTTTTGCGCGTGTAGCATTATCTAACCCTGCATGATAGCAAGCTGCAGGAAATCCATCTTCCGTTAAATTTTCAGCAATGGATTCTGTGCTTTTTCTGCTGAGCGCATATATAATTCCTGAACTGTTTTTATGTTTTGAAAGATAGTTAATTATTTCGGCATAAGAGTTCTTTTTCCGCTCTATAAAATAATGAATATTTGGTCGGTTAAAACTGGAAATAAATATTTGAGAATTTTCTATTTCTAATTTTTCTGCAATATCTTTTCTTGTAATATCATCTGCGCTAGCGGTAAGTGCAATAATCGGCACTTTTGGAAAATGTTTTTTTAAGGAAGCCAGTTGCAAATATTCCGGTCTAAAATCGTGCCCCCACATACTTACACAATGCGCTTCGTCAATGGCAAATAAGGCAACGGGCAATTGTTTTAGATAGTCCATAAACCTACCACCTTCGCCCAATAATCTTTCGGGCGCGATGTATAATAATTTAATTTCATTGTTATGAATTCTGTTGATGATAACACGTTGCTCATCATTAGACATTGAACTATTTAATGTAGTAGCCGAAATGCCGTTTGCATTTAACCCATCAACCTGATCTTTCATCAATGCAATTAAGGGAGAAATTACAATAGTAATTCCTTCAAAAATAACAGCGGGAATTTGAAAGCACAAAGATTTTCCTCCGCCGGTTGGCATCACAACAAGAGCGTCGTTTCCGGCTAATACATGCGCAATAATTTTTTCCTGCGGAGAGCGGAAATCTTCATATCCGAAATACTTTTTTAATACATCTTTAGGGGACATCACAATAATTTTAATTGCCAAATATAATTAAACAGAAATAAGTATACCAATTTTTGTGCATAAGTTTTTCATTTTTAACATGATGTTATTAAGTTTTTTAATACTATTTTCAGATAATTCTTCCACATTTAAAATCATAAGTAAACAGTCCATTTTATTTTAATAAGAATTAAGCGATTATTATTTTTTATTTGGAATATTATTTTCCCATAAATAAGCCATTGCCAAAGAAATTTATGCACAGTTGGCAATTTTATCCCATAAAACTCCAAAAAGCATTAAATCTGTCGCCTAATTTGCTGTAATTTTAAGCCGTGAATTTTTTGGAATCTCTTAACGAAGCGCAGTTAGCAGCAGTAACCAATATCAATGGTCCAACCATGATTATTGCAGGTCCCGGTTCGGGAAAAACGCGCGTGCTTACCTTCAGAATTGCTTATCTGATGCAACAAAAAGCAGATCCTTTTTCTATTCTTTCGCTCACTTTTACAAATAAGGCAGCCAAAGAAATGAAAAACAGGATAGAACAATTGATGGGTGGCGAGGCGCGCAATTTGTGGATGGGCACTTTTCACTCGGTGTTTTCAAGAATTTTGCGCAGCGAAGCAGAAAAACTTGGTTATCCTTCCAATTTTACAATCTACGACTCAGAAGATTCTAAAAACTTATTGAAAACCATAGTAAAAGAAATGGGCCTCAACGATAAGTTGTATAAACCCGGATACGTTTTGTATCGGATTTCTATTTCAAAAAATAATTTAATTGGTCCCAAAGAATACGAAAATAATGCCGACCTCATGGCAGAAGATGAAAGTAATGGGCGACCAAAAATGAGCGAAGTATATTCGAATTATACAAAGCGATGTTTTCGTGCAGGCGCTATGGATTTTGACGATTTATTGTTGAAAACACATGAGCTTTTTCAGCGTTTTCCAGATGTACTTTATAAATATCAGCACAGATTTAAATATGTAATGATTGATGAGTTTCAGGATACAAATTTTTTGCAATATGCTATTGTAAAACGTATTGCAGATGTTTATCAAAATATTGCAGTTGTAGGTGATGATGCACAAAGTATTTATGCATTTCGCGGAGCAAACATTTTGAATATTCTTAATTTCGAAAAAGATTTTCCCGAAGTGCAAACCTTTCGCCTCGAACAAAATTATCGCTCCACAAAAGTGATTGTTGAAGCAGCAAATCATGTAATATCAAAAAATAAAAATCAGCTTGCAAAAAAAATCTGGACAGATAATTTAGAAGGAGAAACCATAAAAGTAATTCGCTCCATGAGCGACAATGAAGAAGGTAGGTTAGTAGCAAACGATATTTTTGAACAGCGCATGCGCGACCATGTTAAAAATGGAGAGTTTGCAATCTTATATAGAACAAATGCACAAAGTCGCGCCTTTGAAGAAGGTTTGCGTAAATTAAATATTCCTTATCGAATTTACGGCGGCATTTCATTTTATCAGCGCAAAGAAGTAAAAGATTTAATTGCATATTTAAAATTAACAGTTAATCCCCACGACGAAGAATCTTTTAAACGCGTAGTGAATTATCCTGCACGAGGAATAGGAAAAACTACTATTGAAAAATTAACAGTATTAGCTGCCGACAACGATAAAAGTTTGTGGACCATGGCAGAAAATATCGACCTGTTGCAATTTAATGCAGGCACAAGAAAATTATTATCAGATTTTGTTACGATGATAAAAAGTTTTCAGACTTTGCTCGAGAAAAAGGATGCATATGAAGTGGCAAGTCACATTGCAAAATCAACCAGCGTTTTAAAAGAATTATACAACGACCAGAGTGTTGAAGGGTTGAGCAGATATGAAAATATGCAGGAATTATTAAACTCAATTAAAGAGTTTGTAGCGCCCGACGAAACATCAAATGAATTTTATGCAGATGTTGCTCCCGGCGAAGAAGTGCCAACAAAAACCTTAGGTCAATATTTGCAAGATGTTGTTTTATTAACCGATGCAGATGCTGATGGGAGCGAAGAAGAGTCGGTTAAACTCATGACCATACACGCCGCAAAGGGACTCGAATTTAAAAGTGTTTTTGTTGTGGGATTAGAAGAAAATTTATTTCCCGGAACCTTATCTGTTTCATCGAGAGAAGATTTAGAAGAAGAGCGCCGTTTATTTTATGTTGCCATAACACGCGCCGAAACGCGATTGACAATTACGCATGCAGCAACACGATATAAATATGGTAAACTCGAATATTGCGAACCGAGTCGTTTTTTGGAAGAGTTGCCACAAAATTTATTAACCTATGTGGGATATAATAGTTCTAAATGGAATGAAGATACTACTGCTAACACAAAAAAACATTACGAGCAAGCAACACCAGTAACCAAAGTGCGACCGCAAGTGCCGGTTAATAATTACATGCACAAAGCAAGTGCAAATTTTAGTCCTGCATTTCCAGAAGAACTACATGCGGGCATGGAAGTAGAACACCAAAAATTTGGTTTCGGAAAAATAACGGCCATGGAAGGAAATAACGAAGGCAAAATGGCAACCATTCACTTCAAAAATGCAGGGGAGAAGAAGTTGTTATTGAAGTTCGCGAAGTTGGCGATAGTTGGATGAGATGGTTTGCAGGGGTTGCAAGGTTTGCAGGGGTAGCAGGGGTTCCAAGGTTTACAAGGGTTGCAAGGTTTACAAGGTTTGCAGCGTTTGCAAGGTTTGCAGGGTTTGCAGGGTTTTCAGGGTTTACAGGGTTTAGAATGTGTTTGTATGATGGAATTTGGAACAAAGGAATTTTTTCTATTTTTGAATTGTTTTTAGGGGGTTAAATCGAAATAAATTTTAAATAAATGATTTAACTATTAATTATGTCTGCCTTTAAAAACTTCGAAGAAATTGAAGCTTGGATACGAAGTCGTGCCTTGTGCAACACAATTTTTGAATTATCCCAACTTGATAAATTTTCAAGAGATTTTGAACTAAGAAATCAAATCAACCGATCCTCCGGATCAATTATGGATAATATTTCTGAAGGATTTGAGCGAGATAACACCAAAGAATTTATTAATTTTTTGAGATATTCAAAGGGGTCTTGCGGGGAAGTTAGATCTCAAATTTATAGAGCTTATGATAGAAAGTATATCAGTGAAATAATTAAAGATGAGATTATTCTGGAATGCAAAAAAATCAGTTCTATGATATCTCATTTAATAACCTATTTGAGAAAATTAATTTAAATGCATAAATACCAATTTCCATCCTTTTACGAAGTTTGTCAACGTATCCAATCCACAGCCGCATGATTAACTACTTGGAAAAAATCAAAATGATTTTTATCCGGCAATATTTTTTTGATGTGTCATCACAGAGTTCCCTTCTACTTATTTTATATTAGAAGTAAGTGTTGAATTAATACATTGCCCTTTACCAAATATATTTTACAGGATCTGCAGAAGTACTTAAAGGTGCCTTCTAGAAGCAGGAATTCCAACTTTTGTCAACCCTGCAACCCCTGCAAACCCTGCAACCCCTGCAAACCTTTGTCAACCCTGCAACCCCTGCAAACCCTGCAAACCTTTACAAACCCTGCAAACCTTTGGAAACCCCTGCAACCCCTGCAAACAAACCACAAGTTTATAAATACGAATACTCCACCCTCACCAAAAACAACCCATGCGCCGGAGCCGACATTGCCATTTTAAATCGCTGTTTATTTTTAATGCCTTCATTTAATTCTTCCAAGGTCATTTTATTTTTTCCGATTTGTATCATTGCACCTACCATTAAACGCACCATGCCGCGCAAAAATCTATCGGCAGAAACATATAAAATACATTGGTTGCCTTCTTTGCGCCAATACAATTCTTTAAGGTGAACGATTGTAGTTTTTGAACCTTGTTTGCTTTTGCAGAATGATGGAAAGTCGTCGTATTGTTTTACAATTTCGCAAGCCGCTTGCATTTTTTCAAAATCTAAATCGTCTATATGTCTGTATAATAATAACTCGTTGAGAAATGCATTTTTTTCGAAGGTAACTCGATATTCATAAGCACGCATTTTTGCATCAAAACGTGCGTGTGCTTTTTCGTGTACCGGAATTAATCTTTTAACTGCAATGCCGGTTGGAAGAAAAGTATTTATGCGCAGAATAAAATTTTCTGGAAATTCTTTATCTGTTTCAAAGTGCAGAAAAAATTGTTCTGCATGCACGCCGGCGTCGGTTCTGCCACAACCCAGGCAATAAATATCATCCCTTAAAATAGTCTGCAGCGCCTCATCTACCTTTTGTTGCACACTTACACCATTGGGCTGCACCTGCCAGCCAACATAACCCGTTCCTTTATATGCAATTTCTAAAAAATAGCGCTTCAAGTCGCAAAAATACACAAACCCCAATCAAGCTTAAGCAAATAGCCCCTTTTACACTTGATTTGTGGCCTTTAATTAATTAAACATTTAACGATTATTATTTTCCATCCATAGCCTTTATTTTTGTACCATGTGGCAACGAATTCAGACAATATTTTTATCTATAGCAGCAATTGCTTCTTTTAGCATTTTATTTTTACCGCTTGCCGAATTAAATGGTGTGCAATTAACAGGAAAAGGTGATGTGCTTGTTACCGTAATCAGTATCGCAATTTTATTAATTACCTTGTTTAATATTACGCAATACAGAGACAGAAAATTGCAATTGCGCCTTTGTTTAATAACAATTTTATTATCGCTTGGGTTATTGGTAGTCTGTTATTTTGAAGCGCAAAATTATAGTGAAAATGTAAATTATCTGGTGATAGCGGTAGTTCCAGCCGTTTCTTTTTTCGCAACAATTTTAGCCCGCAGAAATATTCGCAAAGATGATAAGCTCGTAAAATCGATGGACAGATTCAGATAAATTCTTGTCTATTAAATATCTTTTTAATATTGTGGTAATATCTGTTTAGCAATTTTGTACTGTAATACGCAGTATGAAATTTTCTATAAAACAATATATTTTTATCATCCCCATTTTTTTAAACACCTGTTTATTTGCACAACCTGTAGGCGGTGATATTGCTTTTTTGGGGTTTAATTCTGATAATCCCGACCAGTTTACAATTATAATTACAAATTATCTTGACGATGGAACTGTATTATATTTTACCGATGCGGGCTGGACAGGTTCGGCCTTTTATGCTTTTGAAGGACATATTAAATGGACAGTTCCAACGGGAGGAGTTGCAGGCGGAACCATGGTAACATTTACCGGAGGAGCAGCGGGTGCATTTACAGCTTTTGGCACCGGCGCACTTGAGCCCGCAGCTGCAGTCAGCTTAGGCAATTTGGCAGCAACTGCATCCACAAGCCAGATGGCATTTTCTACCAATGGCGACGCCATCATTGCATATATAGGTAGCATTGCCGCGCCAACATGTATTGCTTGCGTAAATTTTAACGGTGCATGGACCTTTGCCGGAGCAAATCTTGCAGAACAATCACTTCTTCCACCGGGCTTAACTAATGGTGTTACTTGTGTGTTATTACCCGACCGCGACAATCAGGTAATTGATTGCGATTTATTGCCCCAACCTGCCGTTGCATCCGATTATAATACTGCAGCATATTGGGTGTATAACGATGCTACAAGATATGTGCTTCCTCCAACAATTGGATTATGCGATTTGGTGTTGCCGATTATTATCAAATCATTTTATGCAATAGAAAAATCAAATGCTACAATACTAAATTGGATAACAGCATCAGAAATAAATGCACTTGAATTTAATCTCGAAAAAAGTGATGGCATTTCCGATTTTTATTCAATAGCAACTATACAAGCTGAAGGAAATTCCATATCAGAACAATATTATACTTATTTAGATGATGCCAATTTCTCCGGCACAGATTATTATCGCCTTAAATTAATTGATACCGATTTAAGTTTTGTTTATAGCGATATTATTGCAGTAAACAAACAAGATCAAATGAACTCAAATACCGCAATTATTATTTATCCAAATCCAGTTGATGATATGTTGCATTTTACAATACAAGGAAACTTTGAACCCGAAGAAATTACAATAATTTCAATTGACGGAACGCAAATTACCAACGTAATTTTAGATGAAAATATAATAGAAGCACATCATTTATCTGCAGGTATTTATATTATGCAAATACGCACAAAACAACATCACATATTAAACGCAACTTTTATTAAAAAATAAAGTATTATTCCTCTGTTTTTCCACCGCCTTTATTTTCAGGGCGCATGTGCGGAAATAATAATACATCTTGAATTGCGTGTTGGTTAGTCATTATCATTGTTAACCTGTCGATACCAATGCCAATGCCTGCTGTGGGCGGCATACCGTATTCCAGTGCGCGCAAAAAATCTTCATCCAATTGCATAGCTTCCTCATCTCCGCGGTTACCTAATTCGAGTTGTCCTTCAAAGCGATTGCGTTGATCAATTGGGTCGTTTAATTCGCTAAAAGAATTGAGCATTTCTTTGCCATTGCAAATTGCTTCAAAACGCTCAACTAATCCCTCAACAGTACGATGTTTTTTTGCAAGGGGACTCATCTCAACAGGATAGTCTGTTATAAATGTAGGCTGAATTAAAAACGGCTCACATTTTTCACCAAAAATTTCGTCAATTAATTTTCCTTTTCCCATTGTTGCATCAATGCGCACGTGCAATTGTTTTGCAGTATCTCTTAATGCAGGTTCTTCCATTTTTGAAATATCACATCCGGTAAATTCTTCAATTGCTTCAAACATAGTATATCTTTTCCAAGGGCGTTTAAACGAAATTACGTGTTCGCCAACTTGCACTTCGGTACTACCCGTTACTTCCGTTGCAACTTTTTCTATCATCTCCTCCGTAAAATCCATCATCCAATTATAATCTTTGTAAGCAACATAAAATTCTATCTGTGTAAATTCCGGATTATGAAAACGGTCCATACCCTCGTTGCGAAAATCTTTCGAAAATTCGTAAACGCCATCAAAGCCACCAACAATTAATCTTTTTAAATATAATTCGTTTGCAATACGCATATACAATGTCATATCCAAAGCGTTGTGATGCGTAGTAAAAGGGCGTGCAGCAGCGCCACCATACAGAGGTTGCAAAATTGGAGTTTCCACTTCAATATAACCGTGCGCATTTAAAAAATTACGCATTGTATTTACAAGTTTACTGCGTTTAATAAATACCTCGCGCACTTCAGGATTTACAATTAAATCCACATAACGCATTCTATAACGCTGCTCCGAATCGGTAAAAGCATCAAACACATTTCCTTCAGCATCCGTTTTTACAATAGGCAATGGACGCAAACTTTTGCTTAACAATTTAAATTCGCTCACATGAATTGTTGTTTCACCAGTTTT
>JBBRGZ010000070.1:0-12751 GCA_038223395.1 Chitinophagales bacterium
AATACCATTATTGATATAAGCAGGGCAAGTAATCAGATTACGATATTAATTGCACACAGGTTGAGCACCATTATGCACGCCGACAGGATTTACGTGTTAGAAAAGGGAGAAATGGAAGAAACAGGTTCGCACGAAAATCTGTTAGAAGAAAAGGGCTTGTATTATGCCATGTGGAGGCAGCAGGTGGGTGAACGTAAAAAATTACCACCTCAACTTGTATAAAATTAACGCATTTTAACTGCTAGGTGCAAACTTATTTGATAAACATCTGTTTATCATCATGTGTGTTTTCATGGGGATCAGGGGTTGTATTACGCGAGTGAGCACCCCTGTTTTATTTTTATAAGTTGTTGTTATGCAAATAATTGAGTGTTGTTATATAAATGTTTATATTATATAAGTCTGATATTTAAAAGCTGAAATTTAGAATCCTAACACCTATTTTGCGTTTGCAACTTTTTAAACATGCGCGTCAGCACTGCTGCAGAATATACGGACCATGTTAAGAGTTTAGAAAGTAGTAAAAATTTGCTATTAAGTAAGAGCAACATTTCCCCTAAAAAAATGCCCAATTTCATCCTTGAAAAGATGTTGAAAACTTGACAATAAAACACTGATTGTTACTGCGTTTTGAAGCTTCTTTTAGTTAACTTTGCCGAAAGTAAAAAAATCTACTCTTTTTAGACGAAAAATGATATGGCAGAAGGCGAAAAAATAATTCCGATTAATATTGAAGATGAAATGAAAACTGCTTACATCGACTATTCGATGTCGGTGATAGTTTCGCGTGCAATTCCTGACGTGAGAGACGGTTTAAAGCCGGTGCACAGAAGGGTTTTGTATGGTATGCATGATTTGGGGATGGACTTTAACAAACCCTATAAAAAATCGGCAAGAATTGTAGGGGAGGTGCTTGGTAAATATCACCCGCACGGCGATACTTCGGTGTATGATGCGATGGTGCGTATGGCGCAGGAGTGGAGCATGCGATACACGCTTATAGACGGACAAGGAAACTTTGGTTCTATTGACGGTGATAGTCCCGCAGCAATGCGTTATACTGAAGCCAGATTTCAAAAAATAACGCACGAAATTTTAGAAGATATTCAGAAGGATACGGTTGATTTTTCGCCTAATTTTGATGATACTTTGGAGGAACCAACAGTTTTGCCTTCGCGTATTCCGAATTTGTTGATGAATGGCTCGTCGGGAATTGCGGTGGGTATGGCAACTAATATTTTGCCTCACAACCTTTCAGAAGTGTGTGATGGGATAATTGCTTATATCAACAATAAGGATATTACAATTCCTGAGTTGATGGAGTTTATAACAGGTCCGGATTTTCCTACCGGCTCTACCATTTATGGAATTGAAGGTATAAAGGAGAGTTTTGAAACGGGTAGAGGAAAAATTGTTGTGCGCGGTGTTGCGAATATTGAAGCGATGCCAAACGGCAGGGAACATATTGTAATAACTGAACTTCCCTATCAGGTTAACAAGGCAATGCTGATTACCAAAATATCTGAATTGGTGCATGAAAAGCGCATTGAGGGCATTTCAGATGCCAACGACTATTCGGATCGTGAAGGTATGCGTGTGGTTGTTGAGGTTAAAAAGGATGCTGTTGCAAGTGTTGTGCTCAATCAGTTGTATAAATACACTTCGTTGCAATCGTCGTATGGCGTTAACAATATTTGTTTGGTGCATGGGCGACCTAAATTGCTGGATTTGAAGCAATTGATTTCAAATTTTGTGGAATTTAGGCATGTAGTTGTTGTAAGAAGAACACAATACGATTTGCGCAAAGCACAAGAAAGAGCGCATATTCTTGAGGGATTATTAATTGCACTTGATCATTTGGATGCAGTAATCACCTTAATTCGCGGTTCTAAAACGCCTGACGAGGCGAAAGAGGGTTTGATAACCAACTTTGCTTTAAGCGATATTCAAGCGAAGGCAATACTCGAAATGCGTTTACAGCGCTTAACGGGTTTAGAAAGAGATAAAATTCGCGACGAATACAACGAAATAATGGCTTTGATAGCGCGTTTGGAGGAGATTTTAGCAAACGAAAGCATCAGATTTCAAATTATAATTGATGAAACGCTTGAGGTTAAAGAGAAATACGGAGATGCGCGCAGAACCAACATTGTTGCCAATGAAGGTGAGATGAGCATTGAAGATTTAATTGAGGAAGAAGATGTTGCAATTACGATTTCGCATTTGGGATATGTAAAACGCACAGCGCTTACAGAATATCGCAAACAGGGCAGAGGTGGCAGGGGAGCAAAGGGAAGTGCGTCGCGCGAGGAAGATTTTATAGAGCATTTGTTAATTGCTTCTACGCATGATACCATGTTGTTTTTTACGCAGCAGGGACGTTGTTTTTGGCTGCCGGTTTATCAAATTCCGGAAGGCACTAGAACTTCTAAGGGTAGAGCAATTCAGAACATGATAAGTTTGCCGCCGGACGATAAGGTGATGGCGTATATTGATATTCATGATTTAGGTGATAAGGAATTTATCAATTCGCATTATCTGGTGTTCTGTACTAAAAAAGGGACAATCAAGAAGACCACAGTAGAATCCTTCAGCAGACCGCGCGCGAATGGAATTGTTGCAATAAATATCAACGATGATGATGAATTATTGGAAGTGCGTTTAACTAACGGTAACTGCGAAATAATGCTTGCAGTTAAAAGCGGTAGAGCCATCAGGTTCCCTGAAGAGAAAGTGCGTCCCATGGGCCGAAGTGCAACAGGCGTAAGGGGTATTGTATTATCAGGTAAGAGCGATGAAGTGGTTGGCATGATAACTGTTGAAAAGGGAGATCAGGAGAAGTCAGTTTTGGTGGTGAGCGAGAATGGATATGGTAAAAGAAGTCAGCTTGTTGACGTTGATACCGGTGAGCAGGAATACAGAATTACGAATCGCGGTGGTAAAGGTGTAACAACTTTAAAGATAACGCCTAAAACAGGGAATTTGATAACAATAAAGGATGTTACCAACGAAGACGACTTGATGATTATTTGCGAATCGGGACTTGCAATCCGCATGGGAATTGAGGAATTGCGCGTAATGGGAAGAGCAACACAAGGAGTGAGGCTGATAAATTTACGTGAGGGAGATAGAATTGCATCGGTTACACGCATTCAGAGAGATGATGAAGAGATTGCCGAAATCGAAAATCCGTTTGAAGACGGTGAAAATACGGATAATGGAAATGAGGAAATCGGAGGCGAATCTATCGAAACTAACAATACAGAAGAGTAAACATAACTAATTGATAACTAAAACAATAAACATTTAAAAACATGAAACAATTCACCCTGTTTTTAATTATAGCGCAAATGTTTGCCGGAGTGGTAAATGCGCAAAACAGCAAAGTGGTTACAGCTTCAAATGCTGAATATAATCAGGAGTACGAAAAAGCGCGCGTTGCAATAAACGAGGCTATATTGAATGAAAAAACTAAAGTATTAGCAAAAACTTGGTATCTGAGAGGTAAAATCTATAATGAAATTGCTGTTGATACAACAGGCAAGTATTCTGATGTAGCTGACCCTGAAATTGCTGCATTGGAATCATTTCAAATGGCGATGAGCTTAGAAGATGTAAAAAATTACAAAACAGATATTGGACAGGAATTATTTACTACTTATAACATCTTCTTTTCTAAAGGTGCCACAGCTTATAATGCCGGAAACAGTGAAGATGCCTACAGAAATTTTTCAAAAGCACACGAAGCCAACTTATTGCAGGTTGAAGCATATCCTTTGGCTGTATTAGACACGGGTGTAATTTTCAATATGGGATTGATGGCTGAAAAAACCGGCAGAATGGAAGAGGCTATTAAAGCCTATGAGGATTTGGTGAAAATGAAATACACAGAGACGTATCTGTATTCAAAATTGTCGAATATTTACATGGAAAAGGGCAAGGAAGCAGAAGCCTTGGCGATTTTAGAGGAGGGAAGAAGAAATTTTCCTAATGACAAGGAAATTATTACTGCTGAGTTGAATTATTACCTTACGCAAAATAAATTGGGTGTATTGGTAGATAAGCTTGAGAATGCCATTAAACTCGACCCTCAAAATCTGGAATTATACTTTGTATTGGGAACAACCCACAGCGAATTGATTAAACTAGATTCGATGAACGGCCAGAAGCATTTTGATGCGGCAATTAAGGCTTACGACAAGGCGTTATCGATAGATGCGAATCGTTTTGATATTAATTTAAATGCCGGTGCACTGTATTATAACACTGCAATAGAAATTAACAAGGTTATGAATTCGTTGCCGTTAGATAGACAATCGGAATACGATAAACTTTCTGTAGAAAGAAATAAATTGTATTTAAGTGCATTGCCATACTTTGAGGCTGGTCACCGTCTGGATCCAACAAATACGGATTGTATGCTTGCATTAAAAGAAATTTACGTGCGCACCGACCAAAAGGAGAAGGCGGAGGAAATGAAAAGGGAATTAGGAAACTAAAGCTATTAAGGAGAAGTGTTATAAGCTTCTCCTTT
This sequence comes from Chitinophagales bacterium, assembly GCA_038223395.1. GTDB lineage: Bacteria > Bacteroidota > Bacteroidia > Chitinophagales > BACL12 > UBA7236. The sequence continues at coordinate 4,535 of JBBRGZ010000070.1, forward strand.
TTACTTTACATTCTACTTAACATAATATTAATTATGGGCAAATAGCTTAAAATTAAATTTTTCATTTTTTAACAGAGTTAATTTTATTCTCGGTGAAAGGTTTTTTATTGTCGTAATGATTTTATATTTTTATGACAACAAAAAACCTTTCACCGAGAACCGCTATTTGCCCATAATTAACGTTATGCGAAGTAGCACTAAAAAGAGAGGAAGAATTAAAAGTTTGCTCGCTTCCGCAACAGCCGTGTTATGATTACAGTAGAAATCAAAATTGATTACTCAAATCCGCCATTTAACGGAGCATATGATGAACGTTTTAAAAAAACAGTTGAATTAAGAATTTATCAAGCTATCAGTTTTCTTAATTCATATTTAGGGAAGAACCCAGACATTAATGTTACTGTTTTTGGAAATCCTTTGGATTTATCCGTTTTATCTGACACATCAGAGAAAAAACTTAATCAGCAGATAAGTGAGATAATCCGTAATTATCAAAAACGACTTTAAAGGGAACTCCCCCTTCTTTGGAAATAGGAATTGCATCAAGCTCAGGCATAGCCAATTTCATTCTATCAAAGTCGCTAAGGTTTTCGTAGTTGGTATCCATAATTAGTTAAATAAATAAAAGCTCCGCCCAAAAACTTTAAATTCAAAATTGCGATAGCTGCTTAACATAACGTGCATACATTATGGGCAAATAGTATACACGTAAAACACAGGTTTACAATGGCTTACATATTTATTGTAACGGCTATTATCATAAGTTTAATACATAGCCAATTTACCTTTATAAGAAACCCTTTGCATTATTGACTTAGAAAAACCTGTCGGTTTATACTACAAAAAAAGCTGCCTCAAATAAAATTGAGACAGCTTGAAATAAGATATGTTTGGGTTAATTCTTAAGTGTTTCGTCCAGCCATTTGTAAAACTCGCGTTGCCAAGCCAAAGCATTGTGACATTTGAGCACCCAGTGGTTTTCTTCGGGTAAATACACAAATCTGGATTTTATGCCGCGTAACTGGGCAGCTTGAAATGCCTGAAAAGCTTGATCTTCAGTTGTTCTGTAGTCTTTTCCGCCCTGGTAAATGAGAATTGGCGTATCCCAGTTTTGCACGAAATTAATGGGATTAAATTCCTTGTAACTGACGTCCTGCTTGCCTTTTTCCCAATATGGACCACCCATATCCCAATCTGCAAACCACATTTCTTCGGTTGTGCCATAGAAACTCTCGAGATTAAACAAACCATCGTGAGCAATAAAAGATTTGAAACGGCCATTATGTGTTCCTGCCATCATATACACACTATATCCGCCATAACTGGCGCCCACAGCACCACAGCGGTCTGCATCTACATAAGGTAACGTTTTAGCGTAATCTATTGCACTATAATAATCGCGAATTGGCTGACCGCCCCAATCGCCACTAATTTCTTCGTTCCAAGCAGTTCCATGTCCCGGCATTCCTCTGCGGTTTGGCGCTACAACGATATAACCGTTAGCAGCCATAAGCTGAAAATTCCATCTAAAAGAATAAAACTGTGTTAAAGCGCTTTGAGGTCCGCCTTGCGCATATAATAAGGTTGGATATTTTTTATTTGGGTCGAAATCGGGAGGATAAATAAACCAAACGAGCATGTCTTTTCCATCGGAAGTTTTAACCATTTTGCGCTCGGTTTTTCCCATTTTAATCTTGTCGTATTGCGGTTTATTGATATTGGTGATGGCTGTCATGTCGCCGGTTGCGGCATTTACACGAAATATTTCAGTTGCGTGGTTCATGTCGGTTCTGGTAACTATTAATTGTCCATTTGTTTCTCCAACAATTCCTGTAATATCAAAATCGCCGGTGGTAATTTTTCTTACCGGATTCACTTTTCTGTTGGCAGCATCCGTTTTGGTCATTACATTTTCGATATCGAGTTCAAACAACTGTATTGTGCCGTCGATAGCAGCAGTAAAGTAGATGTATTTTCCATTATTACTCCAATTGATGGATGCAACAGATTCGTCATAAGAATTGGAAGCATCAATCATTGTATTTGTTTTTTTCTCGAGGATGTATAATCTGCTTTTATCCGCTTCAAACCCATCGCGTTCCATGCTTAGCCAAGCCATTTTAGTTCCGTCGGGCGAAATTTGTGGATTTGTATCGTAACCCATCATGCTACCTGTAAAATTTTCCGTTTTCCCGTTTTCGAGGTTGTAAACAAAAATGTCGGTGTTTGTGCTCATTGCATAAGCAGCTCCTGTTTTTTGTTTGGTAACATACACAATATGTTTGCTATCAGGATGCCAAACCATGTCCTCGGTGCCGCCAAAAGGCATTTGAGGACAATCGAAATCTTGTCCTGCCATAATATCTTTTTCGTCGATTATTTTTCCGTTATCCCATTTTGCATAAAATACGTGACTAAAGGCGCCGTCTTCCCAAGTATCCCAATGTCTGTACATCAGGTCGTCCATAATACGCATATTTGAGCCGGTAAGGTCAGGATAGATTTCTGATGCCATGGTTTTTTCCATTTTAACATCCTTAGAAAACATGATATACATACCATTTGGTGAAAATCGCACATTATTTAGATCTTCGGTATAGTTTGTAAGTTGTTGTGCCTCAGTGCCATCCCAGTTCGATTGCCAGATTTGACCTTTATACATAAAACCCATTTTACCTCCCGGCAAAGGCATTACGCTGTTCTCCCCTCCTTTTGTTGTGGTAATTTGAATGGGATTTCCACCTTTGGTTGGTATTGTATATAAATTTCTTTCGCTTGAACCCGATTCGATATCATAATAAGTAACGCCAAATATTACATTTTTTCCGTCGGGCGAAAGGGTTTCGGCCCCTACCCTTCCAAGGCTCCATAATAATTCGGGATTCATTACTGCTTGGGCATTTAAACTGCCAAGGCTGAGCCCGAGTAATGCATATAAAAGATATTTCTTCATGCTTATAAATTTTGATGCGAAGATACGGTAATTGAGTTTGAGGGCTTACATTATCCTTAATTTCAAATTTGAAGGCAAAGTGGAGTTTATACCTTTATTTAAATATTGGAAAAATAGCATTCGAAGATTTGTGTATTTTTTGTGTTGGTGGTAGTTGGTTATTTTTGGGGGACATGAGGGACAATGCTCCATATGCCAAACAAATAGAACCGCCGCAGTATTATCTCTTATTTAAATAAAATCAATTAAACCAGAAGGACGCTGTTGTTACTTAATTATTTATTATGTCAGATTATCAATTGCATTTATCGAAAGATAAAAAATTAAAGAAAATATTGGAAAACACAGATTCCTTTCAATTAAAAGAGGAAAAGAATATTTGTTTGTATTTGTGTTATAGTATTATGAGTCAGCAATTATCTACCAAAGTTGCACGTGTATTTCATGGCCGTTTTGTGGAATTATTTGGGGGAAAGGAACCGAGTGCAAAACAAATTACAGAAATGCCTTTTGAAACTTTGCGTGCTATTGGATTATCGAATGCCAAGGCACAATATATTTTAAATGTTGCCGAATTTGCAATTACAAATGGCATGGAAAAAAGCAAACTGAATAAGATGTCGAATGAGGAAATAATTGTGTATTTAACACAAATTAAAGGCGTTGGAAAATGGACTGTAGAAATGTTGTTGATGTTTGCATTAGGAAGAGAGGATGTTTTTTCTGCAGATGATTTAGGGATACAAATGGCGATGATTAAGGTGTATAATTTACCGCCCTTAAGTAAAAAAGAAATGCGTGAAAAAATGATTAAGATAGCTGCAAAATGGGAGCCTTACAGAACTTATGCTTGTTTGCATTTATGGCAATATAAGGATGATAAATAAAGTTATCATTGAATAGTGAAAAATATTTCACGCAGGGGGCGCAGAGGTGCAGGGGGCGCAGAGAAACGGCCTTGAACAGTTTGATTTTATTGTAATCGACCTTTTATATTGCTTATTCCCAGTTAAAGCGATGTATTATTTGATTTTGCACCTGAGTTGCACTTAGAAGGCGGACATTCTTTTGTTGCAGGGCACGCGTCTTTAGTTGCATTTGCTGTTGCGCTCATTTCTGCCTTATTTGCATAGGGACATTTTGCAGCTTCTTCAGGCGTACAATTTGAAGGATCGCAATGCGCAGGATTTGCAGCTTGCTTGTATTCAATTTTAATTTGATTTGCCTGATTTGGTTCAGATTTGTTTGATGCTGAAACCCAGATTGTCATCATTGTAACAAAAACCAGAGCTACTATTCCTAAAATTCCTTTTGTCTTCATTTTATTTAATTTAGAGTTTAAAGGTAAGAGATTAAATGCATAAATTAAGATTGATCTTACAAACATGCTTATTTTATGACTATTTAACATAGTTGGTTCTTTTTTGGCATTAAATTCGGTTTGAATTAGAACTTTAGCTCCTATTTATAGAAATTTGCGAACAACGAAATACTAAAAAATGAAAAAAATACTTGTTTTATTATTGATTTTATCCACTTTTCAAGTGTTTGGACAGCAAGCCAATCAAATTAGTCCTGCAACTAAGGAAGCGCCTCAAACCGGAATGGATGATAGTTTCAAATGGCAGACGGAACAATTTGCTGACCTGGGTGTGTTGCGTTATCAGATTAGTGGTTGGGATAAACTTAGTATAAACCAGAAAATGCTTGTTTATTATTTAACGCAAGCGGGTTATTCAGGTAGAGATATTATTTGGGATCAGAATTACAGTTATAATATTGAAATTAGAAAAGCATTAGAAACTATCGTAAGTAAATATAAAGGCGATAAAAACTCTGATGAATGGATGAAATTTATGGTATATACTAAACGCGTGTGGTTTAGTAATGGAATTCATCATCATTACTCAATGGATAAAATAATGCCTGAATTTTCGATGGATTATTTTAAGCAATTAGTAAAAGCAACTGATGCTGAAATAAGTCCAAATACAATTCAGATAATGTTTGATCCGATGAAGGACAATAAAAAAGTGAGTCTGGCTTCCGACAAAGATTTATTATTAACTTCTGCATCTAATTTTTATGCTGAAGATGTAACCCAAAAAGAAGCAGAAGCATATTATGCAAAGATGATTGACTCTAAGGATGAGAAGGCAATTTCTTACGGATTAAATTCGCAGTTAATAAAAACTTCTGAAGGCATTCAAGAAAATGTTTGGAAAGCCAATGGCATGTATGGTGATGCAATTAAACAAATTATTTTTTGGCTAGAAAAAGCTGTAACAGTTGCAGAAAATCCGCAACAAGCCAAGGCGCTTAATTTATTAATTTCGTATTACAAAACCGGTGATTTAAAAACTTGGGATGAATATAATATTGAATGGGTAAAAGAAACGGAAGGCGATATTGATTATATCAATTCATTTATTGAAGTTTATAATGATCCCTTGGGATATCGTGGTTCTTTTGAATCGATAGTTGAATTAAAAGATTTTGATGCTTCTGAAAGAATGTCAAAATTGGCAACACATGCTCAATGGTTTGAAGATAATTCACCTCTTTTTAAGGAGCATAAAAAAGAAAATGTTGTTGGTGTATCGTATAAGGTTGTAAATGTTGCCGGTGAATCAGGCGACGCTTCGCCATCAACACCAATTGGAGTTAACCTTCCAAATGCAAACTGGATTCGCAATGAATATGGTTCTAAATCTGTAAGTCTTGGAAATATCAGTTATGCTTACGAACAAGCAGGAAGTTCAGGTATATTGGATGAGTTTTGTTTTACTGAAGCTGAAAAAGAACGCGCGCAAAAATATGGTTCATTAGCAGGAAAAATGCACACTGCAATGCATGAAGTTATAGGACACGCCAGCGGCAAAATAAATAAGGGTGTTGGAACTCCAAAAGAAACTTTAAAGAATTACGCAAATTGTCTTGAAGAAGCACGTGCCGATTTAGTTGGACTATATTATATATTGGATCCTAATTTAGTTGAGTGGGGACTAATTCCTGATTTAGAAGTTGGTAAGGCACAATATGATAGTTATATCCGCAATGGTTTGATGACACAATTGCGCAGAATTGAACCCGGTAAAACAATTGAAGAAGCACATATGCGCAACCGTCAATTGATTGCAGCATGGGCTTACGAACAAGGTAAAGCAGCAAACGTAATTGAAAGAAAATATGTGGATGATAAAACTTATTTTGTAATTAATGACTACGATGCATTGCGAAAAATATTTGGTAATTTATTGCGTGAAGTACAACGTATAAAATCGGAAGGAGATTATGCTGCAGGTATGGCATTAGTTGAAAATTATGGTGTTCAGGTTGATGAAGAATTACATAAAGAAGTATTGGCGCGCACTGTGAAATTAAATATTCCTCCTTATTACGGATTTATTAATCCATTGTTAATACCTGTAATGGATGCAAAAGGAAATATTACAGATATAACTGTGGCTTATCCTGAAAATTTTACAGAACAAATGTTGTATTATGGAAATACGTATTCATTTTTAAAAGCGAATATGCATAAGTAATATTTCATAATAAATAAAAAGCGTTTCAGGAAATGGATGATTTTAATTCCATTGTTTGAAACGCTTTTTTTGTTCCTATTCTAGCACAAGCAGAGACGCTTGCGCTAGGATAGTATTTATAATAATTGTAACAAAAAAAAATGAATCTCGTGTAACGCTACTGTTCAGTGAGGATAGGTAGCAGCAGCGTCCTTCTGGTTTAACCCAACTTAAGCAATAGGCATATAAAAATGAACTAACCTATTGATTTAGTTGGGGTTACCCTGAATAGCAAACAATTAGAAATGGTATGATTTAGGTTTGAAATTGTTGATATTATTATAAACTTCGATTATTACTATTTCTATTGCTTATTCCGGGTTTAATTGATTTTTATTTGAAGAAGAGACACTGCTGCGGCGCTTATGTTTGTTTAGCACAACGAAGTGTTACTACAGTCCCCACAGTCCCCAAAATACTATACCAATCAATAGCACTAACACAAAACAAATTCAAAGCATTAAATGCTATTTTTTGAATATCGCAGTAAATGACTCTAACCGAAAAAAGTTAATACAATTTTTAATATTAATTTAACTTTTACCTAAATAATTTTATTGCTATGTTTATTATCAACTCCTAACATTGGCCAACCGGTTATTGTTTTATCGCCGGTATTAATTGCATATAAATATCCTGAGGTGGTTGTAACATAAATCCAACCATTCATTGCAATTGGTTGTGAGCGGATGGGTTCGTTTGTTTTATAGGTATATACAATTTTACCATTTGAGTTATTCATAACTAAAACATCTCCATGTAATGTTGCAGTAATTACATAATCACCAACTAAAATCGGCGCTGTTGCAAGGTACCCTCCTTCTTCATGTAAATTTCCTGCTATATCAAATTTCCATTGTTCTTTTCCTGATTCAGAATCCATACAAAACAAAGTATCTCCCATCATATTATATTGTAATTTTCCATTTGTGGCAATTCTACTTCCATAAAAATTTTGCAACGAACTTACGTTTGATTGTCCAATAGTTTCATTTGCAGATTGCCAGTTTGATGAAGCTGGTGCACCACCTCCAAATCCATTTCCAGCATCGCTTGAAGTACTTTCAGATTTAAGTTTAGAATTTCTTTGCACATCTTTATCCAAATATGCAGCTCTTTTATTTGGTGTAATAAAATCAATTGTATTTAATTCGAAATTATATCCCGTTAATCTTTCGCTCACAGATTCGCCTGCAATATCTCCACGCTGACTATAATAAGACCTTCCATTTGAAATAACAGGCGCTGAAGTTGCCCTGCATCTGTTTGCAGAATAGAATTCGCCGGTTTTAGCATCCATTGTATAATATACTCCTGCAAAAGTTACTATATGTAAAGTGCCGTTATCCTCAATTGGAGCAGAAAGAATATCCCCTTCAATTCTTTTTTGCCAAATAATTTTTCCTGTTTTTAATTCGAACGCAACAATAGCATGCGAATAATTTCCAACATTCTGATTTGCAGTAATGCTATTGTAATCCATATTTGTGGCATTAGATTCGTATCCATAATTATTATAACCACATGGATATGAAGAATACACAATACCGTTTGCAATTGTTGGTGTCGACATTAATGGATCGCCCATCCACCACGACCATAACTGTTCGCCTGAATTAATATCTACTGCAAAAATGGTACAGGATTCTGTATTAAAAACAACAATGCCATCTTCAA
>JBBRGZ010000071.1:0-12673 GCA_038223395.1 Chitinophagales bacterium
TTAGTGGGGCCGATTTGAGCGCGGCAATATTCTATAATTGCGATTTGATGGATGCCAAATTCGAAAATACGAATCTTGAAAAAACCGATTTTCGTTCCTCGTATAATTATAGTATAGACCCCGAAAAAAATAAGCTCAAAAAAGCCAAATTTTCATTAATAGGTGTATCCGGTTTATTGGAAAAATATGATATTATAATTGAAAATTAATAATTGTATGGAGGCACGGATAAAAACTTTTCCTAAAACTCACTTAATCGGCAAACGCATGTGTATGTCGTTTAAAAATAATACTACGCAACTGTTATGGAAAGAGTTTATGCCGTTGCGTAATACTATTGAAAACACCAAAGGCAACGATTTATTTTCAATGCAAATTTATCCGCCAAATTTTTTAGATACCATAGATTATGAAGCACAGTTTGAAAAGTGGGCGACTAAAGCAGTAAAGCATTTTGATGTTATTCCCGAAGGAATGGAAACCTTTACAATTCCTGAAGGTTTATATGCAGTATTTTATTATATAGGAGATGCAAAGGATGCCGGCGCTGTGTTTCAGTTTATTTTGAAAACATGGATTCCTAATTCAATATATCATTTAGATGATCGACCTCACTTCGAAATTTTGGGAGATAAGTACAAAAAAGATTCGCCGGAATCGGAAGAAGACATTTGGATTCCTATTAAATAACCCATTGCATGCAATACACCAAACAAATTAACATCACTGCATTAGAACTATCGCACTAATTTCAACACGCACATTTTTTGGTAATCCAACAACTGCAACTGTCTCTCTTGCCGGCGGATATTCAGAAAAATATTCTCCGTAAACTGTATTTACTTCTGCAAAATCTGCCATATCCCTCAAAAAAATAGTGCATTTTATTACATCCTTCATTTTACATTCTGCAGCTATAATAATGGCTTTTAAATTTTCCATTACTTGACGCGTTTCCTCCTTTATATCATTTCCAATATACAAATCTCCTGTTTCCGGATTAATTGCAATCTGACCTGAAACGTATACGCAGCCATTTGCAACAATCGCTTGAGAATATGGTCCAATTGGCGCCGGAGCTGATGCTGTATAAATTACTTTTTTCATTTTTTTACGGACTTTTTAGCCCTTTCAAAGGTATATATTAATAATTTTATAATCGCGTGTAAGCGAATGACATACGGCTGTGTATTTATATTTGGTGGTTTCTATAAAATAATTGTAAATTTATACCTTGTTTATCCTGTAATAATCAACGCTAAACACATGCAGGTCTCTTTTTACCCGATTAACCGCCGTCTTTGCTCACTGTTGGTAATATTTTGTATGCCGACTTTGGCATTATTTGGTCAAATAACTTGGACAACAGGATACACGCCTGATCAAATCGCAACATATCTTGCAGGTGACGGTGTTATTATTGATAGCGCTTCAATGACCTGTCACAATTTGGCATTTGGTGAATTTAAATGTGTAGATTGCAATGTTGGTATTGATAGCGGAATAATACTAACAACTGGTCGGGTATCAAATATTGTAGGTCCAAATAACAGCGGAAGCACCGGCACAAGCAATGGCTGGCCGGGCGACCCGGACTTGGATGCATATCCCGGAGTAGGCACAACGCACGATGCCTGCGTTCTTGAGTTTAATGTGTATTCACCGGGCGATAGTCTTGGATTTGATTATGTTTTTGGCTCAGATGAATATCCTGAATTTGTTTTTTCAATTAATGATGCTTTTGTTTTCTGGATTAGCGGACCGGGTTTTCCCGTAGCTACAAATATTGCGCTTGTTCCTGGAACTGCGCTGCCTGTTACCATAGATAACATTAATGCTGTTACTTATCCAATGTATTATATTGCAAATGGAACCGGTGGCGTAGGTATTTATGCAACAGATCCATATTACATTGAGTATGATGGCTTTACAACTGTATTATCTGCAAAAGCTGTGGTGCAACCTTGCGAATGGTACCATATGAAATTAGCCATTGGTGATGAATCGGATTTTATTTATGATAGCGGTGTTTTTTTAAAAGCTAAAAGTTTAATCACAAATTATATTGCAGATTTTACTTTCCCGGGTTTCCCATTGGGACTTTTTGCCAATTTCTGTTCTACAGACCCAGACCCTTCACCTGTTTATGCTGCAGGCGCAGACCCGGGTGTATTTACAGCAACGCCTGCCGGTCTAGTATTTGATGCAGCAACAGGTACAATTGATTTAAGTGCTTCTATGCCAGGGTCTTATATATTTACAAATACCTTACTTACTGGAATTTGTTACGGAGATACTGCTACTTATTCACTTACAGTAAATATTTCTGATCCTCCTATCGCAAACTTTAGTTATGTGGGCTCGCCATTTTGTAGTAACGATCTTGACCCTTCTCCAATTGCAGGTGCCGGAGCTACTTTTGGTGCATTTTCTGCAACACCTGCAGGTTTAATAATTGATGTTATAACTGGTGTTATTGATATCAGCGCCTCAACACCCGGAAGTTATGTTGTTACTAATTTGGTATTAAGTGGAACTTCCTGTCCAGATGCAACGGCAACAACAATTGTTACAATTTATCCAACCTATACTTTAACTGTTAACGCCGAAGTTTGTACAGGGGACCCATATATTTTACCGACCGGAACTGCAGTTTTTGCAGCAGGTGTTTATTCTAATGTTTTAAATACTGTAAATGGATGCGATTCAACTATTACTACAATTTTAGCTTTGAATCCTGTTTATGCTATTACTTTAAATCCATCAATTTGTTCAGGTGCTATTTATGTATTGCCCGATGGTAGCGGAGTAACTGCAGCAGGAACATATACAAATGCATTTGCAACTGTTGATGGTTGCGATTCTATTTATACAATTAATTTAGCAGTTAATCCAATACCCGTTATAGATCATACAGTGCATATTTGCGATGGTGAAACTTATACTTTACCTGATGGAACTATTGTAAGTTTGACTGGCCTATATCCTGTTACACTTACAACAGCACTTGGCTGCGACTCATTGATTAATACAACACTTTTTGTGCATCCCGTGTATGCAATTTCTCAAGTAGCAGTGATATGTGATGACGCATTTTATACCTTGCCTGACGGTTTAGCAGTAAATGTTGCAGGAACATATATAAGCAACTTTTTAACAACAAAAGGATGCGATTCTATTATTACCACTACCCTTACTGTAAATCCTACATTTAATACAATTTTAAATCCTGAAATATGTATTGGCGAAACATATACTTTACCTGATGGTGCAGTTTCAAGTGTTAGTGGAACATTTAATTATTTCTACTCAAGTGTTTTAGGTTGCGATTCGTCTGTAACAGTAAATCTAATTGTTAATCCACTGCCTGTTTTGGATTGGGTTATTGATGATATTTATTGTATTGAAGATGGTTTTGTTGATTTATTTGCAAATCCAACAGGTGGAGTTTACAGTGGAACAGGAATTGCCGGAGATAAATTTGTTACTTCTATTGCAGGTGTTGGCGGACCTTATGTTTTAACGTACGATTATACTGATGCAAACGGTTGCTTTAATTCTATAACTGCGCAAACTTCTGTAGACGATAATTATGCTACGGCATGGGGCGATACCACTATCTATTATGGTGAAGATATTATACTTTACAGCGATGCCGGTGGCGATTATACTTGGAGTCCAACGCAGGGTGTTGCTTGTATTACATGCCCTATAACTACAATTTTACCTCCATATTCTACCGACTATATTTTAACCTCAGTTGATGAAAATGGATGTATTGCAACCGACGATGCTTATGTAACTGTATTACCCGATCCGGGCAATATTTTATTTGTTCCAAATACATTTACGCCGAATAACGATAATAATAATGATATCTTTTTTGTGTTTGGATATAATTTAGTGCTCGTTAAAAAGTTGCAAGTTTTCGACCGCTGGGGCGAACTTATATTTATGCGCGAAAATGTTGATCCTTATGATTTAAATAATGGTTGGGATGGCACATTTAATGGCAAAGCACTCAATAACGGAGTGTATGCTTATATCGTTGAAGTGCAATTCGAAACAGGACAAATTTATTCGCAGATGGGGAACGTTACAATGATTAAATAAATTGTAATTTGAGCTTGTTCCAATAACTCATCGGAAGAAAATAAGGCAAGGCAATAATTCTTTTAACTTCTGATTTTGATAGTTGTGTGGGATGTGTAAATGCTTTTTTTATGCCTTCAAAGCCTTGTGCTTTTCTAAATCTTTTGTGCACGTAGCGATGTAATTGTTTGTAATATTTTCCTGAAAATGTTGAAGTAAACATAAGCGCTAATTCATCGCTATCGTTCCAATTTTGTTTTTCTTTAAGCTCATGTTTCACGCGTTCAAAAAATAATGTGCCAGGTAATGGGTAGGATACTGATATACCAATATCATAAGGCATTAAGTCAAACAACATATGTAAAGTAGCGTCAATGTCCTCTTGCGTTTCTCCAAGATATCCAAACTGAAGAAAAAAGCAGGGTTTGATATCATATTTTTTCATCAAATGAGTTGCTTGATGGATTTGTTCAATGGTTGTTCCCTTGTCCATGGCATCCAATATTTTCTGAGAACCGCTTTCTGCTCCAACCCAAATTTCGTCGCAACCTGACTTGGCAAGATGTTCAATATTGTTTTCATCTAATAATAAATCGGCGCGACATTGAATTTTAAAACGGATGTCTAATTTCTCTTGTTGAATTAATTCGGAAAATGTTTTTATCCATCCCGGTTTCAAACCAAATATGTCATCACAAAACCAAAAATGTTTGTTGCCGTAAGTATTTACAAGCAATTTAATTTCGTCAACCACATTTTGAGCAGAGCGCGAATTATATCTGTTGCCATAAATGGGCTTTGCACACCAATTGCATTTAAAAGGGCAACCCCTGGTTGTAGTGAGGTTAAGCGAAAAATAGCCATTTCTTTCAATCCAATTCGATTGATATAATGTCATATCAATAAGGTCCCATGCAGGAAGTGGTAAGCTATCTAAAACGTGAATTACTTCGCGTTTTGTTGTTTTAATTAATGTTCCATTTTTTAAATAGGCAAGTCCGTTTATTGCATCAACAGAATTATTATTTTTTATTGCATCAAGCAATTCAATTAAAGTATTTTCTGCTTCACCAATTAAAATGTAATCAGCGCCTCTGTCAATATATTCTTGGCTATGGTCGGTGGCATCAGAACTAGAAACAATTACTGTGCATCCTTTTTCTTTTGCAAATTGAATCATTTCAAAACAAGCATCGCGCATATTTACCAAACACATTTTTGTAAGATAATTAAACCCGTCGTCATAAATTACAAAAGGTTTTCCTGCGTGATTTTCAATTTGAGAAAATATTTGTTTTGCCGATTCTGCAAAAACAGTGTCGAAAAATGAAATGTCATAATTATTTTTTCTTAAAACACTTGCTGCATATAAAGTAGCAAGCGGCGGATAAGGCTGCATCTGTTTAAACCGTTTGGGGTCAAAACGCATAAAATAGGTATTGGTTATAAGTATATCCGCCATTAATTTAATTCCATTTGATGTTGCAACTCAAAATCTTTGCATTTGTTTTCAAAAGCTTTTAAAACTTTAAACTGAAAGCCCTGAGGATGATGTTTTGATGCATTTTTTCTGGTGCGCAGATTGACGTTAAATTCTTCAACCTTTAAATAGGCATACTTTTTTTTCAAAAATTTTGTGGTGATGCGGAAAACAAAATCATCAAGCGTATCACCCAATTTACCGCTCAATAATCTTTCTATTATCCGTTTCATCAATGGACGCTTTTCTTCATCCATAAAAATATAAAAGGGATAAAAATTTGGAAAATGATTGCGCACCCAAATATTGGATTCCATAAATGCCTTATACACCGATTCGCCGGTCATGTTTTTGAGCGTAATGATTTCCGTTGCTGAAAAAAGATTTTTATCCGGTATTTGTAAATCCTGTGTATCTAAATAATAATTAATGCAAAAATATTTTCTTGAATTTAAAAGGAATATTTTTTTATAAAGAGTTAAAAATATTCTACATAGCCAAATGCGATTTTTTTCTGCAATGATAAAAAAATCAAAATCAGAATTTTCGTCAAAATAACTTTTTGATAATGAACCAGAAATATTGACACTGCGCACAAATGGAAATTTGTGAATGAACGTTGAACGTTTAAGTGCCTTTGGCATGATGTCGTCTGCCGTTTTATTTCCTAATTTTCTTCGTGATATTAAAGATGCATTATTCTGTAATGAATAATAATCACCAAATTTATAAATTTTTAAATGTTGCGTAAGTGTATTTAAGGCATCAGTGATTGCTTGTAAATCCTGTAATTTAACAGAACAATATTGTGCAAGTTCATTTGCTGTTAAAGGATAATTAAATATATCAAAATAAATAAGCGAACGCAAAATACCCTTCTCAACAGATTGTTGATTGGGAATATTGCTGTGTTCGATAAATAAATTTGTATTCATGTTGTTCGTATCTCAAAAATATAATTCATTTCCCAATATATGCGCTTTTTTTCTTTCACATACATGTCAAATTTATTCTTTTGTGCGATACTCTTTATGCGATTGAGGTCACATTCTTCTGATAATACCATTAATACCAGTGTTTCCACAGAACAGAATTCTGCAAGCTGAGAAAACAACTTTTCGAAATATTCAAAATTTTCTCCACAAAACCACGCCAGTTCAAAGGCATTTCTTGCATTTTTAGGATAATACGGTGGATTTATCGCAATAATATCAAATTGCTCTTTCGGCATATCATCAAATAGATCGCTGTGTACAATTTGTAGTACCACTTTATTCGATTTCGCATTTTCGGCTAATGATTCAACAACCGTTAAGCTTATATCAGAAGCAGTAACCTGTGCTTGTTTTTTTGCTGCCGAAATACTGATTAATCCATTGCCGGCTCCTAATTCTAAGAATTTTTTACCTTTTAAATCCAAGCTCAAAATGTGTTTTAATAAAAATTTTGTGCTGAAGAAATATGCAGGATGAAATATGCCTGGTGGTAAATGCAAAGTAATATCCTTCCAAGTATAAATAGATGCGCGCTGAATGCGTTTCCCGATTATCGGCTGAATAAATACCTGTGCAAATATTTTTAAAAGTGACATATTTAAAATCCCTCGGTTTCGGGTTGTCGATATCTTAGCCAAAATTTTTGAAGTGCTTTTATCTCGTAAGGATAATGATATACTTTAAACTTATATCTCAAATATGAAAAAGCGGAAATAGCTTTGCGTTTTCCGTACTTTAATTTTGTATCTGATACAGTTGGATAATAGCCATTAAGTACCGTTTCAAAATTTTTAATTTTATCTATCATATAAGGTTTCAGCCAAGGCGTTAATGGGTTTTTTCTCAAATCAAAATTTTCCCACGCCGGTAAAACCCAGTCTTCTAATTTTTCGGGAAAATGAAAACCATTTTGTTTTACCGCTTCATATAATTCACTGCCTTCGGTTGGTACGGGACTATACACATAAATAATTATTTCAGTATCCGGGTTAATTTTTTTTATTGTTCTAATAAAATTAATATCCTCCTCAATTTGTGCATTTACCTCTTCTTCCGATTGTCCGGGAGTTCCTAAAACAAAAGAATACTCAGGAATAATATCAAATTTTTTCATTCGTGCAGCAAAGGCTTTTATTTGCTCTCCGGTTTGTGTTCCACCTTTGTCCATCATTTTTAATATTTTATCGTTGCCTGTTTCAGCACCAAAAAATATCATCTTGCAACCTGCGTCGCGCATCAGTTGCAAACTTTCATCACTATATTTATCAACGGTATCTATTCTGCCCTCTCCCCACCAAATCATATTATCATCCTTAATAAGTTTGCTGAATTCCACCGTTCTTTTTTCTGAAACAAAAAAGTTATTATCGTGAAATTCAATTGCATTTCCCCCGTAATTATCTTTTAAATACTTGATATCATCATACACACCTTGGGCAGATTTACCTTTCCAGCGCGCATTATAAATTGGCACTATCCCACAAAATGCACAACTAAAAGGGCAACCAATACTGCTGTGATACGCAATCGTTTTAGAACCTAAATATGTTTTCCCTAAATATCTAGAGAGTGGATAAAATGCATTTAATTTTTCATAAGGCAGCGGATTAAGTGCATCCTGATCGTATAATTCGTCTTTGTGATTTTTAATTGTTTTGCCTTCTGCATTGCGAAAAATAATGTTGGGAATTAATTCCACCGGCATATTCTGATTAATTGCATCCAATAAAGCCGGAAACGCTTTATCGCCCGGACCATAAATAATATAATCTACAAAATTTGAGTCCATTACAACTGATGCTTGATTGCTGGCAAAATAGCCTCCCCAAATAATTGTTGTATCTGGAAATAAGGTATGTATTTCTTTTGTAAATGGAATTGCCTGCTTTAACTGAGGGCCCGGCATTACTGAACTTGCAAATACATTATATTTTCCTGTTTTTAAATACGCAATAATTTTGTCGAGAGGATTTTTTTCTAGGTTGCCATCAACAATTACATAGTCATATTTATTATCTATAGCAGCAGCAACCGACAACACAGAATTTGGAATTCTAGCCTTATAATTTGTAGCTCTAGGATTAAATAATATGACGCCAGTTATTTTTTGCATGTATTATTTTTCCGGGAAATATAATTTTTTATATGCTTGCACTGTTTCTTCTGCATTAATTGCATTTATTGGCATAAAGTTAAGGGAAGAGGATAATAGTTTTCTCCCGTTTTTAATTATCTCCTCCTTAGAATTACAAACAACATGATTTTCTGTGTTTTCTATGCGACCAACATTATAACTTAAAATATACATGCCATGCGCTAATGCTTCAGCATACACAACACATTGTCCCTCAAATTGTGATGTATGTATTAATATTATTGAGTTTGCCATATTAAGAAACATTTCTTCTCTTGAAATGGCTCCTGTTATTGTAATATTTTCTGATAAACCTTCAGTATCAACTAATGCGCGCATGGCATCCAACAAATTTCCTCCACCTGCCATTACAGCTTTAATATTTGGAAAATCTTGTTTAAGCGTTTTTACAATCTCAACAAATTGCGCCGGTTGTTTTACGTCAATTATTGATCCCGCAAAAAGTAAATCAATTGTTTTTTGTTCAGGATTAGAATGCTGATCAATTTTCGGTATTGGAAATGGAATTATTGCATCAGCATTTACATTATAATTCTCAAAAAATATTTTTTCTTGATTATCACTTAAAGCAACAAAAAAATTATGGTCCCTATCCAAATAACGCATAGCTCTATTTCCGGGTTTTACATCTTGTCCCATTAATGTTATAATAGCGTGCGTAAAGTATTTTTTTAACGCTCTATTGCCTAAAAAAGCCGCCTCACCCAACCAAAAAGCATGAATTACATAGTCATCATTATCCATCAATTGTGCAATGTTTTTCATACTGCGGCGCAGAGTAAAATAATAATGAAAAGACTTTTTATTTTCTCCTCCTGCGGGATATACTTCAATATTATTCCATGTATATTTCTTTTTTGTATAGGGATATTGAGTGCTGATAACCTTAATGTTTTCTGCTCCAATATCTTTACTCAATGCAATCAAATAATCTTGAATGTATGGCACACAGCTACTATCCTGTTCATCCTTTGGAAAACCGGGTGTAATAATTAATATTTTTTTATTTATGACTTCCATTTGCGGTAATACCACATGCCCGCTTTTGCAGCTATGGATTTTAATTTGAGTTTTATCCGAGGATGTTTAAAGTTATTTACTTCATTTACAACATGGCGCACTGCGTAGCTATAATATTTTTCCGTGTAAGTTCTTTTAAATATAATGTCTCTGTCGGTAGAACTTTCCCAAGGTTGAGGATTAATAAAATCTGCTTCTACTTCTTCATATAATTCTGTTCCCTTTATAGGATAAGCAACTGTAATAGTAAAATAATCGGGATTAGATGTTTTTAAATGGTGAATTGTTTCTTCAATATCTGTTTCAGTTTCACCGGGATATCCAAGCATAATAAAAGTACCCGCTTCTATACCAAATGTTTTTGCCATTTGAATCATTTTTCGCACTTCATTAACATCCACCCTTCGATCCATCGCATCAATAATTTTTTGTGAGCCACTTTCCGCTCCAATCCATACGCGAAAACATCCGCTATCTTTTAATAATTGGAAGGCTTCTGCATTTAATCTGTCGGCACGGGTTATACATTCAAATTGCACAGTTACATTTTGGGTATGTATTTCCTTCGCAAATTCTTCAAGCCACTTGTGACTCACCGTAAACACATCATCTACAAACCACAATGTATCAGGATTATATTCTTGTTGTATATATTTAATTTCTTCCACTACTTTTTTAGCGCTTCTGCGGCGATAACTTAATCCATATACCGCGCGACTGCACCATTTACAAGTGTAAGGACAACCACGCATTGTTGAAATTGAAATCGCATTTTTACCGTGGTGCTTTTTCCATGCATCTAAATATAAATGTAAGTTGACTTTTTTTCTATTAGGAATTGGAAGAATGTCAATATCTTTTATTTTGTTGCGCTCAGCATTTTTATGCAATATGCCGTTGTCGTCCAAATAACAAATGCCGTTAACATCAGCAATTGATAAATCGTTATTTTTTTTCAGCGATTGAATTAATTCATAAAACGTTTCTTCACCTTCGCCAAGTACAATAAAGTGTGCACCTTTCTTTAAAAAATTTTCGGCGTGATTGCGTACTTCAGGACCACCTAAAATTATTTTTGTGTGAGCTAACGCTTTCTGAGCGCGAATAAATGCAATTATTTTTATCACATTTACCTTCGTCATCAAATTGACATAAATTCCAATATAATCCGGTTTATGTTCTATGACGTGATTCTGTAAATCTTCAGGTTGATGAAAAGTGCTATCAAAAACCGTATTATCTACTCCTTTTTGTTCTAAATATGCAGAAATATATAGTATACCCAAAGGCACGTAGGGCCTCATAATCTGCTGTTCTTTCAGATCTTTGCTTAAAAAATAGCCATGAGTGAGTAATACCTGCACAAAAATTAAATTACTACAAATTTAACCTTTGCTTATTGTTTCTCCAATTCAATAATATAATGGTCTGCATAATTGGATAATGATGCATGATTTCCAAAACGTGTTTCCATTTTATTTAAAAAGGGAAGGAATCGGGATTTATTTTTAAAATAATTTTCAAGATAGGAGGGAGGAATGAAAATACCAACTGGTTTTTTACGTATTATTTTAAAATTAAAACTTATTTTATCCTCAATTTCTTTTGGCGAATAATACCAAATATCCATAAAAGTATTATTGCTGATTTGCGCTTTTTGGGATTGTTTTTTTCTTCTTCTGAATGCTGATTTTAGTTGACCTTTTAATAGAAAATACATACTTTCCCAAACACATTTTCTTCCCATAACAACAAATAGTAATTTTCCTTTGGGATTCAAAAGAGACGTAAAATTTTGAATCAGAAACTCAAGTGCGTTTGGCGCCAAACAGTTTAATCCCCCAAAATTTGAAAAAATTAAATCAAATTTATCTGATTTTTCTCCGGGATATGGATTATTTAAATCCCAAATAAAGGCATTGCATTTTTCCTGTAAATTATTTTCCACTATTTTATCTTTTGTAATTTTTATCATTACAGAAGAAGCATCTGTTGCAACTACCTGATGATGTTTCGACAGAAAAATAGCATCCTCGCCGGTTCCACAATTAATTTCGAGAATATTTAAATTTTTTGAAACAAAATATTTGTCGAGATACCGATGCACTCTATTACGCTGTAAACCACCAATATGTGTATTGCTGAAATGCGTATCATATTCAGAAGCTGCTATATCAAAATGAGCCGACATGATGTGTTATTTATTCCTTGTCCCAACTAGTGCCATCCTTGCCATCTTTTAATTGAATTCCGGCAGTTTTTAAGCCATCGCGAATTTTATCGGAAGTAGCAAAGTCTCTATTTGTTCTAGCATCTTTGCGGATGTCAATTACCAAATTCATAACGCCATTTAATGCACCATTATCATTTTCAGTTTCTTCTTTTAATCCGAAAATATCAAAAAGAAAATTGTGTAATAATATTTGTAAACGTTCTAATGTTTCTTTTTTTACTGCTGCCTTTTTATTGTTTTTATCGCTCCATGTATTAATTATAGCAGCGGCTTCATTTAATTCGGCAATTGCTTGAGGGGTATTAAAATCGTTATTCATTGCAGCATAGGTATTGTATAATATTTTATTTACTGAAGCTTCTTCATCCACATTTTCAGCATCTGCAACAGTTATATTTTTTATTAATTGAACAGCACTCATCATGCGTTTTAATCCTTTTTCTGCTGCCTTAAGAGCATCATTACTAAAATCAAGCGTACTTCTATAATGCGCCTGCAACATAGAATAACGCACGGTCATAGGACTATAACCCTGATCCAAAAGTGGATGGGTTCCTTCAAAAAGTTCTATTGGTAAAAATGCATTGCCCAAACTTTTGCTCATTTTTTGTCCGTTAACAGTAAGCATATTTGGATGCACCCAATATTTAACCGGATCAACATCATTGCAAGCAACACACTGGGCAATTTCGTTTGTA
>JBBRGZ010000072.1:0-12433 GCA_038223395.1 Chitinophagales bacterium
CTAACATTACATTTACAACACTGTCGCTTTTAGCAATAATAAAATCATCGTCCTCTCCTATTGTAAGTTTTCTTACTTGTCGCAACAGGCCGGTTGCATCGCCAATTGCTGGTTCCATATCTTGTGCATTTGAAACACCAATGGTAATTACATAATTATCAGCTCCTGGTTTTGGGAAAACACTGCGGGCTGTTGTAAGCGGAATTAAAACTCTTGTATCCGATTGCATAAAACTGCTTCCTTTAGGTTCTAACACTCCTATTACCCTGAAATATTGATTATTGATAGAAATTGCTTTGTCTATTGGATTGTCTTTACTGCTAAAAATCTTTTCTGCAACATCGCTTCCAAGCACAACAATACGCGACGAGCTTTCTAATTCTTGCACCGAAAATCCTCTTCCTTTTTCAATTTTATATCCCACAACAGAAATAAAATTTTCATCAACACCATATACATCTACATTGGGATTAGTTTTTTTGTCCGCCTGTTTTACAGTGCCGGAGCCCTGAATAAATAAACTTGAAATTGAAACATAAGAACCCGGAAAAGTGAATTTACTTTTAAAATTATCTGCTTCTTTATAACTGAAAGGAGGTTTTGGCTTTTCGTCACCCTCCGACATTTCATTAAAATTTCGGACGGAAAATGAATTGGCACCAAGGGTGGTAAAGTTTGAGTTAATGGAGCTTTCGAGAGCGTCAATAGCTGTCAAAATACCAATAAGCGCAGTTAGGCCAATGGCAATAATTGTTATGGTAATGATACTGCGCAAGCGGTTTGCTTGAATAGCACGTAAAGCAAGACTTATATTTTCTTTTAGAGTCAAATTTTTAGTGTTGTCTAAAAAATATTTTTTATAGGTTTAATAAACTACTTCTGTAAATACTGTGTTACCTTTACAGAAGAAATACAAAAATACGTGATAAGCATTGTCAATGCGCAACATATTAACACATTTTGAGAAAATAAATACTTTTGAATTATGGCTTTCGATATTGAAATGATTAAACAGGTTTATGCAAATTATCCTGAAAAAATTGCTGCTGCAAGAAAAATATTAAATCGTTCGCTTACCCTCACCGAAAAAATTCTTTATACGCATTTAAGTGAAGGTTTGGCAACAAAAAATTATGAGCGTGGTGCTGATTATGTTGATTTTGGCCCGGACCGCGTTGCAATGCAGGATGCTACTGCTCAAATGGCACTTTTACAATTTATGAGTGCAGGCAAAAAAACTGTAGCTGTACCTTCGACTGTGCATTGCGACCACTTGATACAGGCAAAGGTTGGTGCTAATGAAGATTTATCAACTGCACTCGATACAAATAAAGAAGTATATGATTTTTTGGCTTCTGTAAGTAATAAATATGGCATTGGATTTTGGAAACCTGGTGCAGGAATTATTCATCAAGTGGTTTTGGAAAACTATGCTTTTCCGGGTGCTATGATGGTTGGAACTGATAGCCACACTGTTAATGCAGGTGGTTTAGGTATGGTTGCCATTGGAGTTGGAGGAGCTGATGCAGTGGATGTTATGGCAGGTTTTGCGTGGGAGCTCAAAATGCCGAAATTAATCGGTGTTAAGTTAACGGGTAAAATGAGCGGATGGACAAGCGCTAAAGATGTGATTTTAAAGGTTGCCGGAATACTTACTGTAAAAGGTGGAACCGGAGCAATTTTAGAATATTTTGGTGAAGGTGCAGAAAATATTTCATGCACAGGAAAGGGCACCATTTGTAATATGGGTGCAGAAATTGGAGCTACTACTTCTCTATTTGGTTATGATGATAGTATGCGCAGATATTTGAATGCGACCGAAAGAAATGAGGTGGTTGTTTTAGCCGATATAGTTGCAGAACATTTAACAGGTGATGATGAAGTGTATGCAAATCCTACAGCATATTTTGATCAAGTAATTGAAATTAATTTATCAGAATTAGAACCACATGTTAATGGTCCTTTTACTCCGGATTTAGCATGGCCGATTTCGAAATTAAAAGATGCTGTTATTACAAATAATTGGCCCGAAACTTTAGAGGTTGGATTAATAGGCAGCTGCACAAATTCGAGTTATGAAGATTTAACTCGTGCTGCTTCAATTTCGCGTCAAGCTTCTGCAAAGAAATTAAAAACAAAATCAGAATTTACAATTACACCCGGAAGCGAACTGGTTAGATTTACTGTTGAACGCGATGGTTTATTAAATGATTTTGAGAAAATTGGCGGCGTAGTTTTAGCAAATGCTTGCGGACCATGTATTGGTCAATGGGCGCGACATACATCTGACCCTAATAGAAAAAATACAATCATTACTTCTTTCAATAGAAATTTTGCAAAAAGAAATGACGGCAATCCAAATACGCATGCATTTGTAGCATCGCCAGAAATTGTAACTGCTATGGCAATTGCCGGTTCAATTACATTTAATCCGCTAACTGATTCTTTAATTAATGAGGATGGTATTTCGGTAATGTTTGATGAGCCAACAGGAATAGAATTACCACCAACAGGTTTTGATGTTATGGATGCAGGATATCAAGAACCTGCTTTAGATGGCAGCAATGTTGCAGTAATTGTTAATCCAGATTCGAAACGATTGCAATTATTAGCTCCATTTAAAAAATGGGAAGGCACTGATTTATTAGGATTAAAACTTTTAATAAAAGCAAAAGGCAAATGCACAACTGACCATATTAGTATGGCTGGTCCGTGGTTAAAATTTAGAGGGCATTTAGATAATATTTCAAATAATATGTTGATTGGTGCATTAAATTATTTTAATGAAAATACCGATTCGGTAAAAAATCAAATAAGCGGTGCATACGAATCCGTTCCAAAAGTACAGCGCGATTATAAAGCTGCAGGTATAGGAAGTATTGTTGTTGGGGATGAAAATTATGGTGAAGGCTCAAGTCGCGAACACGCTGCAATGGAACCGCGTTTTCTTGGAGTGCGTGCAATATTGGTGAAATCTTTTGCGCGTATTCACGAAACAAATTTAAAGAAACAAGGAATGCTCGGTTTAACCTTCGACGATAAAAATGATTACGATAAAGTCCAAGAAGATGATAGTATCGACATTTTAGGTTTAACCACTTTTACACCGGGAAAACAGTTGCAAGTTAAATTAAATCATAAGGATGGTTCTTCAGATATTATTACTGTAAATCATACCTATAATGCACAACAAATTAACTGGTTTAAAGCAGGAAGTGCACTCAATGTAATAAATGAATAAATAAGAATTTCAGGACTTAAATTGAGTCAACTATTCCCGAAAAGGTATTTTTTGTTTAAACAAGAAATAAATTTTTCGGGAATTTTTATTTTTATTAAACCCTTGGTATCTAAAAATTTAAACAAATTTGAATTCGCAAAAATGACAAATTTACACTTCTAATATTGTGCGATTATAGTAAATTTGAAGTGTAATTCAAGATTATTTGGAATAAAAAGTTCAAGTTGAAATAAAAAAAAACGCATGATGAAGATTTTATTGATGTGGTTTATCATGTTATTAATGAGCATAGATGCCGATGCACAAGTGTTTAAATCTGTGCTTTTGGAAATAGAAAATAATAAGCCAATTGCTAATGCTTTAATTCAAACAAATGCAAATTCCGATTTTACTACAAGCGATTCCAACGGTGTATTTTATTTAGCTATTGAAAATAATACTACAACATTCGATTTGATAGTTAGTACCTTAAACTGTAGAAAAGCAATTCCAATTAAAGACAATTTTAGCGATTATGATACAATTTACATGCATTGTAAGCCTTTTGTTTTAGAGCAAGTTACAATTACATATTTAACACCGCAACAGATTGTAATGCGGGCAATTAACAGCATCCCACAAAATTATTTTGACTCAAGTTTTGTATGTCCTTCCTTTTATAGAAATTATCAAAAGATAAATGGAAAATTTATGCATTTAACAGAAGCAAGGACACATGTTTTATTCAGAATTTCACCCCAGTTTACGCAACTTTCAGCCGATGAAGCAATTTCTGTACAAGCTTTACGGAAATCAAACAGACTGTTGCGCCTTGACGAATTTTATGGCGATGATTATAAGGATTTGTTGATGCAAAATCCGATTTACCACATATTTTCAAGTTCGTTAAATCCCGATAAACTAGACGCTTTTAACTTTTATATGAGTTCCGAAACGAACGATTCAGTTTGGGTGATATTATATAGCTCTAAAAAATATACTACTGAAAATCACGCAATTGATAACTATAATCCGAATGATTTTTATGGAGAGGCAAATGAACAGGGAACGCTTATTATTGATAAGCAAAGCAATGCGTTTTTATTTATAGAACGCAAAGCATTACGCAATACCAATTATCATTATCCCAAATTTAATAATTTTTTGTATCCCGACAATAAATATACAGGAGAATTTATAGATGGATATTTAGCGATAACATTTAGTAAAAAGAATGAAAAATATTATCCAAAAAGGATATTACATTCTTTTACAAATGAATTTTTTGCTACGGTTACTTACGAAAAAGTGTATAAAATTACAGAATATTTTGAGTGGTTTGCAGAAGAACCCATTTTTATTATTCCAAGTATAGTAAGTCATCAATTTGAAACATATACTTTAATAGGTAATATGCAAGGTAAATATCAAGCAGATCAATGGATTTCTCCAATCCCAAATTATTATTTAGTTGAAAAAGAAATACTTTATAGAGATTTAGAAGAAAAAGAAAATCTAAATACGCAATTTATCAATAATTCTGAAAAATAGTATAGGAACCTTTATATTACACTGTTTTATCAAGATTAAAATTCACGATTTCAGTTACACGTTGTTTCAATTGTTCAAGGTTAAGTGTTTGCATTTCTTGAGGAGTGATAACAGTTTCGAGCAAACCATTTGCTACAATAAAAGCGACTGGAAATTCTGTAACAAAGTCAGGATATTCCTTTTTGAATTCATCTTTGTGCAAAAACAAGGTTTCAACAGGAAGTGATTTAATAAATTGTTCCCATTCGGGATACATATTAAAAGTGCCGTAGGTAATAGCGCATAAATTGCATGCATAAGTAGAGGGCCGAATAATTTTGTGTAAAAAATCGAGTGCCACACTCAATCTATCTGCACCGGCGTTATAAACGAATAATAATTGCATATAAAATTTCTATTTAGTGATAAAAGTAAATTAAAAGTAAAAGATTTCAAAATTGCAAGTCGTAATACTATCTTTATCATAATATGATTTTTATATATTTGAATACCTCCATTTTTATCCTATTAAGTGCTTTACATTTCTATTGGATGTTTGGAGGTAAATCGGGCATGCAATCCGTTCTTCCTGATTTAGAAAATGGTAAAACCATGCGTCCTTCGCAATTTGCAACTGCAGTTGTGGCAATTGGACTTCTTGTATTTGCATTTATTTGTTTTGGGATGTCTGGTAATTTTTCTAATGTTATTCCTTTTAAATTTTTTACAATTGGCAACTACTGCATTGCAGCAATTTTTCTTCTACGTGCAATTGGTGACTTTAAATATGTCGGGTTATTTAGGAAGATAAAAAATACAACATTTGGGGTTACTGATAAAAAATACTTTACACCTTTGTGTATACTTATTTTTATCGATTATATATTAATATTTCTATTGAGTTAAAATACAATCATCTGTTCTGAAAAGGATGAAAAAGAAGTAAAAAATTTAATAAAATAAATTCCTGGAGGCATATTAGAAATATTGACTTCTTGCTTTCCGCCGGATAAATTTTCTTGTTTTCGAATCACTTTACCGCAATTATCAATTATTTCAAAATGTGTAATATTGATTTGGGATTCGGAAAATTCTATTGTGCACTTTCCAGGATTCGGGTTTGGGAAAATTTTAACAGAATTTCGCGTTATATTTTGACTATTAATATCCGTAAAAGCATTCAGCGTAATTTTTCTTATCCTTCTATTTGTATAATCGCAAACAAATAGATGACTTCCGTCGGCGTCTAAAACGATTCCTCTTGTATATTTAAATTTCGCAAGCGAATCAATTCCATCCTCATAACCAGCTTGACCATTCCCTGCAATATCGTAAATCATTTCATCTTTTAAGGCGCGCACCCTATAATTATAAGTATCACTAATATAAATAGTTCCGTCGTTTGCATAAAATAATTCCGTTGGTGTGTTTAACAATGCAGTAAGTGCATTTCCAGCAGAATAACCACCAAGACCGGGACCAATATCTCCACTTCCGGCAATTGTAGTTACCTCTCCACCAGATGTAATTTTTCGAATACGGTGATTATAAGCATCTGCAACATATATATTATCTTCAAAATCAATTGTTAACCCGCTCGGTGTATAAAATCTTGCAGATGTATCATTTGCATCTACTAAATCACCAATGCTAGAAACACCCATATTTATACCGCCACCTGCAAATGTTGTAACTACTCCTCCAGCTAAATTAATTTTCCGAATGCGATGATTCCAACTGTCGCTGATAAATAAATTCCCTTCGCTATCCAAAACAATTCCTCGCGGATAGGAGAATTCAGCATCCATAGAAATTCCATCTGCATAACCATCTATGCCATTTCCAGCAATTGTACTTACATTCCCTAAAATATCAATTTTTCTTATGCGTTGATTTTGAAAGTCAGAAACATAAAAATTTCCGCTTTCATCAAGACATATATCAGCAGGACGGTTAAATTGAGCAATATCAGCAGTGCCATCTGCAAAACCTGCAATACCGGAACCTGCATAGGTACTTACAATGCCGCTTGAAGTTATTTTTCTAATACAATTATTATCAGCATCAACTATATATAAATTCCCCAAATTATCCGCACACATTCCAAATGGGCCGCCAAATTGTGCAACAGAAGTATCTCCATTTACAAAACCCATAGTTGAGCCTGCATAAGTAGTTACTAAGTTTTGCGCTTTAACCGATAGGAATGAAAATGAAAAACAATAAAAGGATAAGCAGTAAAGCAACACGTTGGGTTTAAAGAAATTGCGTACCATAACGAAAATTTAAGTAAATATACGTTTTTGGATAATCACTCAGAATTATAAACCTATTTAGCATTGAAATTGGCTTAAAACAAGCTCAAAAAGCTTGGAATGTGTTAAAATATCCCTCATTTCTAATCTATAATACGGCTCAAAAAATTAACCTATAATTGAACCAATGTTAAACATAATTAAAAAATTATAATATATTAATCTCCAAAATTTAACACAGGCTTAACATTACCCTAAATTTTTATTAAATTAGCACCATGAAAAAACTTCTCCTCTTCATTATCGGCATTTTACCCATGTTGTTAAATGCCCAACTCGTAATAAATGAAATAGCTCCAAATAATATTGGACCCTTTGATGATGAAGACGGTGAATTTACCGACTGGTTCGAAATATATAATGCAGGTGCTACCTCAATAAATGTTGCCGCCTTTGCTGTATCGGATGATAAAAACTTGTGGAATAAATGGTTATTGCCCAACCTCACAATTAATTCGCATGAACGCAGAATTATTTATGCCTCTGAAAAAAACAGAGATTGTTATGGATGTGGTGGAGTAGTAGATTATTTGCATACCAATTTTAAATTGAGTGCAAATGAAACACTTTTTTTATTTGATGAATCGGGAAATCTATTAGACTCAATAACTATCCCATTTTTAATGGTTGACAATTCATTAGCAAGAATCCCTGATGGAGGCAATTGGTGTTTTGCTGAAACCCGAAGCGCAAATGCAGCAAATACCGGAACTTGTTATACCGGTTATTCAGATATGCCAACCATTGCAACTGATGCAGGATTTTATGCCGGAGCAACCGATATAGAAATAGTTGGCACCGATATTTATTACACAACCGATGGCAGTTGGCCAAATTTAACTTCAACAGTTTATGATGCGCCAATAAATATTGCAACTAATAAGGTAATAAAAGCAATTCAAAAAGATGATGGAAAATTACCCAGCAGACCTGTAACTGCAAGTTATTTTATTAATGAAGATAAAGATTTACCAGTTGTAAGTTTAACAGGCAGACCATGCGATTTTTTTGATGTCGCCCCATGTTATATCGGCGCATATGATAATGCGAATGGTTGGGAACCGGACAATATTCAGGTGAAAGGAACAGTAGAATATTTTAATGCTGAAAAGGTGCGAAAAATAAATGAAGATATAAAATTTGAAGTCGCAGGAAATTCTTCCATTGCAGTTTACCCGCAACGCGGTTTGCAATTTACCTGCGATGAAGATTTTAATTCGGATGGTGAAGTACAGTATAATTTATTCCAACATGATAAACCTGGGTTAGATTCTTTACAGGGATTTAGATTGCGCTCAAACCTAGATTGGGGCAATTCAGCAGCGCGAATGAAAGACGTAATTACAAATCGTATTGCTTTGCAAATCGATGCCGGAGCGGCTGCTTATCAAAATGTTGCGGCATATATTAATGGTGCATATTGGGGACATTATTCTGCAAGGGAAGAATTAGATAAATATTTTTTAAGAAATAATTTTGGTTGCAATCCAAATGCTGTTGATTTAATTAGAAGCGGCGCAGGTGAGGATGTATGGGATATTGCCGAAGCCGGTTCTGATACGTCCTATTGGAATTTAGTTGATTGGATGGAAACACATACCATGACAAATCCCGATAATTATGCTGCAGCTCTTGAAAAAATTGATATGGAAAATTGGATTGATTATATGGCTACTCAGGTATTTGTAAATAATGATGAAATGGCATATAATATTCGCTTTTTTAAATCTTATGAACCGGAAATTAAATGGCGTTTTATTTTATGGGATACTGGTGCAGGTTCTGAAGGTGAAACTGCAAATAGCTTGCAATCCCTTTTAAATTTTCCATATTACAGTGAGGAAATAAATCTATTCGGCTACATGCTCGATAATACAGATTTTAGAAATCATTTTATTAATCGATACGCCGATATTATGAATTATTATTATACTGCAGATATTATTTTAGGTATGATAGATGAGAATTCTGCTGAAATTTCATCAGAAATAGAAGCACAAAACGCACGTTGGGGAACCGGCAATTTGGCATCATTCAACAGCGGCGTTACTGAACTAAAGGGATTTTTTGATTTCAGAAGTTATTATCAAAGAAATGAAATAGAATCTTATTTCGATATGAACGACCAAGTTGAAATTACTTTAGATGTTTATCCTGCCGGGGCCGGTTATGTTAAAATATCAACTATTATACCTACAGATTTACCATGGTCGGGGATTTATTTTGATGGATGTCCGGTTACTGTTACTGCAATAGCAAATCCTGGTTATGTTTTTTCTCAATGGGTTGGCAATGTTTTTATTGATGATGCGTTTAATACTACTTTCACAAATAATATAGATGAAAATACAACCTTTACTGCAAATTTTGTTGGAACTGCAATAACAAATCCAATTGTAATTAGTGAAATAAATTATAATAGTGCGAGCACTTTTAATAGTGGCGATTGGGTTGAATTGCACAATACTTCAGGTGTTACGATTGATATTTCAGATTATATTTTTTCAAATAACGATTTCTATAATACATTTAAAATACCTACAAATACTTTTATAGATGGAAATGGTTATTTAGTTATAGCAGAAAATAAAGCGGAATTTTTAATCCAACATCCTGCAGTAACGAATGTAATTGGCAATTTTATTTTTAAACTTGAAAACGACGGAGATAGTATTTGTTTAGCCGACAATCAGAAAACGATTATTTCAACTTTTGTTTTTGATGATGCTCAACCTTGGCCGGTAACTGCTGATGGCTATGGCAGAACAATGGAGTTATCATTTGACCTAGCAAATCCTGCCTTTTCCAATTCCTGGTTTGCAGGTTGTATGGGTGGTTCGCCAGGAGAGGCTTTTACATTGTGTTACGAAAATCCAATTATAGAAGAAATAAATTATAACTCGTCCACAGCTGCAGATGCGGGAGATTGGTTTGAGTTATATAATTATTCTGATACAAATTTTAATATTGGTAATTGGAAAATTCAGGATAAAAATAATAATAGTTATACCATTCCTGCTGGATCACTTATTGCCCCCAATGGATATTTAGTTTTTTATCAGGATGAATTTAAATTTAGTACGCAATTCCCGGATGTTGTTAATAAAATTGGCCCATTAAATTTTGGCTTTAATACAGATGGTGATGTAATTCAGTTATTAGATGCAACAAATTCCATTTATCAAAGTGTTGGATACGATAATGCTTTTCCTTATCCACTTTCACCTAATGGCGGAGGAACCACCTTGCAATTAATAAATAACGGATTTAATTTAAATACTGCAACAAGCTGGACAGAAAGTTGTCCTGAAGGAACACCGGGCACTGAATATTACTTGCCATGTGCAAATGCAATAGAAGAGCAAGAATTGTCTAATGGTTTTATTATTTTTCCAAATCCTGCAGAAAATAACATTAGTGTTTTATTTCCAACCAGCTATAGTAATATTACGTCAATAACTCTATTCGATATAACAGGTAAACCAATATTGCACTACTTACCAAATAATACAACTTATCAGCAAGTTGATATTTCAACTTTAGCAGCGGGTATTTATCAAATTCAAATCGGACATAATGATGGATTCAGCAGCGAAGCATTTATAAAAAATAAATAAATAATAATTTTATTATTCAGCATTTAACTTCTCAATAAAGCAAATATGAAAAAGATTATTTACTTAATTCTTATTTTTATTTCTCAAAATGGTATTGCACAAATTAAAATTAACGAAGCGGCCAGTACAAATAAAAACTTTTATCAGGATGAAGATGGAGATTATTCTGATTGGATTGAGTTATATAATGCCGGTGCATTACCAGTCAATTTATCAGGCTATTCCCTAACAGATAATTTAAGCATTTGGAACCAATGGGTTTTTTCTGATACCGTTTTACCAGCCAATAGCAGACTTGTAGTTTTTGCATCAGGAAAAAACAGAAATTGTTTAAGTTGCCCGATATCTCCAATCAATCATTGGGAAACAGCAATTTTTGACGATGATATATGGCAGTATAAAAATGGAACTTCAGAACCTCCCTCCGATTGGAATGATTTAGGATTTACTGCAATATGGAGTAACGGTCCTGGCGGTTTTGGATATGGTGACGGTGACGACAATACTATTTTATCTGCCGGCGCGAGTTATTATTATAGAAAAACTTTTAATGTAGAAGATAAAACCAAAATTATAAAGGCAATAATTAATATGGATTACGACGATGCTTTTGTTGTTTATATTAATGGCGTTGAAATTTCAAGAATAAATTTAACAGGCTCGTTGTCACATAATACATACGCAAATTATTGGCATGAAGCATCCATATATCTTGGCTATCGTCCAAAAGAAATAGATATTGATTCAGCAACGCTTGCAGATATTTTGGTAAACGGAGAAAATGTTTTAGCAGTTGAAATTCATCAGTATAATACGGATGATGCAACCGGAAGAACATGGTTACATTTTGGAATTTCTACTCCTGATGTATTATATTTCGACAATCCTGATTGGTTTAATAACCCCGGAACCGCATCAAATTTTCATTCTAATTTCAAACTAAATAATGGCGAAACCATTGGTTTATTTAATCCATCCGGTGTATTAATTGACAGCATCAGCATGCAAAATGTATTAGTAGAAAATACACGTGCCCGCATTCCAGATGGTGGACCTTGGTGTATTGCCCAAACAGCAACACCCGGAGGTACAAATGCTGTAATTTGTTTCAACGGTTATGCTAATAAACCTGTAATAATTACCGCACCCGGATTTTATACAGGATCAGTAAACGTAGAAATTTCTGGCACAAATATCCATTATAGTATCGATGGCAGCGTCCCTGATATGGCATCTACATTATATACCGGACCAATTACCGTTACCTCAACAACAGTTATTAAAGCAGTAAGCATAGAGGCTGATAAATTACCAAGTGCCGCCGCAATTGGCACATTTTTAATTGATGAGCCAACTACTTTACCCGTTGTAAGTGTAAGTGCAGCACCTTGCGATTTATTTAATGAAGGTATTGGATGTGTAGCCGCATATGATAATGCAGAGGGTTGGTTTAACAAAAATCCTAAAATAACGGCAACTGCAGAATATTTTGATTTAGACGGCGTACAACAATTTGTTGATGATTTTAAATTTGAAGTTGTTGGAAATTATTCCATAAGTCTGCCACAAAAAAGTATGCGCTTTGTAAGCGATGAAGATTATGGAAGTAATTCAGAAATTAATTATAATCTATTTAATCATGACAAACCGAGACTTGATATGGTTCATGGTTTTAGAGTGCGTAACGCAGATCAAGATTATTATAATTCACGTATGAAAGATATTACAATTAATAGAATTGGATTACCTAC
>JBBRGZ010000073.1:0-12337 GCA_038223395.1 Chitinophagales bacterium
TGCAAGTTGGTAAAATTGCTTTTCCGGGTAAAATTGAAAACCGCTATAATGGCGAAGTTGGTGAAGTAATCATCATCGATTCCGTTGTATTAGATAAAATGGCTTATGATGCCAAAATTTTCGAAAAAGAAGGAACTACTATCGTAATAGAATAATAGACATTTTATTAAAGCAGTATATCCTTTGCAAGACTATTGGA
This sequence comes from Chitinophagales bacterium, assembly GCA_038223395.1. Classification (GTDB taxonomy): domain Bacteria; phylum Bacteroidota; class Bacteroidia; order Chitinophagales; family BACL12; genus UBA7236. The sequence continues at coordinate 200 of JBBRGZ010000073.1, forward strand.
TATACTGCTTTTTTTTGCCTCACTACATCTCACTAAACCAAAATATAATGAAAAAAACGCCCTTACTCTGCAGTATTTTACTTTATACACTCACCAGCCTATCTGCTCAAAATAAAATAACTGACGCCACTTTTGGAGCAATTGAAGCGCGACAAATTGGGCCAGCAGTAACCAGTGGCAGAATAAGCGCCATTGACGCCCTCAACAGTGATCCCAATTTAGTATACGTTGGCGCAGCGGGTGGTGGCGTATGGAAATCCAAAAACCAGGGCACTACTTTTAAGCCTGTTTTTGACGATTTTAGTCAGAGTATTGGCACAATTACAATAGACCAAAAACACCCCGATACCGTTTGGGTGGGCACAGGTGAGTGCTGGACGCGCAATAGCATCAGCGTTGGCACTGGCATTTATAAAACTTACAACGGCGGCGATAAATTCGAATTTGCAGGCTTACCCAAGAGCGAACGCATTGCAAAAATCATAATTGACCCAAATAATTCCAATACACTGTATGTTGCTGTATTAGGTGCACTTTGGGGGGATAGTGAGGACAGAGGGGTGTATAAAACGACTGACGCAGGAAAAACTTGGAACAAGTTATTATATGTAAATCCATCCACAGGATGCACCGCCCTTATCATGGACCCAAAAAATCCGAATACACTGTTCGCGGCAATGTGGGATTTTAGACGCGAAGCTGCGAGTTTCCGCTCAGGTGGCCCTGGTTCTTCTATTTATAAAAGTATGGACGGCGGAACAACTTGGGCAAAATCAAACCAAGGGTTGCCAAATGAAACGCTCGGAAGAATCGCTTTAGCTTATGCGCCAACTGCAGAAAACACAATTTTTGCTTTGGTTGAATCTGAAAATTCTGCATTATACAAGTCAGTAGATAACGGTTCTAATTGGCTGAAAATCAACTCACAAAATGCAATGGGCGAACGTCCGTTTTACTTTAGCAATATCGTTCCCGACCCTGTGGAAAACAACAGAATTTACAAACCGGGATTTAATCTACTCGTAAGCACCGACGGAGGCAAAATATTTCAAGGCGCTTCAGTTGAAGGTGGAGCGTACCACAGTGATTTGCACGCGCTTTGGATTAGCCCTAAAGATAATCGGTTGATGTATATCGCAACCGATGGCGGCGTGTATGTATCGCGCGACAAAGCAAATACTTGGAGTCACTGCGAAAATATTCCGGTGGCCCAGTTTTACCATGTAAGCGTAGATATGGCAAAACCTTATAATGTTTACGGTGGTTTACAGGATAATGGAAGCTGGATGGCACCCTCTCAAAGTGTAGGTGGAATTCAAAATAGCGATTGGAAAACGATTGGATACGGCGATGGATTTAACGCTTACGCCGATTTAAAAGATGAGAATATCTTGTATTGGCAATATCAAGGAGGAAGAATCTACAGGTCGAATAAATTGAGTGGCGAAGACAAGTTTATAAAACCTTTTCCCGATGCCTCAACTGAAGATTTGCGTTTTAACTGGGATACACCCTTTGAATTTGGAAAAAATTCTAATTGGATTTACGTTGGCGCGCAATACCTTTTTAGATCAAAAGATAAGGGTGATAGTTGGGAGCGCATCTCCCCCGACCTCACTACAAATGACCCAAAACGCCAGCAACAAGAAAAATCGGGAGGATTAACAACCGACAATACAACCGCCGAAAATAACACTACCATTTTCAGCATCTGCGAATCACCTTTAGACAATCAGATTGTTTGGGTAGGAACAGATGATGGCAACGTGCAACTCACTAAAAACGGAGGTGCAAATTGGATAAAACTCAACGATAAAATAACAGGCTTACCACCGTTTGCTTTTATATCAGGTATTGATGCAGATAACTTCGATAAAGCTGCTGCTTACATTACAGTGGATGCACATAGAAACGGCGATTTGAATCCTTATGTATTCTACACAAATGATTACGGTAACACTTGGCAAAAGATTGTAAATGAAGATGTTAAGGGATATTGCCATGTGATAAAACAAGACTTAGTAAATGCCAATTTGTTATTCTTGGGGACAGAATTTGGCTTATATATCAGCATTGACAAAGGCGCAAATTGGGCACAGTTTAAGAGTAAAATTCCCATGGTTGGCATCTTCGACATGGTAATTCAACCACGCGAAAACGACCTTGTAATGGCTTCGCATGGCAGAGGAATTTTAATAATTGACGACCTTACACCCATCCGAAATATTTCCCCTCAAATGTTAGATGAGGACATAGTATTTATTCCGACGCGTCCATATTTTTTGCCAAAGGGAGGTATTTTGCAGGATTTTCCGGGGGATGATAAATTTGTCGGATCAAATCCAACTCAAAGCGCTGTTGTTACCTATTATATGAAAAAGCGCAACGTATTCGGCGATATGCATATTGAGATTTTCGACAAAGAGGGCAATTTTATAAAAGAGCAACCTGCCGGCAATAGAAAGGGTATTAACATTGTTCGCATTCAAACAAGCATGAAACCACCAAGGGTGCCAAGCTCTCCCAACCTTTTGGGTGAAGCTGCATTTGGTCCTGAAATGCTACCCGGCGATTATACTATTAAATTGATTAAGGGTGAGGATACTGTCAGCACAAAATTGACTATTCAATACAATCCCGACAGCAAGCATAGCGATGCCGACAGGAAATTGCGCCGAGAAACCTTACTCAACGCTTACAATTTACTCGAAACCTTGGCAGCTATCGACAATCAAATTATAGAAATTCGTGACCAAACTGCAAAACTTGCCGATAGCACACAAATGAAATCGCTACACGCCTTATCGCTTCAATACAAAGACAAGATGGAAGAAATGCACTCCAAAATCTCAGCAACACAACCCGGCGAAGGTGGTGTAGCAGGTCAAGTGCGTTTGCGCGAAAAAATTGCCGAAGTTTACAGCGCTATTGGCGGTTATGAAGGCAAACCAACTAATGTGCAAATCGAAGCTTTAGAGGTTTACACAAAAGAAGTGATTGTTATGCGAAAAAACTTAGAGGTATTTATAGCTACCGATTTAAAATCCTACAACGCACTTGTTGCAAAACAAGGACATCGCCCGGTTCAAATAACTGCTATCGACGACTTCTTAATGGCAAAATAATAACCTAAAAAAAACAACGGCCTTCAATCCTATTTTGCCTAAGATTGAAGGCTGTTTTAATTGAGAAAAAGCCGATTGGCTTAGAACTATTAAACAAACCCACCTGAACTGCAGTTTTTGCTTTTCCCAGATCGCCATAAATTCCATATTTAACACCAGAACTCCGACCTAACCCTGAACCCAGAACCTGCCGCTGACGCAGTCAGCAGTCAGGCTCAGAACTCAGAACCAATAATATTCCTATTTTGAATAAGATTGAACAACGTTTTAATTAAGTGTATGCCCTTGCTTAGAACCTAGCAACCAAACCCACCTGAATTGGAGTTTTTGCTATGCCCACCTCCCCATAAATTCCGATATTATCAGTAATATAAACCCGTGCCCCGAGTGTAAAATCGAGTCCGAAGTGATTAAATCCATTCAAATCGCTGGGATTAACTTCAGGGTCGTTTCCTGTGTAAGTGTATTTTGAATTTCTGTATCCCATTCCAATACCTGCATAAGGATCAAACCTATCGCTGTTTCCAAAATGAAAATTGGCTCTCGCTAAAATACTATATGAGCTGAGGGTAACTCCCGTTGTATAAGTGATACTATCGTTAGCAGCATCCACCCTTTGATAAACAGCATCCCCATAACTATATGCAGCATTTACTCCAAAACCCACGGTTTCATTCATAGCAAATTCAACTTTGGCGTAAAAGGGTCCAACAAAGGTGGATGATATATTATCACCATCAACCAAATGAAATAATGTTTTTGTTAAACTTGGGAAACCATAACCTGCAGAAAATGTGATACTTCCGGGTTCAAACTGCTGTGCTTTAACAGCATGAGTAGTTGCAAAATACATAGAGATTGCAATCAGTGCGATAGATACTCTTTTCATAACTATAGAATTAAAATGGTGAATGAAAAACAAATAAATTGATATTTCATCGACCTAAATTCAATTGTTATGCCATAAATTTAATGATTGTATAAAAGCCTAATCCTACTCACTTTGTATTGTGAGAAAACAGGCATTTTGTAGAAAAATGCATTCTTAAATGATGTAGATAAAAGAATAAATACGTTTAAACCCAACCTTCATCTTTATACTCGCCAAGTATAACAACATCTTTATCGCGCGAATAAGATTTGGCGGCTTCCTTCATGGAGTCTTTATCGGCACTTCTAATTTTGATGCCTCGGTCCTTAGAACCTTTATTACGCACCTCAATATAAAAACCGTTCAACAATTTGATTTCCTTGTAAGGTGTTCTTCCCAAATTTTTCATTGTTCAATTTTGTGTAAGTTACAACAAATAACAGGGCTTAACCTCGCTGTACTGACATTGTTTCCAAAAAAATATCAATTAAAGCCCTGAAGTATGCCTGTTAGAGCATCAAAGGTCAATTTTTCCTGTGCTGTAGGCTCTTTTTTGTTCAAAAGACTAATAAAAATACCCTCATGCCAATCGTATACAAGTTTAAATTGAACGTCCTGATATAGGTAGTCCCAGGTAATTGTATTGAAGTAATCGTGCTTCTTAGAGTATTTAATGCCCAATATTTTTTCTAGTCTGGCAGCAAATTGGTAGAATGATGTTGCGTTGTGATTATTGCCAAAATTAATTTCCTGATTCCCGTTCGTATTCGTCTCAACCGTAAGCTCCATAAATTTCTCTTTATTTAATAAGGTTCAATAATGCTAAAGATACAATATTTAATTGACATTAAGGCTTGATTCGTCTTCTCTAAATACTTCTGTCAAAGGAATAGAGCCGAAAATAGGCTAAAATGCATGCATTTTTAAGATTTTAACAACTTTCTCAAAAAATTATATAAAGCAGCCAAATACGCTAAAATGCTAGCAACACTAAGGTTATCTATAGAAAATTTGCAAAAAAATAAGGATTTTAGTGTTTAAAGACATGCTAATACCTAAAATATTGTTGCAATGTTGTAATTTTGCAGAAATTAATTTTTTAATATGAATACAGGAATAGTAAAATTCTTTAACGATTCAAAGGGATTTGGATTTATTAAAGACGAAGCAACACAAAAAGAATATTTCGTACATGCATCAGGTCTTATCGACCAGATTCGTGAGAACGACAATGTTATTTTCGATCTTCAAGATGGCAAAAAAGGATTAAATGCAGTAAATGTTAAACTAGCATAGTTTATATATTGTATACTTTTTTCAACCAAAGCCTTGCATTAATGCAGGGCTTTTTTGTTTCCCTCCCGCCGCAGAGTTCCTTCCTTTACTCTGCGACTGAATCGCGGCGCTGTCTGGGGGGTAGCGGTTCAATCGACATGTCTCACTAACCACCAATCCCTAAAACTATTGGCACACCCATCCCTTGTCCCTTGTCCCGTGTCCCTTGTCCCTTGTCCCGTGTCCCTTGTCCCAAATCCCTAATTAGAAAACAAAAACAGCTCCTCCCTCTCCTCAAAAATAAATTTACGGACGAAGCGAAAACCGATTTTTCCAAGCAATTGTATTGAGTTTGTATTTTCGGGAGTTGTAATAGCAACAATCTTTTTTATTTCCAGATGGTTTTTAGCATAATCCATCACTGCAGATGCCGATTCTTGCGCATAACCCTTGCCGGTGTATTCAGGTAAAAAGGCAAACCCGATATCAATATCCTCCAAAGTATCCCTTTTAATTAAACCACATAAACCCAGGTCAGTTTGTGTAATCTTTTCTTCAACAAGCCATAGGCCAAAACCGTTTTCAACGTAACTTTTTTCTATGCGTTGAGCGATATACTCTTCGGCCTGTTCTATCGTTTTTACTCCCCTATCTCCAATATATTTTATCCAGCCATCGGTATTTAATAGCGCGAGCATAAATACTGCATCCTTAAGTGTAACATTTCGCAGAATTAGCCTATCCGTTTTTAACACATGTTTCTGCTCTCCCATTCTATTTATAAGTCAATTTGGTCGCCAAGTTTCGGAATTACAACGTTTTTGTATCCTACTTCTTCCAAATGCGATTTAAATCCCGTTAAAGCATGTTTATCGCCGTGCACGAGTGCTACTTGTCGCAATTTTTGTTTGTCTTGCGAGTTCAAATAATTTATCATTTCTCGATAATCACCATGCGCAGAAAAACTCGTCATAATTTCAACTCTGGCATTTACCTGTTTGTATTCGCCAAACAAACGGATGGTTTTATCGCCGTGCATGAGTTTACCTCCGGGTGTATTATCGGCGCAATATCCTACAATTAAAATTGTATTTGCGGGATTTTCGATTGCATTAAAAACATGGTGTTTTACTCTTCCTGCATTTATCATTCCTGCAGCACTTATCACGATACAACCCTTTATATTATTTATTTTTTTTGATTCTTCTGCCGAACGCGTATAGCGTAACCTTTCAAACCCAAATGGATTATCATCCGTTGCCATATATTCCAAAATTTCTTTATCGAAACATTCTGGATGCATTTCAAATACACGTGTTGCGTTAACAGCAAGTGGCGAATCCACAAACACCGGAATATCCGGCAAACTATTTTCTTTTACAAGTTGATCCAACATGTAAACAATTTCCTGGGTGCGCCCCACACTAAATGCCGGAATAATTAATTTTCCTTTTTGGGTAACACAAGTTTCTTTAATTACTTCTAGAAAATGTTCTTTTTCTTGCGGTGCTTCCTCATGTAATCTATCGCCATAAGTAGATTCAGAAATTAAAAAATCGCATGCTGGCATGGGATCCGGATCTTTTAAAATGGGTCTGTTGGGTCTGCCAATGTCGGCTGTAAATCCCAATATATAATCTTGTGCGCCAGTGCGCTTAATTTTTAATGTAACACTTGCGGCACCTAAAATGTGTCCCGAATCTTTAAATATTAATTCTACATCAGGATCTATTCCAAACCATTTATCATAACTGACGGTGCGAAATAATTCCATTGTCTTTTTAACATCTTCTACACTATATAAAGGTTCGTCATTTGCATCATCACCCTTGTGTTTATTTGTGAAACTGCTTTCTCTTTGCTGAATAAAAGCACTATCGAGTAATAAAATTGCGGTTAAATCTTTAGTGGCATGCGTTGCATAAATACGACCGTTAAATCCATCCTTAACCAACTTCGGCAAACGCCCGCAATGGTCAATATGCGCATGCGATAACACTACGATATCAATATCGGCGGGATTAAATAAAAATTTTTGATTAAACCCTTCATATTCAGGTTCGTGGCCTTGGTATAAACCACAATCCATTAAAATGGTTGTTCCATTATCAAGTGTTAGCAAATGAGAACTCCCAGTTACTGTTCCGGCTGCGCCACAAAATTTTAGTTTCATATTAAGATTTAGAATTGGAAAGGTAAAAAGTAAAAATGAATAATCCTGTAAATATTGAAATTATCCAAGCCCAAGCTCCTTTTGAATTTCGAGATACTTTTCTTCCATAAATATTCTCACCTGTTCTTTCAGCTTCGGAATATCAGCATCTGTTAATCCTGCAACTTCAATCGGATCGAAATGATAGATATCAATAATGCCCGGTTTCATTAATGGTTTTTTATTGGGCATTAAATTATCGGTATTAAAAAAGAGCATTGGTAAAATGGGTGTTTGTGTTTGCACAGCAATATTAAATGCACCGTCTTTAAATGCAATAAGTGGTTGCTCTGTTTTGTTTCTTGTGCCTTCAACAAACATAAAAATATTATCACCATCGCGTAAATATTTTTTTAATAACTCCACACTTTTTATTTTACTTTCTCTGCTGCTGCGATCTACATTTACTGTTGTAGCAGAAAACAATTGTCCTATTAGAGGAATTTTCAATAATTCTTTTTTTGCGAGATAACGCACTCTACCCGGCCAAGCATATGCAGCAACCGGCGCATCCAAATTTGACCTGTGATTTGCAACTATAACGTAAGGTCTTTTTCTGTCGATGTTTTTATTTCTATGAAATCGGTATATTATCCCACAAAAAGCCATAAGACAAAATGAAATAAAGCGACTCATAAACATAATTGGTCCCAGTGCATTTTTTCCCAAAGTCCACGAAAAAATAAAAATGAAAGGCAAGGCAATTAAGAGTGATATTACAAATATGCAAGCGGTGTATATTGTATACAAAAGTTTTAAAAATGTTATTATCCCACGAATCATGCAGCCAAGATAACAGATAATTTTGTAGACTTATCAAGATATTCTGGAATTAATCAATAGGCAATGATGTTTAATGCAAAAAGCATTGATGAATGCAGTGCTGACTCATTTTTTATAAACTTAAGTTTATATTTTTCGTTATCAAAAAATTATCTTTACAAAAGATGTACGCCATAGTAGATATAGAAACCACGGGCACAAATGCAAGCTATAATTGCATTACAGAAGTGGCAATCTATGTGCACGACGGGCAAAAGATTGTGGATGAATGGCATTCGCTTATCAATCCGCAAAGGGAAATTCCGCAGTTTATTATTCAGATGACTGGCATCAGCAACGAAATGGTTGAAAAGGCGCCAACATTTGATGAGGTTGCGCATGAAATATTTTCTTACTTACACGATAAAATTTTTGTTGCTCATAATGCGGGTTTTGATTTTGGTTATTTGAAAAATCATTTGAACGAGAATGGCTTTGATTTACATACTAAAAAATTATGCACTGTGCGTTTGAGTCGCAAGATTTTTCCGGGACATAAAAGTTATAGTTTAGGCAGGTTGTGCGATAATTTAGGTATCACAATTGAAAATCGCCATCGCGCGCAAGGTGATGCTTTTGCAACTTCAAAACTCTTTTCATTACTCTTACAAAATGATACTGAAAATCACATAATTACAGCCCTCAAAAAAACATCTAAAGAGCAACATCATCCACCTAATGTAGAAAAAAGTATTATCCAAAACTTACCCGAAACTCCGGGAGTTTATTATTTCCACGATCAGAATGGAAATATTATTTATGTTGGAAAAGCAATTAATATCAAAATCAGAGTTTGGGGGCATTTTACTTATGCAGATAATGATGGGAAAGAAAATGATTTGCGCAATTCCGTATTTGACATTACCTATGTACTTACCGGAAACGAACTTGTTGCTTTATTGCTTGAAAGCGAAGAAATAAAACGCAAATTTCCAAAATTTAATAGCGCACAAAAACTTTGGGACCGCAATTATTGCATATTCAAATACGAAGACCAAAACGGATATATTCATTTTGCAATTGAGCGATATAATGTAAAAAAAACAGTTTTAAAAGTGTTTCCCGATTTATTAAGTGCGCGGAATTTCTTGCAAGAAAAAATGTTAGAGTTTCAGTTATGTGCAAAATTTTGCCACTTGCAAAAGGCGCAGAAAGGTTGTTTTAATCACGAAATTGGACTCTGTTTAGGCGCATGTGTTAAGGATGAATCTGCTGAAAGCTATAATTTGCGTGCGGAGGAAGCCCTTATTTCATTTAACCGCGAAGAACATACCTATTATATAGTAGATAGAGGCCGCAATGCTGACGAAAGCAGTGTAGTGTATATTGAAAAGGGACATTACCTCGGATTTGGCTTTTTTAATAACGATTTTTTTACGGGAGATCCTACACTTCTAAAGGATAATATTAAGTGGCGACCTGACACTCCGGATGTGCAACGCATTCTAACAGGTTGGTTAACAAGACATAGCGAATCGAAATCTACGCGCATATTTAAGGTCTAAAATGACCGTTTATTCCTGTCACATTTTCATTCAAAAATATCATGCACTTTGAGGCTTGAGGGTTAAATTTGCAAATTATCTATTAATTAACAATCGCTTTGAAATGACTGCAGTTCTTAATAAAACTAACTCCGATATCGATTCTGTTGTTGCTGTACTAATAAGAAATGCAGAAGATATCAATATTCCTTTGCTTCTACCCTACCAAAAAATCATATCACAAAAACTGAATGATCGGGATAATGGGTTGATTTCAATTTATACTGATACTTACGTGCTTTTAGTTGCTGTATTGAAGGCTACAGAAAACAAAACCACGGGCGAAATTTTGGAAGAAGCAAGATTGAAAGGTGGACATACTGCAAAACGCATTAACTACGAAAAAAGCAATTCAGTAATCGTTTCTCGCGCATCAACATCAGTACATAAAGATGAATTAAAGGCATTTGCAGAAGGCATTGCATTGTCGAATTACCAGTTTTTAAAATATAAAACTGAAAAAAAGGAAAATACTCTTACAACAATTCAAGTAAATGATTCAGAAACAAGCGATGAGGAACTTGCAGAATTAAACAACATTATAAAAGCAAATGAAATAGCTAAAAATTTGGGAAATGAGCCTGTAATTGCGCTAAATTCTGTGCAATTAGGTGAATTTATTCTCGAAATGAGTCGCAATCTCAATTTTAAAGCAGATGTTTTAAATAAAAGTCAGATTGAAGCCCTCCGCATGGGTGGATTATTAGGCGTTAATTTCGGCAGTTCAGTTCCTCCTACTTTTTCGATTTTAGAATACAAACCTGAAAATGCTAAAAACAAAAAGCCACTCATTTTAATTGGTAAAGGTGTTACATACGATACCGGCGGATACAGTATAAAAGCTGCCGGTTCTATGAGTGGAATGAAGATGGATATGTGTGGTTCGGCATCTGTAATCGGTGCATTTTATGCAATGGTTAAAAACAAATTGCCGATTTATTGTGTGGGATTAATTCCATCAACCGATAATCGCATTAATTCAGAGGCTCTTGTGCCTGACGATGTAATTACAATGCACAGCGGAACAACAATTGAAGTTTTAAATACCGATGCAGAAGGTAGACTTATTTTAGCTGATGCTTTAAGTTATGCTAAAAAATACGAGCCTGAATTAGTGATTGATCTTGCTACTTTAACCGGAGCTGCAGCTGCAATTACAGGTTCTTTGGGAAGTGCGTTAATGGGAACAGATAAAACTTATCGCAAAGAATTAATAGCATGTGGCGAATTAACTGCAGAACGCGTTTGGGAAATTCCTTATTGGAAAGAATTTGCCGATATGCTTAAAAGCGAAGTTGCCGATATGAAAAATATAGGTGGTGCAATTGGAGGAAGTGCGACTGCAGGAAAATTTTTAGAACATTTTACTAATTATCCATGGTTACATCTCGATATTGCAGGCCCTGCAATTTTAAAAGATGATGAGCCTTATAAACAAAAAGGAGCAAGTGGTGTTGGCGTAAGATTATTATATGCCTTTGCAAAACGTTTCAGCGAACTCCATTAACCCTGAATAAGCAGTAGAAAAATTTACAAATGATTTTTTGTAATAAAATCAAATTTTTCTAAGCATTACCATACAAGTTCCAATAATTTGCTATTCAGGGTAACTCCAACTAAATCAATAGGATAGTTTATTTTTATTAGTCTATTGATTAAGTTGGGATTAATTTTTTATTCGTCGTCTGTTTCTTCTAATTTGTAATTGTTTTTGCGATTTTCTTTCTTTTTGTCTCTATCGGTCAAGATATTAAATACAAAACTACCACTTGCATCAATTTTACTCATGTGAGTTTTATCAGGATTAATATATTGCTGGTATAAAATATCAATTTCAAAACCAATTCTACGCGAAAAATAATAGGATATGCCAGGTCCAAAAGCTACACTCGTATGATCTTCTATGCTTCTGGTGTATCCAAACGTTGTTGCGCGATCTACGCCAATTTCAAGATTTCCTAATAAAAAAGTGGATGGTGATAATTTGTAAAAATATTTTACCATTGGTGTAAATTTAATGGCAGAAGTAAAGTTTGTATTATACGCAATTGTATAATTCATATTGAATCCGGTAAGCCATTCGTCGGTAATAAAATATCCTAATCTTGGGGTAATTGTAAGTTTGTATTCATTGAAACCAACTTCCCGAGTTTGGGTGAAAGATGCACCGCCTCCGGTGCGAAATGTTCCTTTTCCTGTTGGATACTTTTGGGAAAAAACCAAAAATGGAAGAAAGCAAAAAAATAAAAAAAATAATTTTTTCAAATAAATAAAATTTAAAAAAAAAAA
>JBBRGZ010000074.1:0-12314 GCA_038223395.1 Chitinophagales bacterium
CGACAATAAGAGTAATATTCTTGTAATCATTGCCAAACCCAAACCAACCCTACGTGCGCGCTTCTGTTGCTCGAGTGGCAATTTTGTCGACAAAATTGAAATAAATACAATATTGTCGATGCCTAAAACAATTTCAAGCACTGTTAAGGTTAATAAAGCAATCCAAGCATCCGCTGTGGCGAAAATGGAAATATCCATGAGTTAAAATTTTACACAAAAATCTAACATAAAATCTACTTCTGCAATAGGGTGTTTTATTAGATATTAACATAAATAACATTAAAAAGGCAATGGTTGTTTTCAATTCGACGAAATATTTTATCATATTCATTAAAATAAATAATTTAGAGGTTCATTATGATGAAAAAAATAGGTAGCCCGGAAGAGTATAAATCCACATATCAATTCAGCATTGAAAAACCTGAAGTATTTTGGGCATCCATTGCAGACGAATTTATATGGCAAAAAAAATGGGATACTGTTTTAGAATGGGATTTTAATACTGCAAATACCAAATGGTTTTTAAATGGCAAATTAAATATCACCGAAAATTGCCTTGATAAATATGTTGAACTGCATCCTGACAAAATTGCAATAATATGGGAACCAAATGCAATTGATGAAAAAGAAATTAAATTAACCTACAAACAATTATTGCAACAAGTTTGTAAATGCGCAAATGCACTTTTACATCAGGGTATTTCAAAAGGCGACAGAGTTTGTATTTATATGCCGATGATTCCTGAACTTGCAATCGCAGTACTTGCCTGTGCGCGCATTGGGGCGATTCACTCGGTTGTGTTTGCCGGGTTTTCTGCTAAATCTTTAAGCGATAGAATAAATGATATGCATTGCAAAATGGTTATTTGTAGCGACGGTGCTTATCGTGGAAATAAAATAATTGCTATTAAAGATGTTGTTGATGAAGCAATTCAAACTTGCCCTTCTATAAAAAAAATTATTGTTAAAAAAAGAACCCATTCAGAAATACAATGGAATTCTGATATAGATATTTTTTGGGATGATGCATTAGAAAATATGTCAACAGTTTGCCCACCCGCAGAAATGGATTCTGAAGACCCTTTATTTATTTTATATACAAGCGGTTCAACCGGAAAACCAAAAGGTGTAGTGCATAGCACAGGTGGTTATATGATTTACACTGCATATACTTTTTTAAACGTTTTTCAATATCAAGCAGATGATATTTATTGGTGCACAGCAGATATTGGTTGGGTAACGGGTCACTCCTATCTAATTTATGGCCCACTATTAAATGGCGCAACATCCATTATGTTTGAAGGCGTTCCAACATTTCCTGACGCCGGCAGATTTTGGAATATTATTGATAAATATAAAGTAAATATTTTTTATACTGCACCAACTGCAATTCGTTCGTTAATGGTTTATGGTGATGAATTAATTAAACAATACGACTTAAGTTCTTTAAAAACCTTAGGCTCCGTTGGCGAACCAATAAATGAAGAAGCATGGCATTGGTATCACGAAAAAATTGGAAAAATGAATTGCCCTATTGTAGATACTTGGTGGCAAACAGAAACAGGTGGCATTTTAATTTCAACTATTGCATATATAACGCCTTCAATTCCCGGAGTTGCAACGCTTCCTCTGCCTGGTATACAACCCATTTTAGTTGATACAAATGGAAACGAATTAATCGAAATGGTAAACGAAGGATTGTTGTGTATTAAATTTCCATGGCCATCTATTATTCGCACAACATATAATGACCATGAGCGTTGCAGATTAAATTATTTTTCACATTTTAAAGGATTATATTTTACGGGTGATGGATGCAAACGCGATGCAAAGGGCAATTATAGAATTATTGGAAGAGTGGATGACGTAATAAATGTTTCTGGCCACCGCATCGGAACTGCAGAAGTAGAAAATGCAATTAACGAACATCCACGTGTTATTGAAAGTGCTGTTGTAGCCTATCCACACAACATTAAAGGGCAAGGAATCTATGCTTTTGTAATTTGCGATAGTGGTATCACCGATACAACACAATTGGCAGATGAAATTAGAAATGAAGTAATAAAAATGATAGGTCCTATTGCAAAACCCGATAAAATTCAAGTGGTGACAGGTTTACCAAAAACACGTAGCGGGAAAATTATGCGCCGTATCTTGTGCAAAATTGCAGAAGGCGAATCAGATAATTTGGGGGATATTTCAACCCTTTTGGATCCTGACATCGTTGCAGAAATAAAAAGAGGATATTTGCAAAATATTGTTTAATACATTTACATTTAAAATAAAATTATGATAGAATCTTTAAAAGAAATTTATACCAAAAATTTAGAATCTCTTAAAAAAGAAATTGCGCTTTATAATAATGAAGCAGATTTATGGAAAATTGAAACGGGCATTTTAAATTCTGCAGGAAATCTTACTTTGCATTTAATAGGGAATTTACATTTTTTTATAGGTACTCAATTAGGTAATACGGGTTTTGTGCGCGATCGCGATAGAGAATTTTCTGATAAAGATATTCCTAAAGCAGAATTGACTGCTAATATTGATAAAACAATACAGATGCTAGATAATACGTTTTCAAAGTTAAATGATGCCGACTTAGTTGAACTTTATCCTTTAAAGAATTTTGGAGAAGATAGAACAAATGGGTTTATCTTAAATTTTTTACTAGCACATTTTAATTATCACCTTGGGCAAATTAATTATCACAGAAGATTATTAACTATGAATAAGCAATAAAAATAGTAACAAATGGGAGCGTGCAATAGAATCAGGTGTTTTAAGCTAATAACAAACGATTTCCAATTGTTTGCTATTCATGGTAAACCCAACTAAATCAATAGGATTGTTGATTTTTATATGTCTATTGATTAACTTGGGATTAAACAAATAATTTATATTTAAAATATTTTTTATGCAGGATGTTGTTTTAGGAATTGACATTGGAGGAACAGGAATTAAATTCGGATTAGTAACTCGTGATGGTGAAATTTTGACTACAGATAAAGTTAAAACCAAGGGATATCCTAATCCCGAAAAATTGCCTAAAGACTTACTTAAATGGACGAAAAAAGAATGCAAAACACTTAATTTAAAATTAATTGGAGTTGGCATCGGCACTCCGAATGGAAATTACTTTACGGGTACTATAGATTTTGCGCCTAACCTGCCTTGGAAAGGTGTAATCCCCTTAAAAAAGCATTTTGAAGAGGCATTTGAATTGCCCACGGCATTAACAAACGATGCGAAAGCTGCAGCGTTAGGCGAAATGTATTTTGGCGCAGCAAGAGGTATAAAAGATTATTTATTTATTACGCTCGGCACCGGATTAGGGAGCGGAATTGTGGTTGCAGGAAATATCGTTTATGGTTACGACAGTCTTGCAGGGGAAGTGGGCCATACAATTGTTTATAGAAATGGAAGAGAATGTCCATGTGGCAGGCGTGGTTGTTTAGAGCAATATGCAAGTGCGCCCGGCATTGTAAAAACGTATTATGAACTCTTGCGCAATCAAAATTTGGATGAATTTAGAACAAGCTTAGGAAATATGATTGATAGCGCTGATGTTTGCAATAAAGCTATGGAAGGTGATTCAATAGCCTTAGAAGCATTTAAAAAAACAGGTGAAATTTTAGGCTTTGCACTTTCAAATTCTGTGTGTTACACACGACCTGAAAAAATATTTTTGTTTGGCGGACTTGCACAAGCCGGAGCATTAATTTTTGATCCCACAATTGCAAGTTTTGAAAATTATTTATTACCGATTTATAAAAACAAAATAGCAATTTTACCATCCGGATTAAAGGAAAGTGAAGCTGCTATTTTGGGAAGTGCTTCGCTCATTTGGCATGAGCTTAAATAATGTTATTTGGCAAAAATAAAACTGTTGTTTGATATCGCATGATTGCCTTCCAACGATAATCTATATACTCCTGAATTTAATTTAGGTAAATTAATTATCAAATCGTCTGCATAGTTTGTAGTATTTTGGTACACTAACTTACCATCTGAAGCATATATTAAAATAAGTATTTTTTCGTTCAATTGAAATGCAGTGGAGGCAACATGAATTATTGCTCCGGTTGAAGGATTTGGATATAAATTTAAAGTACTTTTCCTATAATCTAATGCGGATAACTGCTCATTTTCTTTTTCATAAAACCAGTATTTAGCTGTAGTGTCGGATAAAAAATAATTCATAATAATATTTCCCATTTTATAATCTCCTTCACCTGTTAAATGCAAACCATCCTCTCCAACATCTATTTCACAATCTAAAAACAGTCCATCTAAGCGTGGTGTAGAGCCATCAGTCCAGTGGTAAGAACCCCAAGTAACCAAAGGAATTTCTGCATCCGGAGAATCAAAATCGTAACCTATTTCATTCGTTATCATATTTTCCACAAACCATTTAATTGCCCAGCCATTTAAATAATCGCGTGGCCAGCTTAATCCACCTTCGCCAATTGGAGCGTATCCTGAATAAGCCCTAGCAGTAAGGTAACATATTTGTGTATTCGGAAAAAGCACTTTCACAACTTTCAAAAGTGTGAGATAATCAGCAACAAGTTGGTAAGCAGCTCCAGGAAATGCAGTATCCTCGTCACCCAGATTTTCCTCTTCAATCCAAATGACTTGCACTTGCTCCGGAGTTAAATTTTGCTCATCAAGTATATCGAAAACTGTATTCCAATAATCTGCAGCTGTATAATTAATCTCAGAAATCCCGGCTAAAGCAACACATCCATTAACAATTTTTAATTCGTGGTTTAGCTCATCAAAATTAGAAGCTAAATCCATAAACTGATTAAATTCTGCCCCTGGATTTGATGCTCCGATGCCTAACATCACAATCTTTCCCTCTTCATCAACTTCACCTTCGTGATTCAATGTAGCTATTTTTTTAACATGGGTTATACAATCATTTAGATATTCTTCCGGACGTACGTTTGACCCTTCGGGATACAAACCACCAACTTCTCCGCGATAAACAGAGCCGCCTAAATCGGTTAAAGGTATTAAACCTGTATGATCATGCGAACAATCTTTTAATGTCTGTGCCTTAATGTTTAGCGAAATGCAGAGTAATAGCAATAAACCTAGTACGTTTCTTGTCATAATAAAGAGGAGTTTAAAATGTAAAAAAGTGTGCAGAGGTCTGTTTCACTAATGCAGTCACAAGGTTCGTGCGAAACTTGGTTCAAAATTTTCTTATACTAAATAGAGATAATTGTATTTACGTTTTCAACTTACTCAGGTAAAGCATTTTATACTTAAATATCCTATTCATTTGGATTAGAGAAAAAATAATTCTACATTTTTCTTAAGGATTTGCATTTCAAAATTTGTAGAAAATCTCTACATTATGGGGAATTAGTCAACAATCTGAGCTTTTTTTTCCAAATTTTTGATATTTTAAGCTTTTTAATAATTTAACTGCAAAGGAGAAGGTTTATGCAACGAGTTTATCATTCGTAAAAATTTAAAAAACCTAAGAATAATTACGCCATCAAAGAATTAATATTTAATTTCATTTAATGAAAAATTTAATTGCACTCCTCTCAGTTTTTATTTCACTCAATATTACTGCTCAAAATCCTATTACTTATGTAAATCCATTTATTGGAACAGGTGGCCATGGCCATACTTTTCCGGGAGCAACAGTGCCTTTTGGGTTTGTGCAGTTAAGTCCCGATACACGACCTGATGGATATAACGATTGGGATGGCTGTGGAGGATATCATTACAGCGATTCAATAATTTATGGTTTTTCGCACACGCATTTAAGTGGAACCGGTGTACCTGATTATTGCGATATTTTATTAATGCCAACAATTGGTGAAGTGCAATTAGAAAATATTAAAGATAACAATCCGAAATTGGGCTATGCATCCTTATTTTCTCATAAATCTGAACGCGCTTCCCCGGGATTTTATTCCGTTATTCTAGAGGATGATAATATAGCAGTTGAATTAACAGCAAGTGCGCGTGTAGGAATGCATAAATATCAATTTCCTAATGCACAAAAAGCAAATATTATTCTAGATTTAACTCATCGCGATAAATTATTAGAGGGTTCATTTATTGAAATCGTTTCGCCTACAAAAATTCAAGGGTTGCGTCGATCATCAAGTTGGGCTAACGATCAATGGTTGTATTTTGCAATTGAATTTTCAGAACCATTTATTACGGCGGAAATTATTGATAGTGTAAATAATGTTCAACTCAATGCATATAGATTTAGCTCAAAAATTATAAGTGGAACAGCACTCAAAAGCGATTTTCAATTTTCTGCTGTAGGCGGTAAAACTATTTTTGTTAAATGTGCACTTTCGCCGGTAAGCTGCGCAGGCGCTTGGAAAAATATGCAAGCAGAAGTGCCGGATTGGGATTTTGAAAAACTCAAACAACAAGCACACGATACTTGGAATGCCGAATTATCGAAAATTGAAATCAGCTCAAAAGCAGATGAAAATAAACCGCTTGACGCAGTTGATAATAATCTTGTTATTTTTTATACTGCATTATATCACTGTATGATAGCACCCAATATTTATCAAGATGTAGATGGAAAATATCGCGGAAGAGATAATGCAATACATACATCAGAAAACTTTGATTATTATACAGTCTTTTCTTTGTGGGATACTTATCGTGCATTACATCCACTTTTAACTATTATAGATCAAAAAAGAACAAATGATTTTATTAATACATTTATTAAGGAATATGAGCAAGGTAAAAAATTACCAGTTTGGGAATTAAGCTCAAACGAAACTGAATGCATGATTGGCAATCACGCAATTCCTGTTATTGCAGACGCAGCGCTAAAAGGAATTACAAATTACGACATGCCGCTTGCAATGGAGGCTATGATGCACAGCGCTAATTTAGATCACTACGGATTAAAATTCTACAAAGACAAAGGATATATAGAAAGTAATGAAGAACCAGAATCCGTTTCAAAAATACTGGAGTATAGTTATGATGATTGGTGTATTGCAAAAATGTTGTCTAACTCACCAAATAAATACAAACTAAAAACAAATGCAGAAACCGGAAATTTAGATGCAAATGATTTTTTAAATCGCTCAAAATATTTCGAAAATATATTAGATAATGATTTATTAGTGCATCCACGATTTAATGGTAATTGGTATTCACCTTACGATCCTAAAGAAGTAAATTTTAATTTTACTGAAGCAAATGCATGGCAATATTCTTTTGCTTATCCGCAATGGATGGAAGAAATAATTTTGTGGGATGGAGATAATGGAGCTGCAAAAAAATATGAATCCTTATTGGACAATTTATTTACAACAACTTCTCCAACTACCGGAAGAGAGCAATCAGATATTACAGGTTTGATAGGACAATACGCACATGGCAACGAACCGAGTCATCATATTGCATACCTTTATAATTATGCATTAACGCCGTGGAAAACTCAATTCTACGTAAATAAAATTA
The DNA here is from genome assembly GCA_038223395.1 of Chitinophagales bacterium. Classification (GTDB taxonomy): domain Bacteria; phylum Bacteroidota; class Bacteroidia; order Chitinophagales; family BACL12; genus UBA7236. Next base: position 7,474 of record JBBRGZ010000074.1, read on the forward strand.
AAACTGAATTCTATAAAAATGCGCCTGATGGTTTAATTGGAAATGAAGATTGCGGACAAATGAGTGCATGGTATGTTTTTAGTGCAATGGGCTTTTATCCTGTTTGTCCCGGCAAAGCAGAATACGAAATTGGTACACCGAGTTTTGATAAAATTGTAATTCACACCGAAAATAAAAACACATTTACTATTCAAGTTAATAGAGAATCTGAAAACAGTATTTATATCAACAAGTTTGACCCTGCAATTTCGGCAGAAAATATTCCAAAATTGAGTCACGAAGATATTTTAAATAAAAAAGGTATGACTCTTAATTTATCCGATGTACCCACTAAAATTTCTATAATAAAAGATAAAAATAATTATTCAAAATATGAAAATTTACTAACTGCACCGATAATAGAATATGCAAATGCATCATTTGCCGATTCGCTAGAAATTCAGATTAAGGCTCCTCAGAATAAAAGTTATTTTGAAACAGAGAATATAGATAATATTCAAATTTTTTACACTTTAGATGGCAGTAATCCAACAGACAAAGCGATGTTGTACAAGAATAAAATTGTTATTCATCAAAATACAACTATCAAAACAATTAGAAAATTTGATGGAAAATATTCAGGAATAACAACAGCACATTTTACACAATTACCTTCGCACTACACCTTAAATTATCTTACAAAATACAATGCACAATACACAGCAGGCGGCGAAACTGCTTTAATTGATGGCATGCGTGGAACATCCGATTTTAGAACAGGGATGTGGCAAGGGTGGCAAAAAGAAAACATGGAACTCGTTTTAGACCTTGGCGAAATACAGGAAATAACCTCAGCAGGCGCAGGGTTTTTACAAGATATTAGAAGCTGGGTGTGGATGCCTGCCAAATTAGAAATATATACTTCAACAGATGGAAAAAATTATGCTTTGACTGCAACTATACAAAATACAATTGCTACCAATAATTACGATTCCAAAGAAATTCAAAATCTGCAAACAGAATTTAATCCAACCAAAACCAGGTATATAAAATTTAAAGCAATCAATTTCGGACCGGTGCCCGATTGGCATCCCGGTAAGGGAGGTGATACTTGGATTTTTTGTGATGAGGTTTGGGCTAAATAAAATATTTTTTAATTCTGAATTTGTACAGACGTAGTCAATATTGAATTGCTTGTTTGTATTTGCAAATAATATATGCCATTTGCTAATTCAGGAATCATCAAATTTTGATTTACCTCACCATCCGTTATTACAATTTGAGTTTCAAAAACTTGTTGTCCCATTGCATTAATAATTTTCAACTCAGCATTCTCATTCAAATAAGATTCTACTTGTAATTGAAGACTAATATTATTTTTTGCAGGGTTTGGAAATACTATAAATGATATATTGTTTTGTAAACTAGATTCCTTGCACGCGTTAATAACAGTAACTACGTTTGAATTTTTAAAACACCCATTGATATTAATTTCTTTTACATAATAATTACCAATTGCGTATGCATAATAAACGTTTCCTGTAGCACCTGAAATTAAACTCCCATTAAAATACCATTCATAAACTGAGCCTATTGTAAACCCGGTTTTTAATTTTACATAACCGGCAGGACAAAGATTTAAACCACCTGCTGTGCTAATATTTGGATTAGGTTTATTAAAAATACCTACAGTAATGGATTCAGAAATAACAGAACATCCGCCTGCAACTGAAATAAGCACATTGTACACGCCTGGGCCTGTAACAGTTAAACTTGAAAATGTTGCTCCTACAATATCAATTTCATTTTTTTTCCATTGGTAAGATGTACCAGTTGATGCCTGAAGAACAACATTACCTCCTGAACAAAAATTTAAAGGACCAGAAGCTGTTATTGCAGTGCTTAGAATATTTTCATCTACCAAACCATTACAATTATCATCTAAACTATTGCAAACCTCTATTCTATTTGGATTTACGGTAAATAGTGCATCGTTGCAATCAATAAAATTACTTACATAACCATTAGGCGGAAAGCATGCTTGCAACGAATCTGTTAATCCTCCAAAACCATCACCATCTAGATCTGCATAATACTTAGTTGTAAATTCACATTCATTAATTTTAATAATAAACCCATCAGCTACTCCGCCGCCGAAGGTATTTTGCGTACCCTTATAAGAAATGCCCGCAGGACTAAATGTTTTTCCGATAAAATAAATTGTTGATAATTTCTTTGAAAGTATTGCTCTTCCATATTCATCATTATTGCTTCCAAAATAACTCGCCCATTGTAAAATACCATCGTAATTAAATTTTGCAATATATGCATCTGCCATTCCGTTTTTAGCATTTTGAAAACCATTTAAGCTAATATTTGATGAACTACTAGTATAACCTGCTGCATATACAAAGTTATTTTTTACGTAGAGCGCTTTACCGAAATCATTTTCTGTTCCACCAAAATAAGTGGCCCAAGTTAAATTACCATCTCCCGAAAACTTTGCAAAAACTGCGTCATAAGCGCCATTTATTGAGGTATTATAGCCGGTGCAATTAAAGCCAGTAGCAGAATTTGTTTGTAAACCTATATAGATATTGCCTAAATCATCGCATTGAATTACATTTCCATTATCATCTCCTGTGCCGCCATAATATGTCCCCCAAATTAAATTTCCAGCGCTATTAAATTTTGTAATATACACGTCATTATTTCCTCCCTGCGTCATATCATATCCTGCCAAGGCAATTCCTGATGTACTTTTTGTATATCCTGTTATAATAATATCGTTTGAAGAATTAATACACACAGAGCGACATTCATCATCATTTGGCCCACCATAATAAGTTGCCCACAACCGATTTCCGTTGCTATCAAATTTTGCAATAAATGCATCGTTTAATCCGGTATTTACAATCTTATAAGCACCAGCACTTGCTATATTATTTGGGCTTGATGTAGTACCTGAAAGAATAATATTGTTATCGCTATCAACAGCTACTCCTCTGCCTGCGTCATCACCACTTCCGCCATAATATGTTCCCCATATTCGATTTCCGTTGCTGTCGAATTTTTGAAGGAAGGCATCATAGCCACCTCCATAAGTGCCTTGAAATGCATTTAAAACAGGAAAATTATTGCTAAATTCAAGTCCTGTTATATAAATATTTCCAGTGTTATCTATACATATATTAGTTCCATAATCAGATTTTTTTCCACCAACATATGTGCACCATAATTTATTTCCCAAAGTGTCATACTTCGCCAAATAGGCGTCAAAACCACCACCACCATATGTCATTTGAATTCCGGCCTGAGCCATACCTGCTCCACTCGCAGTATACCCTGTTATATAAATATTTTCAAATGCATCCATAGTTATTGCATTCGAAGCATCCTCGCCTTCGCCACCAACATATGTTGACCAGCTAATTTCCGGATCAATAATTAAGGTATTATTTGTATTATAATTTTCGGTAGAAAAAGAAAGTATATTATTCTCTAATTTAAATTGGGCGGCAACTTTACTATTATTTTCCTTTTCGTAACAATATAAATTGCTGTCATTAATATCTCCCAACTCTGTTGAGATTTTTAAACTCTTGTTATCTATTAATTGTGTTGAGCCTGCATTTAAAATCTGCATTTGAATGCAATTAGGATTTACTCCCGCACTTACCTCAAAATCATACTTCAAAGTATTATCCTTAAAATATAAAATCCAATTAATTCCCGGATAAATATTGTTTATACAAATTTTTTGAAATGCGCCAACTTGTGTAATTGCATTTGAGCTGTATTCAGAATTAAAATAATTTTCAAAATAAGCAGCCTTATCCTCGGCATTTACAGTTGCATTTTTATTTGCATTTAAAAGTTTAACATCTAATCGGCAGGTTTTTCTTTGGGCATTTTCTAACTGCATTATTTCCTGATAAATATCATTGCCTACATTATCATTAATATCAGATTCTGCAACAATTTGTTCAAATTGATAACTCAGTCCGTCCTTATAAATGTAAATATTAAAATGATTATTTTTTACAACGTACAATACCTCCGAAAGGGACTTCCCCTCGGTATCAGTAATTTGCCCCTTATTTTCAATAAAATAAAGTGGTGGAGTATTTGACGGATTATTTAGAAGTCCGGGTGTATTTGCATATAGGGCTGTTGGAAGCAAAAGCATGCAGATACAAAATTGTTTAAACGTGTGTGCCATGGTTATCCAGATTTTGTTGGTTCAAAAATACAGATTGTTTTTTATATCATTAGGATGCATGGCAACGTTTTCCACCTAAACCTTACTCAGTTCAAGGCAAAAAAAAACCCGGAATATACCGGGTTTTTGAGTTTGTATCTTTTAAGCGCCTAAAGCAACTCTTTTAAAAGCAGTAACAGCAAGGTTTTTATCTATACCTGTTAGCACTTCGCGAATTGTTTTCGCATTATCTTTTACGAATTGTTGATTTAACAAAGTAGCATCTTTAAAATAAGCCTCTAATTTTCCTGTTGCAATTTTATCTAAGATAGCTTCCGGTTTGCCTTGTGCTTTTGCTTGTTCGCGACCAATTTCTAATTCGCGCGCTTGCACATCTGCGGGCACATCACTTTTATCAATTGCTATCGGAGCCATTGCAGCAATTTGCATGGTAATATCTTTTCCTGCTTCTTCTCTGTTTTTTTGATTTAAAGAAACCAACACACCCACTTTTCCATTCGAGTGATTATAGCCAACTACAGTTTCACCTTTAAGCATTGCATAATCCGTTATTTCAATTTTTTCTCCGATTTTTCCAACCTGTTCTTCAATTTTAGTTGCAACTGTAGAACCGTCCATTTCCAATGCTAACACTGCATCT
>JBBRGZ010000075.1:0-11994 GCA_038223395.1 Chitinophagales bacterium
AAACTCCCAAGTGGCAGTATCGTATGTAGAAACCGGAGTTGAAAGGTAGTTTGTTCCACCAGCAGCGCAATCGCCTGAAAGCTGCAATTGAAAAAGCCCGTCAACAACAAAATTGGTATCATTTCCTGTCCAACCAACAAAATCGCCGTCGTTAAAATTTTCGGAATACTGTGCAAAACAAGTAACCGAAATGAGGAAGCATGTGCAAAATAAAATGAGGTTTTTCATAGATTGGGTGCGAAAAATACGAACATTTATTGATTTTAAGGGATGTTTTTTATGTTAAACCAGGGTAAATTTATATATTATCAAACATTTTTTTTCAACTTTAAGCGCTTAATCCTCAAGTTAATCCAACTTAATCAAATAGATTTTAAAAATTAACTAAACTATTGATTTAGTTGGATTTACCCTGAATAGCAAACAATTGGAAATTGTTTGTTAATGCATCAAACAGCTAATTGTATTACTGACTGTTAATTTTTACTTATTCTATTGCTTATTCCATGGTAAAATAAATAACAGCACCGCATTACCTTTGTAAAAAAGAATTACAGTGAAAATAGCAATTGTAGGCGCCACCGGATTAGTTGGTCAAATGATGCGCAGAATTTTGGAGGAAAGAAATTTTCCTTTAACAGAATTAATTCCCGTTGCGACAGAGCAGTCTGTAGGTAAAAAAATAAAATTTAGGGGGGAAGATATTCCGGTTGTTAGCATGCAAGAAGCACTGCAAAAACAACCTCAAATTGTTTTGTTTAGTGCCGGAGGCCAAACATCATTAGATTGGGCACCCGAATTTGAAAAAATACAATGTTGGGTAATAGATAATTCGAGCGCTTGGCGCATGAACACCAATTGTGCTTTGGTTGTTCCGGAAATTAATCCTGAAAGTATTCTGCAATTAAAAAGCGGCATTATTGCTAATCCAAATTGTTCTACTATTCAAATGGTTTTAGTATTAAATCCACTACATAAAAAATATAAAATAAAACGCATTGTAGTATCAACTTATCAATCAGTTTCCGGTAGCGGAGCAAAAGGAATTATGCAATTATACAACGAACGATCAAGCGGTTGCCGTGTTGTTGAAAATCCTGCATATAATTATCAGATTGATAAAAATGTAATTCCGCAAGTAGATATATTTACCGATAACGGATTTACAAAAGAGGAAATGAAAATGCATTTTGAAACAAGAAAAATTTTGGGGGATGATGCTATTCAAGTATCTGCAACTGCAGTGCGCGTTCCAGTAAGTGGGGGACATAGCGAAAGCATAAATGTAGAATTTGAAAACGATTTTGATATTGCAGATGTAATGCAGATTTTGAATAATACAGAAGGTGTTGTTGTGCAAGATGATACATCAAACCAAATATACCCAATGCCAATTGATGCCGAAGGAAAGGATGACGTTTTTGTTGGTAGAATTCGCCGTGATTACTCGCAAGCAAATACATTAAATTGTTGGATTGTAGCCGATAATTTACGCAAAGGCGCCGCAACAAATGCAGTTCAGATTGCTGAGTGGTTGCTCAAAAATAATTTGGTTAAATCGCAGTAACATTTTGTCGTTGTTTTTAAATCAAATTTAATATACATTTGTATATGTTTAATCCTTTCAAAAAACGACTTGTAAAAAAAATACTCTTTTGGGGCTCTGCATGTTTTATTGCAGGCATTTTATTTACTTATTGTATTAGTTTATACATGCATAAAACTGCAGAGGATAATATTTATTCCGACATGAATAAAATTCCCTCTCAAGATGTTGCCGTTGTTTTAGGTACTTCGCGTTATATTGTAAACGGACAACAAAATCAATTTTTTGCAAACAGAATTAATGCAGCAGCAGAATTATATCATGCAAAAAAAGTAAAAAAAATAGTTGTAAGCGGCGATAATAGTGTAAGCAATTACAACGAACCTCAGGAAATGTTTAATGCACTTGTTGAGCAAGGTGTATCTCCAGAAGATATTGTTCTCGATTTTGCTGGTTTTAGAACTTTCGATTCTATGGTGCGGGCAAAAGAAGTGTTCGGACTAAATCATTTTATAATTGTTTCTCAAGAATTTCATCTCGAACGCGCAATTTATATTGCAGAATCTAAACACCTTTCTGTAACAGGTTACGCTGCAAAAGATCCATATACAATTACCAAAGTTACTTGGCGCGAATATCCTGCTCGAGTAAGTGCGTTTCTCGATTGTTATATTATTAAAACAAAGCCGCATTTTTTAGGCGAAAAAGTTGATGTAATGGCAAATAATAATTTATAAATGCATTAATTTAAGTTAATTGCCTAAGCCTGCATCGCTATTATTTCAAACTTTATTTATAACTTTATAGAATAAACACAATCTATATGAAAAAACTCACTGTACTTTTTGTTGCAATATGCATTAGCCTTTCAATTCAGGCACAGAATTGGCAAGATGCCGTTGTTGGCGGATGGATTAATGGTGATAACGATGCAAAAGTTACTATCTATAAAGAAGGCAATAAATACTACGGCAAAATTACTTGGTTGAGAGAGCCAAATGAAGACGATGGCACAGCGAAAGTTGACGACGAAAATCCTGATAAAACAAAACGCAATGTGCCTCTTATGGGGCTTGTTATTTTAAAAGGTTTCGACTTTGATGAAGGATTTTGGAAAAACGGAAGCATTTACGACCCTAAAAATGGGAAAAAATACGATTGCGAAATGTGGCTCGACGGAAAAGACCAATTGAAAATTCGTGGATATTGGGGAATTGTTTATCGCACAGAAACTTGGACAAAAGCAAAATAAAAATCCCCTTAAGAAAAAAATTTAAAATGAAATTGTTTATCACTTCCTTTTTATTTATGGTGTTTTTGCCGCATGCAAAAGCGCAAGGAAATCCTGAAGCCGTTGTGGGAAAATGGCTTTCTGAAAATGGCAGACTGATAGTTGAAATTTATAAATCAGGCGATAAATATTATGGCAAAATAAACTGGCTATATATCCAAGCCGACGATAATGGAAAACCCAGAACAGATATAGAAAATCCAGATGCATCAAAAAGAAATGTGCCGCTCATGGGATTAGTAGTTTTAAAACATCTCGAATTTAAAGAAGGATTTTGGCAAAATGGCACAGTGTATAATTGTCAAAACGGAAAAACTTACGATTGCGATATGTGGCTCGATGGAAAAAATAAATTGGTATTAAGAGGTTATTGGAGCTTTGTTTATCACACAGAATATTGGACTCGAAAAGAATAAAAAAAGCGAAAATAAATTCGCTTTTTTATATTAAGTTATTACTTTTCTAAACTTCCGGTCACATCATAATTAACATTTTCCTGCCCTGATTTTACCCAAACAACATTACCGTTTAATTTTTCATCTATAATAGTTGCGGTAAAATCCATATGTCCGTTTTCAGCACTTTGGAAATTGCATTCCATCGTTATTTTTCCCTCTTGTTCCCACGCTTTGTAAGGTGATTTTGAAAACCCATAAGGTTCGCAACTTGCGCTCCTCAAAGTGCCGCCGTCGAAGGTCCAATTTTCATCGTACGCAGTTTCGGGTTTTCCGTGCACCATTGTGTTCGTGTTAAATATTTTGCCGTCTAAAGAAATTTCTTTTTTCTCAGGCAACATTCCAGTTTTGCCGTTGAAAGTATATTGCAAGTCGGGCTGACCAGCTTTTTTCCATACCATAGTACCTTCAATATTATCACCATTTACCATACCTGTCCACGTCATTGACCCTTCAGAAGTACTTGGCATTTCTGCCTCAAAAGAAAAACTTTCGCCTGATTTTTTAGTTGTATAAGTGGTTGATGTAAATCCGTATTGATGACATTGCAAATTGTCGAAAATAGAATCTTTAAATGTAACTTGTTCTACTGCAGCCGTTTCCGGTTTATTCTTTTCCATGGTAGTAATAACAAATTGTTTTTCGCCAATAATTACATTTTCATGTGTAGCTTGCGAACAGGAATAAAAAGGCAAAAATAAACTTGGTAATAAAAAAAGGATGAGCAAAGCAGATCCTGATTTTGGGTGGGTTTTAATTGACATAGAATTGCGTTTAGGTTAATAAAAAAGGTTTTCACAAACTCAAATCCTCAACGATTCTCCATACCAAATATACAAATTATTTATTAGGAAATAGTGCCAAATCCCGTATACTTGTGCAATACCTCCGGCAAATTGATGCCATTTTCAGTTTGATTGTTTTCTAATAACGCTGCAACTATCCTTGGCAATGCTAATGCACTTCCATTGAGCGTATGCACTAGTTTATTTTTACCATCAACACCTTTATATCTGCATTTTAACCTGTTTGCCTGAAAGGTTTCGAAATTAGATACTGAGCTCACTTCCAGCCATCTTTTTTGTGCTGCAGAATACACTTCAAAATCATACGTAATTGCAGCAGAAAATCCCATATCGCCACCACATAATCTTAAAATGCGGTAAGGTAATTCTAAGGAAATAATAATATCCTCCACATGTTTAACCATTTTTTCAAGCAGCATATCCGACTGTTCGGGATGTGCAATTTGCACAATCTCCACCTTATCAAATTGATGCAATCTATTTAATCCTCTTACCTCTTTTCCATAACTTCCTGCTTCTCTTCTAAAACAAGGTGTGTATGCTGTCATTTTAATAGGGAGTTCATCTTCCTTTATAATTACGTCGCGATAAATATTTGTAATGGGCACTTCTGCCGTGGGAATTAAAAAATAATTATCCTCAACTGCATGATACATTTGTCCTTCTTTATCAGGTAATTGCCCTGTTCCAAATCCACTCTCCTCATTTATTAATAATGGCGGAATATATTCAGTATATCCGGCATCTATTGCACGGTCTAAAAAGAACGCAATTAATGCGCGTTGCAACTTTGCACCCTTGCCAATATACACAGGAAATCCGCTGCCTGTTATTTTATTTCCAAGCTCAAAATCTATTAATTGATACTTAGAAGTGAGCTCCCAATGTGGCACTGCTTCAAAAGAAAATTCAGGAATTTTTCCTGCAGATTTTATTTCCAAATTATCTGCAGGTTCTTTTCCGTCGGGCACAATTTCCTGAGGTAAATTCGGAATGCTTATCAGAATTTCTTTTATTTTATTTATTGTTAATATATGATTTTCTGTAAATTCAGATAAGGTGTTTTTTAAGGTGAAAATTGTTGTTTTCATTACCTCGGCTTCCGTCGAATTTCCTGAAGCCATGTGTTTGCCAATTGCTTTGGAAAATGTGTTAATTTCTGCTTGCGTATTATCCATATCAGTTTGCATCTTCTTTCTATCATCATCTAACTCAAGTAAAACGTCTATCTGCCCCACGTCAAATTTGTGCCTTTTTGCGAGGCGTATTTTGGCAATTTCAGTATTTGATTTCAGATAATTTATTTCTAACATAACCAGTATTTGCCGCAAATATAAGTCCTAATTTTGAGCAAAATCCTGAATCAACACCCTAAAACGATGCAAATACAGCGTGGAATACAACGATTTGAAAGATTTTTTTGCTTTTTTAAAATATCCGCCTTATTATTGCACCGTAAAGTCCTCGAACTAAGTAGCGGACATCTCGTCTGAATATTTCAAAAGTATGTATTCAGTAAATTTTTTCCCAACTTTTCGTATTTAATAAATCGACGCACAGGTAAATTTTTGAATTTTTTTCTAACCAATATTAAGCTTTTATGTATACTGAAGCACAGTTGAACGATATGCTCGTTCCTGAACTGAGAGAGATAGCGGACCCATTTCACATTTCAAACTACAAGAAAATGGGCAAAAGTGAGCTTGTAGGTGCCATTGTTGATGCTCAAATTGCAGGTGAGGCGGATAAAAAAGACCGCAAACGCTTGCTTCGTCCCCGCAAGAAAAAAGAAACACCCGTTGATGACGAGGTTTCTGAAAAATTCAGCAACACCCAACTTACCATTGAAGATGAACATCCGATAGAAGAACCGGAACCCGAACCGGAAGTTGTGGAAGAGCAACCACAGGATGATCAGGTAAATACTGTAGTTGAAAAAACTGAAAAAGTAGAACCGCAACCGCAACAACAATATCCTAAAAAACAACGCGAAGTGCGTTTTAATATCGACCTCGACGGCGCCGTGCCGGGTGAAGGTGTTTTAGAAATGATGCCGGATGGCTACGGATTTTTGCGCAGCGCCGATTATAATTACCTCACTTCACCCGACGATATTTATGTTTCTCCATCGCAAATAAAGTTGTTTGGTTTAAAAACCGGCGACTGGGTGACAGGATTTATTCGCCCTCCGAAAGAAGGTGAAAAATACTTTGCCCTTTTACGCGTAGAAACTATTAATGGCCGCGACCCAAAAGAAATTCGCGATAGAGTACCTTTTGATTATTTAACACCGCTTTTTCCGGATGAAAAATTAAATCTGGTATATAGCGCTACCGATTATTCTACAAGAGTAATTGACCTGTTTACACCAATTGGAAAAGGACAACGCGGAATGATTGTAGCTCAACCAAAAGTGGGAAAAACATTTCTATTAAAATCTATTGCAAACGCCATAGCACAAAATCATCCCGAAATTTATCTTATTGTTTTATTAATAGATGAACGCCCGGAAGAGGTTACCGATATGGAACGCAGCGTAAATGCAGAGGTTGTTGCAAGTACCTTCGACGAACCCGCAGATAAACACGTAAAAGTGTCGAGCATCGTTTTACAAAAAGCTAAAAGGATGGTTGAATGCGGACAAGATGTTGTGATTTTACTCGATTCAATTACACGTCTAGCACGTGCACATAATACCGTTGCTCCTTCATCAGGAAAAGTATTATCAGGCGGTGTGGAAGCTAATGCAATGCAAAAACCGAAACAGTTTTTTGGTGCTGCGCGTAATATTGAAAATGGTGGATCATTAACCATCCTCGCAACTGCATTAATTGATACAGGTAGCAAAATGGATGAGGTTATTTTTGAGGAATTTAAAGGAACAGGTAATATGGAATTACAACTCGACCGTAAATTATTCAACAAACGTATATTCCCTAGTGTTGATGTAACAGCAAGCTCAACACGTCGCGATGATTTATTACACGAAAAAGATGTGTTAAAACGTATCTGGGTATTGAGAAATCATCTTGCAGATATGAATACTGAAGAAAGCATGCAATTTATTCTACAAAACATGCGCGGAACAAAAAGCAACGAAGAGTTTTTGGCTACAATGAATGGATAAAAATTAGCTCAAATTATAATTTTAAAAATGCTGCATCATGTGATGCGGCATTTTTTATGATTTTTATTAAGTGGAATAGAAAGTTTTTTAATTAAATTAATAATTTAGAGGAAGGTGATACTCAACTTCGATTTATTAATCAATTGGAAACGCCGCGGTAGCGTCCCTTCATTAAATAAAATCCATTAACCCTGAAGGACGCTGCTGCTAACTATCACCCTCACTTCAACTTCTCCATTTGCTTAGTATAATCATATTGCAAATCTTCATGCATCTTTGAAATTGCGATGCCAATTTTTTTAATTTGCATCAAGTACAAATTATTTAACGCATTACTCTGTTTTATATCAACATCTAAATCCTGCATCTTTTTACAGAAATACATCCGCAACTCGGTTTCTGTTTCTAAGTTGGCAGAAAATCGCAAATATTTATTGAGCGACCTGAGTATTTTGCGTACACTTTTTTTAATGTAGTACAAAGTATTTTGATTCATCTCTTCAAACTGCACATCCATTTCATCTTTATTGCCTTGTATATATCCTTGTTCATCTTCCGACTCAAATAAAATGTAGGTGAGTAATTCTTTGTTCTCTTTTTTATATTTAATTAAACGCGCACAAATTTCGAGTATTTCGCCGCTCTCGCGGGATTTTAATTCTTTTTTGAGTTCACTTACACTTGCCGATTTCATGCATCAAATTTACAAGTGTAAAATTACAACGTAATACCTTATTGCTTTCTGATTAACTTTACTCAAATTAAAAGCAGTCCTGAATACCACAGAAACAAATAGCTGTATCATTTACACCGATGGAAGTTGTCACACCCAATTAACCACCGGCGCATGGGTTGCGCTTGTTTTTGTTGAGGGAATACAACAGATTTTGGAGGGAACAGCAGAAAATACAACACATAACAGGATGGAATTACAAGCGGTAATTTCTGCAATAGATTTTGCAAATAGCTTAAAAAAAACCTATTTAGAAATTGAAATTTTTTCTGATAGTCAATACGTTGTAAATCTTGTAAATAGAAAAGATAAATTAAAACAGCAGCAGTTTTTAACAAAGGCAGGAAAACCATTTCCTAATGTAGACGTGGTGAGGACACTTATTCATCAAATGGAAAACAACAACCTCATTTTTAATAAAGTAAAAGCACATCAAAAAGAAAGCGACGAAATAAATTACAATCGCGAAGCAGATAAAAGAGTACGTGCATTATTGCGCAGTGTTATTGATAAAAAATAAAATTATGCAAAACACAATCAGAGCAAATATTAAAATTGGAGCACATGTAAATATCGTTTTAAAAGAAGACCAGCGCAGCGGAAATTTAACCGAGGGTTATGTAAAAGATATTCTTACAAGTTCTCCCAATCATCACCATGGCATTAAGGTGCGGCTGGAGGATGGACAAGTGGGAAGGGTGAAAGAAATTTTGGACGCGCCTTGAATAGCAAACGATTGGAAATAGTTCATTAGTGGCTTAAAACATGTGATTTTATTAAAGTTTTTATGAATTGCTCAATGAATTGCTTATACAGGGTTAAACCAACCGAATGCCGTCTTTTTCGAGTGTAATGATGCGCTGTTTATACAAACTACCAATTACTTGTTTAAACGATTTTTTACTCATACTGAAATACGCATAGATATCTTTCGGATCACTTTTGTCGTGAAAGGGAAGGAAGCCATTACTCTCCTCTAAAAGACGAATTATTTTTTCTAATTCATCTTCAATTTTAGCATAACCGTGTTTGCCTTCTGCAACATCAATTTTATTGTCGCTGCGAATTGTTTTAATGTGACCTACTAATTTATCTCCTTTTTGTACATGTTGAAAAACATCGCTAAAATGCAATAAACCGATGTGGCGCTTATTGATTAAAACATTATATCCAAGGTCGGTTTGTTTTAAAATGGTGAGTTCTACATTTTCGTTTTCTGCAACAGTAATTTCTGAATTTCCAGCGCCCGTTTTTAAGTTTTCTGAAGCTGCTAATCTGCCGGCATCGTCAAGAATTATTTTAACCCAAAGTTTATCGCCAACAGAAACAGGTGCTTCCATTTCGGATTTATGCAAAAACAAATCTTTTATTAAACCAAAATCCAAAAATGCTCCGGTTGGAGTAACGCTCAGTGCGGTGAGTTCAACAATATCGCCTAAAATAGCCTTTGGTGTTTCGGTGGTTGCAATTAATCTGTTTTCGCTGTCGTGATAAATAAAAACATTTATCACATCGCCTTCCTTTACACCTTTTGGAACCTGTTTTATAGGAAGCAAAATCCCTCCTTCATCATCATCAAGATAAATACCCTGTGGCGTAGAGCGAATTGCAGTTAAATAATTGTATTCCCCAACCTTTATCATTTTTTAAATTTTTAACGAATGTAAAAGTAAGAATTAAAACACCAAAGCAATATCGCCATACCATTTCAAATTCTTCTATTCGTCAGAAAGGTAATACCTTTGAGAGGTAAAAAATAAATCATTACAAATGAAAAAACCTTGGTATAAAACGGAAATAGGCAGATTTAGAACGGTAGCTGTGTGCGAAGGCACCTCATTTCTGGTATTATTATTTATTGCAATGCCCTTAAAATATATCGCAAATATGCCCATGGCTGTTGATATTATGGGATGGATACACGGCGGCCTTTTTGTATTATACATGTTTACAGGTTTGGATACAAAAATGGCGCTCAATTGGAGTTTTAAGAAAACAGCATTAGCAGTTTTTGCATCCATTATTCCATTCGGACCATTTATTTTGGATAAAAAATTATTACAAAAAGAAATTGCTGCAGAAAATATTTCTGAAGATAAAATCACCCATTAATTAATTGTATGATGAAAATTAAATTCCTCTTTATTTTCATTCTATTAAACTCAATTGTATTTGCACAAAATGAAAAATCTGTAATTGTTGAAGGCACAAAGTGTCGCATTATTCCCCCGAAGAAATTTACTGCGTCAGCGATTTTTAGTGGCTTTGAAAAAGCTGATGCCGCAGCATCAATTATGATAGTAGAAATGCCAACATCTTATGCGCAAATGGTTATCAACTTTACTCCGGACGTAATTAAAAATCAGGGAATGATTTTGGTAAAAACAGAAAATCTTCAAATTCAAAATTACAATGCAACCTTATATTATGTAACCCAATTATTAAATAATACAAACTTCAATAAACAGATTTTAATGTTTGGCGATTCATCATTTACTGAATTAATTACTGGTATTTATCCTGCATCACAAAAAAAATTACGAAGACCAATACACAAATCTATGCTCTCTATTACTTATCATAAAGAGCAAATTGTAAATGGTGAATTTGCAGCAAAATTTAAAGTAGATATCAGCAGCTCCAATTTTAAATACACCTCGTATTTATCGGGCAGTTTAATTTATACCTTAGACGGATTAATGCCAACTCAAACAGAAAATAAAGAAGTTTTTATTGTAGGCAGTGGAAAACAAGAAGTAAATATTGCCACACGCGAACAATACAGCATAGCGCGATTAAAAGCCTTGCCTTATGGAGAAACTACAGAAGTGGAAGAAATACATCCCATCACCTTAAATAATATGGAAGGCTACGAAGTGGTAGCACACGGACTCAATAGCCAAAAGAAAAAACAAATGTATTACGAAATCATTTTATATGCACAAGATGATTTGTTTTATATTATGTTAGGAACTACTTTGGGTAATTTCGAATCAGATTTGAATACTTTTAAAACGATGGCGAAAACATTTCAACTTAAATAGGCGCTTCACTCCCAATTTTGTAGTTTCCCCAAATATTTTTACATTTATAAAAAATAAACCACATGGGATTCCTAGACCGCCTTTCAAATGGATGGAAACTGTCGATGAGCAGTTTTAACGTCCTCAAAAAAAACAAACAATTATTGCTGTTTCCGCTATTTTCCGGAATTGCGCTTATTTTGTTAACAGTCTCTTTTTTAGCCATTTTATTCGTTCCAAGTGGCTGGGATTTTGAACGCACCTTCGAAGAAGGCTCAATCGGAAATTATATTTTAATTTTCCTTTTTTATCTGATTAATTATTTTGTAATTGTATTTTTTAACATGGCATTAATACATTGTGCGCGCATTTATTTTGAAGGTGGAAAACCTACTGTGCGCGATGGTATTAATTTCAGTATGAGTCGAATTGGAGCCATACTTGCTTGGTCGGCTGTTGCAGCAACTGTGGGATTAATTTTCCGATTGATTGAAGAATATCTCGGTCGTATAGGACAAATTATTACTGCAATTCTTGGTATAGCCTGGTCGGTTACCACATTTTTTGTTGTACCCGTGCTTGCATACGAAAATCTTGCACCTATAGACGCATATCGCCGTTCTGTTGCTATAATTAAAGAGAAATGGGGTGAATCATTAGGAGCTACTTTTAGTTTTGGTATTGTACAGTTTCTTGCTGTAATTCTGGTTGCAATTCCGTTGTTTTTTCTCGGTAGTTTAATTCATTTTTTTGTTGGAATATTTTTGGCAGCAATCGGAGTAATGCTTGTAATTACAACTATTTCTGCAGCACAAGCTATATTTATTTCTGCTGTGTATTTTAATATTAACGACAAACCGGTTGCCGAATTTAATAGCGAAACCTTGGATGGCATTTTTATTCAAAAAGAAAAAAAGGGACTGTTATAAATATCTTTTAAAAAATCTCCGGCCGGCAGCTTGAATTTGTTGTATGGCCGGATTTTTTATTTAATGTATGTCATAAAATTGCTC
>JBBRGZ010000076.1:0-11871 GCA_038223395.1 Chitinophagales bacterium
AACTGGAAAGTGCAGTTATGAATGTAATCAAACACAATCCAAATATTTACCGTGACACTTCTCTAGATTATCTTGGCAGTTCACCTTTATTAGATCATAGCAATTCAGACAAAATTTACAGCGCAGGTGAAAATTTCTATAATGACATAAAGCACTATGTGACAATAAAAATTACATCAGGACAAAATTCAAACAGATATACTTTCAGGTACTATGGTTCAGACGAAGATTGGAACAATTCACAGACCTCTGAAATATTTATTTGTTATGCATTCGACAAGAATACGAATGGAGGTAGTGAAGGACATCATAGCTTTAGATTTAAAGGGAGATTAAAAAAAAAGTTAACGAACATTTTTGAAACGGAATTTGTCAGCAAAATTGATAAGGAATTAAATTTGACACACACTGAGACAAAATAAATACTCTAATAACATTACTAGTAGTAACGCAGACGAAATTTCGTCCGACAAAAAATATATCTTGACAAAAAAGCCTTTGATACTTTTTTCCATTATAGTTTCGACAACAGCTTTCGCGCAGACCAAAAAAAACGAGACTGGAAACTATACCTATTTATCAAGTACTGAAATAGTAATGCAAGGTGTGAAAACGGACTTAAAACTCGACAGCAAGACAAACCGTTTTTCAGTAATAACAAAACTTAGTGGTGACCTGAGAAAAGAAAAAGAAAATATTGAGGGCAACTATTTTTTACATGGGGACACAATAATTTTTAATTTTAAATACTCGCAAATTATTATTAACCCTATGTTTAATTGCAAAGACCCAGAAGACAAACCCTGTTTTTGCAATGACACTTTATTATACAAAAAAGACTTTGTTATTACAAAAGACAAAGCGATCATTTTAAAAAGAAACAATGAACTTGCAAACAAACTTCAACTTTACTTCGAGGGTATTCCTGTTCTACAATCTGCAGATAGCATCCTGAATTTCGTTTTAAAAAATACTAAAAAATACGAAACGACATTTTTAAGAAACTCCCTTGACAAAAATTTAGAAAGTTTCGATGTGACAGTTTCCTATTTTAAAAATGATACGATTGTAATTAGAGAAACCGATATTTACTATCGAACACATACTTCTCCGGTCATCGGATTAGAAATGGACTTTAATTCAGTGTTCGGTGCAAAAAGGCAATACAGAAAAGTAAAACGTGAACTTTCAAAATATTTCTCCAAAACTTCCTCAAGACTAAACAGAAATAGTTTGAGCGGTGGTAAGTGGAAATTAACGAAATTCTATTTAAATAAAAATGACCCTACTCCATTTATGGAAATTAATTGGAGCAGACGGACTGATGGATTTAACAATAACTGTAGAATTCAAATTTACAAAAATGTAGACAGCTAAGCTTAAACTGTGGAGCGGGTGTGACATTATTACATCGGCAGAAATAAACGAAATGATATGGGGTAAAACGCCACATAACACAGGGCAAGCGCAAAAAGCACATTCTGCTTCGTAAGACAATTTTTTAGTAAATTTATAATCTCGGCTTCGTAGAAAAATTAATTTTAAAAACGCTTCCTGCGCCTGCCCTGGGAACGTTATGCCTCATGCTATGGCGAAAGTGCAAACAACAACGGACAGGAATAAATTATAACTTTGCTCATCAACTGACAGACAAAATAAATTGACAATAGAAAATAAAATATTAACGATAAACCGCCACCTGTTTGACACATGGGACTTGCAAACTAAACAGGGTATTGCGGAGCAAAGTCCCAAGGGGTCGACTCCTCGTTTACATTGGTTGTAATGCTTTGGATAGCTCCAGACTCAAAATCTGTAAACAAAAAGATGAAGAACAGAGCAGTAATGCTTAGACCGAATTTGTGTTTGCAAAAAGAAGGATACCGTTCCGACATTTTTTCGGAACTCAATTCTTTTTCCCACACTTTTGGTGTTCTTCATCTTTTTAATTTTAAAAATCAAAACTCTACATATAATGGGACTATTTAAAAAAGACTATCAGGTAAGACCAAACCAAATTGGTTTTTTATTTCGTGACAATGTTTTAGAAGACAAACTAACTTCAGGCAGACATGAAATTTGGGATTGGAAAAACCGCACTGAACTTATTTGCTTACCGACAACAGACAAGTTAATTGCAATTACAAATCAAGAAGTATTGACAAAGGACAATGTTGCACTTCGATTTTCTTTCAACATACTTTACAAAATTGCAGACGGTGAAAAGTTTTTAAGCAAGTTTGAAGTTAGCAGACAAATCCAAGCAACGATAGGAGAAGCTGAGCAAAGAGTTTACAATATTGTCCAAGTGTTTATTCGCAATAAAATTGCATCGTTTGACAGCGAAGAACTAAACGAAAAACGAAGTGAACTTTCGGATTTTAAGAATGACGAAATGGAAAAACAAGTTTTGGAATTTGGCATTTCAATTCAACAAGCACAACTCAAAGACATAACTTTTCCCAAAGCCATTCAAGACTTGTTTGCAAAACATCTTGAATCTAAAATCAGAGCAAAGGCAGACCTTGAAAATGCAAGGACAGCAGTTGCGACTGCAAGAGCATTGAAGAACGCATCAGAATTAATGAAAGGTGACGACAATATAAAGTTCTTCCAATTCATGGAGACAATCACAAAGATTGCCGCAAAAGGAAAACATACATTTATGATTGGAGACTTCTCGAACGCACCAAAGCAGTATTAATAAAGTAACTTAACAGACCATGGACGGAGAAGCACGAACGCACAACAGCACCTCCTATGTAAAGCAGTAAACTACCGCCCAAAAGTAATATTTTATTTTAAAATTAAGTCATCATCGTCGTGATATTTGTTGGAATGTGTAAAACCGGCAGGGCTTGCGCGATGTGGTTTTGCATATTTCAACAAATTATTTAAATCATTAAGCTCACACTCCTATGTGTAGTACAATAGCTTTACTGTCTACCAGCACCTGTATGGGTTTAACTAAAATAAAAACATCTACCTGCTACAAGATGTGAAAGTAATTTGCATTGCTTCACCTGTGCTGTTTTGTAGTATGCTTTTGTTATTTTGAGCTTTATTGATTGGTTAATAAAATTGTTTAATTATTTTTTATTGTTTTATTTTAATTGCATGCTTTTTTTGGTTTGTATTTTTGTGGTACTTAATTGATATGGCGTTTCGTTTTTTATTACAGATAACATTCGGTTAATTAATTTCCTAGCAATTTTTATTATAATGCTTTTGGGATTTTTGCCAATATGTTTGCGATAATAATTTTGCATAGCAGGATCCATCCGCAAAGCAACCCATGCACTTTCAATAATGTAACTTCTGAGTAAAGCGCGACAACGAGGAGTTACCCGTTGCATTGTTTCTTTTGCTCCTGAGTTTTGTATTACCGGAACAACACCAATATAAGACGCCAACTCCGTTTCGCTCCCAAACCGCCTTAAATCACCAATTTCAGCCAATATTGTACTTGCCAAGTATCCGCCAATTCCGGGTATACTTTTGAGTAAATAATAATCTTTTTTGTAATGTTCTCTGCAATAGGACCTTAATTGATTTGCCAATTGCAAATGTTCTTTATGTATCATGGAATAAATACGCAGTTTACTTTCCATACAAAACTTACCAAGTTCATTAGTCCATTTAATTGAACTTAACCATTGAATAAAATCTTTACTCCAATTCGGGTTATCAAACTTATCAGGAATTTGATATGCATGATAAAGTAATAAACTTTTTATTTGTGCTTTCACACTTCGTAATTGTTTGGTTATTTCTGCGCGCTGGCGCAATAAGATTTTTAATTGATCTTGATCTTCACCTGGCACATAAATACCTTTTAGTTGATCAGCTTTTAATTGTTTAGATAAATTGCGACAATCAATCGTATCTGTTTTTTGATATTGTTGTTTATCCATACGTAGAATGTCTGAAGGATTTACAACCAAAACATCCCAACCTAAGTTTAAAAAATACCGTGCTGCGCTAAATCCGCAACAACCGGCTTCATAAGTTAATGCAACTTGATGCTCCGGAAAATGCGATGTCACATAATTATACAACACCTCACAATCAGGCGGAGTTGTGAACGATTTATGGTCGCTGATATCGGTGCGTATGTGAATGCTCCAACTTTTTTTGTGAATGTCCATACCAATGTATAGCTTTGGTATAGCAGTAAGTTGTGTTGCCATATAAAATGTTTTTTGGGTGGACGACAACTTTACTTGCCGTACCACATATGAATAAAAAAATGGAACTCAATTTACTGCTTTTACATAGGTGCTACCCAAAAGGCGGGGTTTCGTGCTCCGCAGACACATTTGTGCAAGCTGAAAGTTCAGTTCTCCGAATGAAGTTTAGTGGTAAAAGTCCCGCCCTTCGGGTAGCTGCCAAACGTTATAAGTAATGCGCCCGGTGGACGTTCAAGCATCTCCCTAGACAAGAACAGTAGCTTTTCGGTTCGACAATTTTCGCTTTGACACGTACAGTAGGTTTTCGGTCTCATGACATTTAATATGCTAATTTTTAATAAAAAAAGCGCATTAAATAAATTTTTTACCATTTAATGGTAATTTATTACTTTTATGTAGTATATTTGCGCTCCAATTATAACCAGACTATGTTAATCGAATTTAAATTTAAGAACTTTCTATCATTTAAAAACGAAGCCACTTTTCTAATGACAAAAGTGAATTCATTTAAGGAACATTTGGACACAAATGTTATCAAAACTGATAAAGAATTCGAACTATTAAAGACGGCTGCAGTATATGGTGCTAACGGAAGTGGTAAAAGTAATTTCATTAAGGCCATTTCAACAATGACCGGCGTTATTTTTAATTCCTTTAGCAATTCTTTGAAAAAAGAAGATGAAAGACCAATTCAAGATTTTTCGTTTAAACTTAACTCTAAAGCTGAGAAAGCACCAACTAGGTTTGAAGTTTCTTTTCTTGAAAAATCAATTATCTATCGATACGGTTTTGAAATTAATAAAAGAGAAATAAAAAAAGAATGGCTTTATAGAAAAAGTGAAAGGGAAGTAAATTTATTTATTAGAAAGGGAAATAAATTTGAAATAAATAAAGAGTCATTTCCAGAAGGAGAAAAATACAAGAATGACGTTAATTCAAATGTGCTATTTATAAGTCATTTAGCCCAAAACAACCAGAAAATTTCCAGAATAATTTTTCATTGGTTCTCGAATATGAATGTAATAAGTGGTTTATATGATTTAAACTACAATAAGTTTACCGCTAAACTATTAGAGTCGGATCCCAAATTTAAAAAATGGGCATCAATGACTCTAAAATACCTAGAAATAACAAATGTAGAAGCAGGAGAAAAAGAAGGCGAAATAATTACTTACCATAATAAATATGATGAAAATGATTTGCTTATTGACTCAGTTGCTTTTAACTCAACGATGGAGTCTGACGGAACAAAAAAACTTATTCATACTTTAGGACCCATATACGATACTTTAAAACTTGGTCGCGTTTTATTTATTGACGAATTTGATTCCAAACTGCATCCAAATCTTTCTAAAAAATTAATTGAACTGTTTCATAAATGCAATCGAAACGGTGCTCAATTAATTTTCTCCGCACATGATTCCAAATTATTAGACAAGGATATTTTTAGAAGAGACCAAATTTGGTTTGTTGAAAAAGACCAATTTGGAGCTTCCTCTTTATACTCATTGTCTGAATTTGATGCCAAAACTGTTAGAAACACTTCTGATTTCGAAGAAAAATATCTTGCAAATGTATTTGGAGCAGCTGATACAATAGAATTAAACAAAACCTTAATGGATTTATTGTATGAGTAAAAAGGAAAGGAAAGATCCAGCATATATTAGGGAGCAAGGTAAAAGGGAAGCTAAAGTTGCAAAGCAAAGAAGAATAACTTTTAGTTTCACTAAACATCTACCTAATCAAGGTCAGACAATTGAACAATGGGATGAATTAGAATTACTAGTTTTGTTATATGTTAGACTTAAATTTGTTGGGCAGTATACTGCTCTTGAAGTTAGACAATACAAGTACATAAAAGAATACACAAAAGGTGAATTTCCACCAAATTCAGAATTTAAAAGGCCGACTCATATTTCAGGTGTTATATGGGCGGTAATGCATGTAACTCAAAACAGTAAAGAAGTGGTCGTTGGGTATATCGAAGATGATGTTTTTTATATTATTTTTCTTGACGCAGAGCATAAATTTTGGCCAAGTTCCCTGAAAAACACATAGTAAATTATTAAAGGCTTGCATCACACCGGACAGACAAGAACAAAAACTGTGTAGGGCGCACAACTTATAACCGCGCCTAAGCCCAATTTTTTGCGTGTTACCCAAATTAAAACATACTACAATTTAAAAATTAGACAGGATATTAACATGTTTATTTCGACTTTTCCGAATGAAAGTAGATGTGCCTAGCAAACTATTTTCTGGGGACTTTGGGGACACGGTTGACACGGTCACAGGTGTCGCCAAAGTCCCCAAAACCACATTTATAAACAAAGCCATACACCCGAAAATAAACAAAAACAGAATTACTAAAATAAAACCAATAGATTTGCTTTTATCCTTAAAAACAAAACAATGGCTAACAAAAAAAACAATGCCGGGTTTATACCTGTGCATGGTGGTTATCGCAATTTAATAACTTACCAAAAGTCAGAAACAATTTATGATGGCACTGTAAATTTTACAGAAAGATTTTTTAGAAAGTATGATAGAACAATAGACCAAATGGTGCAAGCCGCGCGAAGCGGCAAACAAAATATTGCAGAAGCAAGTATGGTGTCTGCAACATCAAAAGAAACAGAAATAAAATTAACCCTGAATAAGCAATCGAAGTAGAAACAAATATTAGTATGTAATAAAATCAGCTTTGGCTAATCCTTATCAAACGACTTTCAATTGCTTGCTATTCAGGGTAACCCCAACTAAATCAATATGTTAATTGATTTTTATATGCATATTGATTAAGTTGGGATTAACAAGCGTTGCCCGAGCAAGTTTAGAGGAATTGTTAATTGATTATGAAGATTATTTAAGGACTAAAAAATTGGAGAAATGGACAAGAAACCACAAACTCTCTCTACGTTTTGAAGAATTAAATAAAACCCCCAACGCCAACTACGAAACATTTATAAAAGCAATAGAAAACAAAGACCCTGAGATCTGCGCCAATGTTATGATTTGCTTAATAAAAATTACTACCTATTTGCTATCGCAACAAATGAAATCTTTAGAGATAGCGTTTATTAATGAGGGTGGCATTAGAGAGAGAATGACGAAGGCTAGAATTGATAATAAAAATAAAAAATAAAAATTCATTTTTGGGGACTTTGGGGACACTTGTGACAGTTAAGGATGCGTCACCGTTGTCCCCAAAGTCCCCAAAACCAAATTAATAAATAAACCACTTAAACCCGAAAACTTTACAAAATTGAATTTAAGGTTGTAAATTATTTCAAGGGATAACAATTAATGTTATTCTATTCTCTTTTAAAATCAAATCGATGGTTATATTTACAAACAAATCAAATAATTAAATGAACAAATTAATCAATTGTTTAAATAGGAAAACTAAAATTGCTTTTACTTTAGTTTGTTTAACCGTAATAATTTCTTCTGCAAAAGCCCAATACACAATTAACAGTGTACACGCCAATGTAACCTCTTGCGATACAATGACGCGAGGTATTTTTATTGTTTGGTGGGATAACGATTTTAATTATTCGGCACAAGCAGATGTGATGTTGGATAGTATGCTTGCAATTAGAAATACTTGCTTAGATGAATTGCTGATGGAGGATCCACTGAGTTCGCAAAACGGTTATTATTGTAATATATACATCCACACTCCAGGCAACCCATTAGATACTTTTAATATTTTTGGTTGGGGAAATGGTGTAGGTGGTGATATTAATGGCTATCCATTTATGACTTTACCTTATTATGTTCTTGGTGATGAATTAAACCTTGCACACGAAACATTTCACATTTTTCAAACACATGGTATGTGGGATGTAACTCCCGGTATTTATTCAACGGATGATGGCGGATGGTTTGTGGAGACTTCTGCAAATTGGTTTGCATTTAATCGTTATCCAAGTCATATGAATGCATTTGTCACTTCAGAAATTGCAGTGCGCATTCCACAGGTGCCTTTGTGGTTGGGTTGGCTAAATCTACCTGATACCTATCCTGATAACTGGCAAAGAACGGTGCGTCAATATGGCTTGGGAACATACTTGTATTATTTAACCGAAATTGCAGGTCTGCCTGATACAGCAATTACCTCCATTTTTTATAGTGGAACAAATTTATTGCCGCAAGAATATCTTTACAATCAAATTGGCTCCACAAATTGGCGGAATTATTTTATTGATTGTGCTGCACATATGACAAATAATTTTGATTTTCTGTTGCCTGCTCAAGCCGACAGAGCAAGATTAGAATGGAACACGTATGCAGATCCTTTAGATGATAATAAATTTGTTCAGACCTATACCAATACCGGCAGTGATGGCTGGTTTCGCCCCAATGATTCGCTTACTACGAATGCTTGGTCATTCAATACGTACAAATTATTAAATACAAATTTGGAAACATACACATTTCAAATAAATGGAGATGTAGAAGGAACCTACGGTGAAAGTTCCTATTTTCAAGGAAAGATATTAGTGCAAAATAGTATTTCGGGTGCAAGTTTTCATGATGTGATAATGAGCAGTGATTATGAAGGTCTGCTTAGCCTTGACCTTACCCCAAATGATACTGCAGTCTATTTTATTATCGCTGCCATGCCTGCATATTTCGACGACCCTTATCCAACATTCCAACTATTTCCTTATGAAATGAAAATTACCATCGGAAATATAACCGACATACCAGAAATTGAGATTACATCACCAATCTACGAAGTTGCAAGATTTAATATTCTTGGTCAAAAAATTGACAAAAAAACACAAGGCCTCCAAATTATTTTGTACGACAATAATACAACTCAAAAAATTTATGTAGTTGAGTAAGGTAAGCACTAATACCAAATAACAGTAAAAGTTATTTGACTATTATTTATTAAAAATATGCCGCCGGTTTTCAATTTTGCAGCTCCTGTAAAATTATCCTTCCTTGAATTGGATATTCTAAAATTGGGTAAAATAAGCCCCTTACGCTAATTATTATTCCCAATTCTCAGCAAGAAATTTATTTTTTAAAAAAATAACAATTTTGTTACTACCTGATTATCACAAGGGTATATCAAGTTTCAATTTAATTTAAATAACGGTTCTTTAATTGTTTTAAAAGTAACATATACTAACCCGGCATAAGCAATGAGAGTAACATCAAATTGGAGTTTGTAATAAAATCAGAAGTTTCAATTCAACATCATGCGATTTCCAAAAATGTCCTCTGATTATATTGGGATTTTTGATGTAGAAACAATAAAAGTTAATCTAATTTAATAACAATAAAAATAAACAAAATGAAAAAAACCTATCAATTAAGTCGTGTATTAGCTTTGTCAGTAGTAGCATTTCTAATTGCTTCCTGCAGCAAAGACAATCTAATAGACTCCATGAATGACAGCGGTAATTCAATCGTTGCAATGGATGTTACAGAAAATGGAACCAATCCTGATGACGCTAATTTATCTTCTGCCAATGCTAAGCAGTCAACTGAAGGTTATTTGTACACAGAAAGTAACAACGCCGGATTAAATTCAATACTGCTGTATGAAAAGGGTGTTGATGGCTTACTTTCATTGCAAAGCACAACAAATTCAGGAGGCGCTGGAGCTGGTATAGGCCTTGGTTCACAAGGAGCTATTGCTTTAGATGAAGCGCATGAGTGGCTTTTTGCAGTTAATGCCGGGAGCAATTCAATTTCATCTTTTAATGTTGATGAAGAGGGAGACCTTACACTTGTGTCAACAATAAGCTCAGGTGGCGAAATGCCAGTAAGTATTGATATTTATGATGAATATTTATATGTTACAAATTTTTTATCATCAAATATTAATGGTTATATGATTGGTGCCGATGGTTCATTAACTGCAATTGCAGGTTCTAATCTTGCTTTGAGTACTGCTAATGCACAACCTGCGCAAATTAAATTTAACCCAAGTGGCAAAGTGTTATATGTAACTGAAAAGCATACAAACAGGATTACAGAATATCTTATTGATGCAAATGGTATGGCAAATTCTATGGACTGGAATCATTCTAATGGCGTTACGCCATTTGGATTTGATTTTGCCCGAGATATCTATATGATAGTTAGTAATGCTGCAGCAGGCGTTGAAAATGCAAGCTCAGTTACTTCTTACATGACAAGCGAAACAGGTTTAGTATTTGATGTAAACGGTGCTATTCCATCTGAACAAACAGCAGCTTGCTGGCTAGCAGTTACTGCTTACGGAAGATATGCATTTGTAACAAATACCGAAAGCAATACAATTTCTTCTTATTACATTAATGCAATTGGTCAATTAATGTTAGTGCAAGCTACAGCTGCTATAACAGGTTCAGGCCCGAAGGATATTGCAATGCTTGGAAATTATTATGTATATAATTTAAATGGAGAAGGTCAAACTATTGGTCAATATATTCGTGAATCTGCAGGAGGACTTACTTATATGGGTATAGAGACAGACGTTCCGGCATTTGCCGCAGGACTTGTTGGATTCTAATATTTATACTTCAAAAAATATAAAGCCGGCGCGAAAAGTAGCCGGCTTTTTTTTGCGAAATACTTATGAGTGAAAAGTGGAAATTAAATTGGTGTGGAAAATTAAAAGAGCAACTTTGGGAAATAGTAATAATAATTAATAATTATTTTTTGGGGACTATGGAGACACCTGTGACAAGGTCACAAAAGTCCTCAAAGTCCCCAAAACCACTTTATAAAAACAAGTTAAACTTAAATTAAACCCAACTCACCAATCCCCACCCCCCTCATCACCAATAATATCCTCCAACTTTCTTAAATCATTTAATTTCATTACATCCTTCGGTTTGTCGTGGAGGCGCATTAGGTATCGGAGGTATTCTTTTAGGATGTCTTTATTGGAAGCTGGAAGAAAATATTTGTCGGTAATTTCTACATCAAGTTTTGTGAGGTAATTGTTTATTTCGCGGTCGCTGAAGGCGAGGCCTTTGTTGTAGGGATTGATATAAAATAATACTTCTTTTTTATTATTTTCGGTATCTTCAAAATCGGTGATATAATCTTTTGTGCGCGCAAGAATAAAGTGTGTATTTAAACGTACTCCATAAACGGGCAAGTCGAGCTGCTGACATAATACGAGATATAATAATCCTATCGAAAAATGATTTCCCTTAAATGCATCCAAAACATTATTGATATACATATAACGCAATTCATCATCTGTATTTTGCAATCCCAAAAACTGATAATGCGAAAACAAGGTTTGATTAACTACATTCATTTGTTCGAGAGGTGATAAATAATTATTTATACCAATCCAAATATCTTTTTGAATGCGCGAAATCGTTTTGAGTAACTGGTCTTCATCCAGTTCGGCGTATTGATGCCTTGTAATAATAATAATGCCTTTTAATAAATCGGAACTTTCATATTCAACCCAATTTGTAAAATCTTTTTCTACTTGCGAAAATTGAATTTTATGGATAATTTCTTCAATGCGTTCCTGCATTATAGGATTGGGAATTGAAGTATACGCGTCCTCCAGCTTATCAATTACACCCGGCCCCAGAGATAATAATTTCTCTGCAACATGATCAAACACTTCGGGATCGTTATCATCCAGCAAAGATATCAGCGCCTCTATTTCGTTATTATTATCCATTGCTTATACGTTAATTTAATTACG
>JBBRGZ010000077.1:0-11856 GCA_038223395.1 Chitinophagales bacterium
TCGTGCAATGATGGAATTAATTGAAGAAAACGGCAAAACACATTTAATTAATGAGGTGTATGAAGAATGTATTGCAATAAATAAATTGCAGAATGACAAAACATACAACGCCGTTAAAAAATTATACGATCAATTTACCTACGAAGAAATATCTAATAAAATTGCACAAATAGTAAAAGCACCAACAATTCAAGCAGAGGTTGAAGTAATTTATCAAACGGTAGATAATTTACATATAGCCTGTCCCAAAAATTTAGGCGACTGGTATTTTACCGGCAATTATCCAACGCCCGGTGGAAACAAAGTGGCTAACAAAGCTTTTATGAATTATGTGGAGAAGAAGGATGTGCGGGCGTATTAATAGTTAATAATTTCAAAAAAAAAATTAGATTTAATCCCGATTTTTAATCTTGTCGGCTTCATTTTTATGTACAATAAGAATTAACTGACAAAACGGTAAGGTGATATTTAATGCAGAAGTAAAACTGATTTTCAAGATCATAGAAATAAAGTCGCCGAAGGTTTCGCCCAAGACGGTCATTAGCCAAAATATGAGGATTATTTCGACTACTTAATTTTGTTTTTACATCGCTTATGATGTTACTCTTTCTCTTCCTTAATAAAATTACCCGATGCATCAAAAAGTAGGTCCATTCCTTTAATTTCTGCTTCGTAGGTAATTGTGCCGTTTGCATTTGTAATTTTAGCAGCTTCTTTTATTTTTTGAGAAGCGTATTTTTCCTTTACGTAAGTTTTTACATTTTCAGGTAACGCATCAACGTTAATTTCAACTTCCAATTCGAGCATGTTTCCGGAAGCATCCATAACCACAGAATTTTCCACTTCGCTTACTTCAAACTCGGCTTCATAATTCCCATTTTCCATTTCCCATGCTGTTTTTCCTGCATTTGGATATTTTTGATTAAACGCTGATTTTACGGCTTCAGGCACGTCTTTTTCAGAAAGCTTCTGTGCATCGGAGCAAGATGCCATCATCATTGCTGCTAATAAAAAAACAAATATTTTCATAGTATAACTGAATTTAGATGAGATAATTTACAAAATTCAAACTCAATTTGGAAGGAATTTGGAATTGAAAATAAGGTTAAAATTAATTTTTAAAGTCAACCGCAAATGTATGCATTTGACTTTGAAATGCATAAGTCAGTTTCCAATGATAACGATGTGCAATTTCTTTAGCGATTGCGAGGCCTAAACCGCTGTTGGTTTTTTCGGATGAGGAAACAGCAAAACGTTCAAATAACTTTTCTGCATTAAGCGCATTTGCACCTGTATTAGAGATAATAAGCTTATCTTCGTTGCACGCAATAAATATATTTCCGTTTTTTATATTATGCACTATCCCATTAATTAACAGATTGCTGATTAACATTTCCAATAAGGTTTTGTTGCAGGATACCGTAATTTTTGATTTCTCTTGCATTTCAACCGTTATATTTTTATCATTAATATAATCATACATCAAGTCTAAAGTTTCATTTAAAATGTCGTTTACTTGAAGATTTTCTGTTTCAGCAAATTGGTTATTTTCTATTTTCGCTAACAATAATAAATTTTTATTTATACGCGACATTCTACCCAAGGGTAATTCTATAGCAGAAATTATTTCAGCCTGCTCGCTGCTGATATTTTCCGTTTGAAAAAGTAAATCAATTTTTGCCTTTAATACTGCCATTGGTGTTTGCAGCTCGTGGGATGCATTTTCAACAAAGGCTTGTTGTTGTTTATACACAGAAATATTTTTATCAATTAATTTTGTTAATGCTTGGTTTAATGTTTCAAACTCCGAAATTTCAGTTGGCTCAAAGTGTATTGATTGTCGCGTTGTTAAATCGAAGTTTTTTACTTTTTGTAAAGTTGAGTGAAATGGCAACCAGATTTTTTTTGCTATACGTTTATTTAAAATAATGAATCCGGTTACCAAAAAAATAAAAAATAATAATGTTATTAGCGCTATAGCAAAAAAAGATTCGTCTGCTTCTTCAACATTTGTTTCCAGATTGAGTTGGTAAACAATGCCGTTAATTTTTAAATAAGAAATAAGCACCCTAAACCGCTCCTCTTCTAATTTATTGTCGTCGAAAACTTGTTTTGTTATAGTATAGAGGCTGTCACTTTTTATAACCGATCTATTTGTTGCAACCAAACAGGTTCCAGGTAATATTTCGCCCCAATTATCATTTAAGTTCCTCAATTCGATTTCCGACAAAGGGTTTTTGATTAAACTTTCAGCAATGCGTTCTTTAACAATAGAATTGTGTTCGTCGAGTTCATTTATCCAAATATAATCTATCACCAAAACATACACAGGAATGCTGCATGCCAAAATAATAAGTGCATATATTGTAAATGTCTTAAACGGTTTATTGAGTAATTTGCTTTTCAATACTTTGATTTTATTTAAATTATTAAATTTTATTTTTTGCTAAATTTATTGAACTTTCCAAATATATCCCGTTGCATAAATTGTTTTCAGGTAATTATCGCAACCTGCGTCGTTCAGTTTTTTCTTAAGATTTTTTACGTGTGCATACACAAAATCGTGATTTGAAAACATATCTGCAATATCTCCCGACAAATGTTCGGCGAGCGCACTTTTTGAAAGCACTCGGTTTTTGTTACCAATAAAAAATAATAATAATTCGAATTCTTTTTTTGTAAGAATAATTAAAGTGTTGTTTACCACAACTTGTTTAGCTAAAACGTCTATTTGTATTTCATTTTGTATAATGACATCAGAATTTCCAAATTGTTTTCGTCGGATTACCGAATGAATACGCGCAGAAAGTTCGGCAAGGTGAAAGGGTTTTGCAAGATAATCGTCGGCACCTATTTGCAATCCTTTTACCTTATCATCAATTGCATTTTTTGCTGAAATAATGATGACCCCCTCTTGTTTTTTTTGTTCTTTAAGAAGAGAAAGTAAGCTCAACCCATCACCTCCTGGAAGCATTAAATCCAATAATATGCAATCGTATTGAAACATGCGTATTTTATCTTCAGCTTGCGCATAAGTTGAAGCCACTTCGCAATGATAGTTTTCCCCTGACAGATAGGTAGTTATATCTCGAGCAAGTTCCCTTTCATCTTCCACAATCAGGATTTTCATTCTGCGAATTTAGCTATACAATTTTGTAGAAATTTTGAATATGGAAGAAAGGCCCCTTTTAAAAATTTGGTTACCACAGAATTAAATGCATATATTTTTTTCTATTTTTCAATCTGATCAAAAATTGAATTAGTAAAAAAATTATCATCCCAACTCAAAATACGCGTGAAGGATAGTAGCGGAAAGCCCGCAGAAAGCCCGATTTTTCATCGGGCGCACGAGGACTTGTAGCGAATAGCCTGACCCGTAGGGGCACGCCCAATCCTTTATTATTATTGAATTGAGTTGATTTGCTTTCCAGATGATTTGCCCAATATTCCTCATCAAAATGCTGTACCTTTGCACAAATTTTTTTCAATACTTATGGAAATTCAAGTTCTTGAAGACGTAGTAATCAAATTTGCCGGCGACAGTGGAGATGGGATGCAGCTAACAGGCGGCCAGTTTACTACAAATACAGCCCTTTTGGGTTCCGATCTCGCTACATTTCCTGATTTTCCTGCCGAAATTCGTGCGCCAATAGGCACTTTGCCGGGTGTTTCGGGCTTTCAACTGCATTTTAGTAGTCGCAAAATATACACACCGGGCGACTTGTGTGATGTATTAGTTGCAATGAATGTTGCCGCTTTGAAGGTGAATTTGACGAATATTAAAAAAGGCGCCATTGTAATTGTAAATACCGATGGTTTTGATACCAAAAATATGCGTCTTGCAAATGCTGCTACAAATCCTTTGGAAGATGGCACTTTAGACGGATATCAGGTAATTAAAATTGACGTTACTAAATTGACGCGTGAGGCACTTTCTGACATTACACTTGGCGTTAAAGAAAAAGACCGTTGCAAAAACATGTTTGTATTGGGCTTTTTATATTTTATGTATAGCCGTTTAACGGATTCGACGGAGCGCTTTTTAACCAGCAAATTTTCAAAAAAACCGGATATTCTTGAAGCAAACTTGCGTGCTTTAAAAGCGGGATATAATTATGCAGATACTACTGAAGTTTTTAGCGCACGTTATAAAGTTGAAGCAGCAAAATTAGACCCGGGCACTTACAGGAGTATTATTGGCAATGATGCAGCGTCTATGGGTTTTATTGCAGCGTCGCAAAAATCGGGATTGCCTTTGTTTTTGGGTTCGTATCCTATTACGCCGGCATCTGACATTTTACACTTTTTAGCAAAATATAAAAATTTCGGCATTAGAACTTTTCAGGCTGAAGACGAAATTGCTGCTATTTGTTCGGCAATTGGTGCTGCTTTTGGCGGTCACCTTGCACTTACAACTACCTCTGGGCCAGGTATTGCCTTAAAAGGTGAGGCTATTGGTTTAGCGGTGATGCTTGAAATGCCTTTAGTTGTAGTAAATATTCAAAGAGCGGGACCTTCAACAGGAATGCCGACAAAAACGGAGCAAGCGGATTTATTGCAAGCGTTGTACGGCAGAAATGGCGAATGTCCAATGCCTGTTATTGCTGCAGCTACTGCTAGCGATGCATTTGAAGCGGCTTTTGAGGCGTGCAGAATTGCATTGCAACACATGATTCCTGTTATGTTTTTGAGCGACGGATATATTGCCAATGGTGCTGAACCTTGGAAATTTCCAAATGCAGATGACTTACCAGAAATTAAAGTTGAATTTGCAAAACCTATTGAAGATGGCTCTACCTATTTGCCTTACAAACGCGATGAAAAATTATCGCGTCCTTGGGCAATTCCTGGAACCAAAGGTTTAGAACACAGAATTGGTGGTTTAGAAAAAGAAGCAGAAACAGGAAATATTTCTTACGACCCGGAAAACCATGAGTTTATGGTAAAACTGCGCGAAGAAAAAGTTGAGCGTATTGCAGATTATATTCCTCTTCAAAAAATTGAAAGCGGTCCTGAAAAAGGAAAGGTTTTAGTTTTAGGATGGGGTTCTACTTATGGCTCAATTCAAAGTGCGGTTAATCATTTATTAGCTGATGGTTATGAAGTTGCACATGCACACTTGCGTTATATTAAACCATTTCCAAAAAATTTAGGAGAGATATTATTTAATTACGACAAGGTAATTATTCCTGAAATTAATAACGGACAATTAGTAAAAGTAATTCGCGATAAATTTATGATTCCTGCAATTGCATATAATAAAATTAAAGGAACACCAATTACAAGTTCGGAATTAATGGAAGTGATATTAAAAGAATTAGCAGACTAAATCGAATCGCTCAAACCTCACATGTTTTGTAAACCTGTGAGGTTTGAGTTTATAAAATTAATAAATAAGAAAAAATCAAACAAAAAATTTATTTCATACTTAGGTTCGAACAGGATGAAATAAATTATCAAATTAACAGACTATCAAATTAATAAAGGTTATGAGCGAAACAGTTCAATTAACAGCAAAAGATTTTCAAACTGATCAGGAAGTACGTTGGTGCCCGGGTTGTGGTGATTATTCTATTTTAAAACAGGTACATACCGTATTACCCGGTTTAGGAATTGCAAGAGAAAATATTGTTGTGGTATCCGGTATAGGATGTTCCTCGCGTTTTCCTTATTATACAAATACCTTTGGTATGCACAGCATTCACGGTCGTGCTACTGCAGTTGCATCCGGATTAAAAGCTGCAAGACCTGAGTTGAGTGTTTGGATTGTTACGGGTGATGGTGATGGTTTATCAATTGGTGGAAATCACATGATACATTTATTGCGCAGAAATTTTAATGTGAATATATTATTATTCAACAACGAAATTTATGGATTGACAAAGGGACAATATTCTCCAACATCTCCTGTAGGCAAGGTAGCAAAATCTACGCCGATGGGAAGTATTGATCATCCATTTAATCCTGCTGCTTTAGCATTGGGTGCTGATGCAACAT
Organism: Chitinophagales bacterium; assembly: GCA_038223395.1. Taxonomy (GTDB): domain Bacteria; phylum Bacteroidota; class Bacteroidia; order Chitinophagales; family BACL12; genus UBA7236. The sequence goes on from JBBRGZ010000077.1 coordinate 5,998, forward strand.
TTGTTGCAAGAAGTATGGATCGCGACCCTGCACATTTGCAAGAAAGTCTTATTCGCGCTAATGCACATAAGGGCACTTCGTTTTTAGAAATATATCAGAACTGCAACATTTTTAATGATGGTGCATTTGAAGCATTTACAGAAAAATCGACTAAAAAAGAGAATGATATTTTTGTTCGTCACGGGCAACCTTTAACTTACGGTGATGGTGATAATAAAGGAATTAAACTAGATGGATTTACGCCAATTTCGGTTGATTTGAATGCGGGTTTTACAAAAGATGATTTGTGGATTCACGATGAAACTGATATTTATAAAGCACAAATTTTAGCCCGGATTTTTGACAATCCAATAAATGAGGTGCATCTTCCACGGCCGTTTGGGATTTTTTATGCAAACAGTGCGCGCCCAACTTACGAGGATATGATGACTGAACAGCTTAATGCAGCAATTGGCAAAGGTGCTCCTGATTTGAATAAATTATTAAAAGGCAGTGAAACTTGGGAGATAAAATAAAATTAATTCAATAAAGTAGAAGCCGGAATTTTATCCGGCTTTTTTAATGTCTAATTATTGTCAATATTAATCCCAAATTAGTCAATAGACTTTTATAAATAAACTAACCTATTGATTTAGTTGGGGTTACCCTGAATAGCAAACAATTCTGAACCGCAATTAGAGGCTTGAAACAGCTAATTTTATTACAGTTATCATTTGCCACTTATTCTATTGGTTATTCCGGATTAATATCACCACCTTAAATTTATACAATTTTGAGCATAAATGTGACATTGCTTTTCTGCACTTTTTCGCATAAAAAAACCCGCAACATGAGTTACGGATTTTTGGGGTTTTATATTTTGCTACTTTTTCTCTTCCTTCTTAAATATATAATGTATTCCCACATAAATTCCACCATAGAAATTATGTGAACCTGCATAACCATCAAATACTCTTGTAGGTTTTGAATTTAAATCCGTAAGACCATAATATGCTCTTATTGCCGGGGTTATATATAAATTATCGCTTACATATATATCAACTCCGGCATCTGCAAGAAATCCAAAATCAATATTTGAAAAATAATCTTTTGTTGGTTCAATAGCTGTTGTTGCTTTGAATTGAGGCACAACTGTATCTAATAATGCGCCATTATTATTGAGTGAAACTAAATTGCCATCATCTAGAACATCGGCTTCAAATTGTTGATCTGCTGATAATAATATGCCAACAGTGGGACCTAACATAAAATGATACGAGATGATTTGTTTTTTCGAGCGTGTTGATTGATAACGATACATTATTGGAATTTGCAAATATTTTAGATCAACGTATCTAAATGTTTCTACTTTTAGCCTTTTTCCCTGCCCATCGTCTGCCAAACTGAACGAACTTGAAACATCAAAATAATCCTGACCGAGGGGTGCAATATTAAATTCCAATTGCACACCCATATTATCGTTTAAATTATATCCTAATGCGATGCCGGGAATAAATCCAAAAGTTCTTGTATAATTAAGTTCTTTATAGCCATACATATTTTGGTTTACAATCCAAACGCTGTTATAACCAGCGTTAAGTCCCACATGAAACCCAGTTTGAGCACCCACATTTAATGCTGCAAGGGTAAAAACAATAAAAAGTATACGATTTTTCATAATATTTAGTTGATGGTTTAGATGCACCAAAAATAGGCATTACAAATTAATACCGCATTGCATCTGCAAATTATTTGTGACAGGTGTAAAAAATCATTGCTAATTGAATTTAATATCCCCAAAAACCGCATTGAGTTTACTTTTTTAATCCAATTTCCCGCAATCGTTCATTGAGGTATTCGCCTGCGGTTATTGGCTCGAAATGAATTGGGTTTGCGCTTGTTACACAAGATGCAAGACAACTTAAATCCATTTCAGATTTCGGGTGCAAAAAGAAAGGAATTGAAAAGCGTGGTGTATGCCATCTTTCGCGAGGAGGATTTACAACGCGATGTGTGGTTGATTTGAGCTCATTATTAGTTAGCCGCTGCAGCATATCGCCCACATTTACTACAATTTCGGTTGGAGCAGTTTTAACTGGAACCCAATTTCCGGAAGTGTCCATAACCTCCAAACCATCAGCACTTGCACCTACAAGCAATGTAATTAAATTAATATCTTCGTGTTGTTCTGCACGAATTGCCGAGGCTGGTTCATTTTTAATTGGGGGATAATAAATTGCTCTTAGAATAGAATTTCCGTTATGAATTTTATCATCAAAATACCCTTCATCCAAACCTAAAAACAAAGCAAGCGATTGCAATAAATAACCACCTGATTTTTCGAAATTTCTATATAAATCATGTCCGAGTTTGTTGAAGTTATCAATTTCTTCTACTTGCACATTATCTGGATAATTATCAGTAACAGATTCGCCATCCTCAACAGTTTGTCCAATTTGCCAAAATTCTTTTAAATCTGCTGCCTGACTATGTTTTGCGTGTTCTTTTCCAAAGGAAGTATATCCGCGTTGACCGGCTAATCCTGCAATTTCGTACTTTCTTTTTTTATCGTCAGGAAGTGCAAAAAAGTCTTCTACAGCCTTATAAAAATCATCCACTAATTGTTGTGGAATGCCATGATTTTGCACTGCCACAAATCCTACTTCGCGGTATGCTTTACCAAGTTCGGCTACAAATTTATTTTTTCGTGTTGCATCGCCGGAGGTAAAGTCGGCAAGATTAACTGTAGGTATGGAGTTCATACTTGTAAAAATAAGAGATTGTTCAGAATTGCGCAATAAACTTAAGGCTCTAATCTGCCATAAAAACGTGGGAAGGGAATTGTTTCTCTAATATGAGGGCTGCCGCTAATCCACATTACCATGCGCTCCAATCCTAATCCAAAACCTGCATGTGGAACCGAACCATATTTGCGTAAGTCTAAATACCATTGAAAAGCCTCCACCGGCAACTGTTCGTGTTGAATGCGTTCGAGCAGCATGTCGTGATTGTCTTCACGTTCGGCACCACCAACTATTTCGCCATATCCTTCGGGTGCTAACACGTCAACACCTTTTACATACTTTGGATCTTTGGGGTCGCGTTTCATATAAAATGCCTTGATTGCAGCCGGCCAATTGTACACCATAACGGGACAAGAAAACAAACGCGTTAAAACTGTTTCGTCGCTTCCGCCAAAATCGTTGCCATGTTCGAAATTTTTTGCTGAGTTTAGCCATTGCGGAATATTATCTGCTTTTTCCTGAAGGTCTTTTATCTCGTTTTTTATGGTATCAATTTTATTTTTGTTGAAATTAATTTCACCTTGTTTTAAAGTTCCTCCTGCAATCTTTTTTTCCCTTTCTTCAATATCAGTTTGCAGGGTTATTATTTTATTTTTTATTTCCGTCAAATCATTTTCAAGTGTAATGATGCTGTTTTTTCCGTCAACATCTTTTTCTCCTCTTATTATCTTTACAGCATCATCATAATGCATACGCGGAAATTTTAAAGAAACTGCATTTGCTAAAAATGCGGTATTACGTTCTAAAATTAAAAGCTCTTCTTTACAATTTTCCAAAACATCTGCAACAACTGCTTTTAAAAATTGCTCAATTAAATCCATATCCATATCGAGGTCGTAAAATGCCATTTCGGGCTCTATCATCCAGAATTCAGATAGATGGCGTCTGGTTTTACTTTTTTCTGCACGAAAAGTTGGACCAAAAGTATAAATTTTACCATGCGCCAGTGCTAAAGATTCGCCGTATAATTGTCCGCTTTGGCTCAAATATGCCGGAATGCCGTAAAAATCGGTTTCAAACAAGGTAGAAGTGCCTTCGCAAGCATTTGCTGTAAAAATGGGCGCATCCATTTGAAGAAAATCATTTTGTTGGAAAAAGTTATGGATGGCAAATATTACTCTGTTGCGCACGCGCATCATTGCCCATTGTTTTTTGCTGCGCAACCATAGATGACGATTGTCGATAAGAAATTCAATTCCATGTTCTTTTTTAGCAATTGGATATTCCTCAGCAATTTGAATAATTTCGATACTGCTTACCTGCACTTCAAAACCACCAACTTGACGTTCGTCTTTTATTACATTTCCGGTTAAAGAAAGAGAGCTTTCGAGGGTAAGTTTTTTTGCGGATTCAAAAATTTCTACAGAAACTTTATTTGCATCCACCACACATTGTGAAAATCCGCTTCCATCTCTTAAAATGATAAAAATGAGACCTTTGCTTTCGCGTTTATTACTTACCCATCCTTTTAAAGTTGCTTCTTTTCCTTCAAATTGTGGCAATTCTCTAATGTATTGAAATTTTTCTATGCGCATAACGTTTTATTAATAGTTGCAAAATTACGATGAATTTTGCTGTTGTTGAAACGTATATTCTTGCTTTCAATAATCAATAATTTCTTTTTATACAAGAGTAAAACATATTAAACTCTTAAAATTTCGCGCTAAATTTGAGGCAGTTAGATTTGAACGACAATGTTACACCAGAGATTAAGTCAAAAATTATTACAAAAATTATCACCGCAGCAAATACAATTAATGAAATTGTTGCAGGTGCCGACCGATCAGCTCGAACAGCGGATTAAAGAAGAATTGGAGGCAAACCCGGCATTAGAAGAAGGCGATAATGAGGAAGGAGAACTTACCAGTACCGAAGAAATGTTTCGTGAAGAAGATGCAGGCAATGAAGAAGGCGGCAGTGAAGAAAAAGAGGAGTCTTCAAACGACGAATTAGATCTTGATGATTATATCAACGACGACGATACTGCAGATTACAAAACGCGTGATGATAATTATGGCGACGATGATGATGACAATAAAACAATTCCTTACGCAATTAATGACACCTTTCACGAAAATTTAAGCAAACAACTTGGTATGTGCGATTTGGATGAGCGCAGAAAAAAAATAGCTCAACAAATTTTAGGCAGCATTGACGATGATGGATATTTACGCAGAGAAATTTCAGCAATTGTAGATGATCTTGCTTTTTCGCAAAATGTAATTACTGAAGAACAAGAAATAATTGAATTGTTGGATATGATTCAAGGATTTGATCCACCGGGAGTTGGTGCACGCGATTTAAGAGAATGTTTATTGTTGCAGCTCGAAAGAAAACTACATACAAAAAGTGTAAATACAGCTATAGATATTGTAGAGAATTATTTTGATGAATTTACAAAAAAACACTACGAAAAATTAGCTAAACATTTAAAAGTAGAAGAAGAGGAATTAAAACCTGCAGTTCAAGAAATTATTAAACTCAATCCTAAACCGGGTGGAAGTGCAAAGGAAGATGGAGGCGCTGCCTTTCAATATATTATTCCCGATTTTACAATCTTAAATAATAATGGTGAGTTAGAATTAAAATTAAATTCACGCAACGCACCGGAGTTACATGTAAGTCGCGACTTTAAAGAAATGGTTGTTGACTATAAAAAAAGTGCCGAAAAAGATAAGAAACAAAAGGAAGCCATTTTATTTATCAAACAAAAAATTGATGCCGCAAAATGGTTTATTGATGCCATTAAACAAAGGCAACATACCTTATGGAGTACCATGTATGAAATTATGGTGCACCAATACGATTTCTTTTTAACAGGCGATGAAACACAAATGAATCCGATGATTTTAAAAGACATTGCTGAAAAAACAAATTTAGATATATCAACAGTAAGTCGTGTGGCAAACAGCAAATATGTACAAACAGAATTTGGCACTTATTCATTAAAATTCTTTTTCAGCGAATCACTATCAACAGATTCGGGTGAAGAAGTATCTACCCGCGAAGTGAAAAAAATTCTTTCAGGATTAATTGATGCTGAAAATAAAAAAGTGCCATTAAGCGATCAGGAATT
>JBBRGZ010000078.1:0-11855 GCA_038223395.1 Chitinophagales bacterium
GGACTTGCATTTTTGAATACAGATGTAGCAGCGTCGTTTGCAGCTATCACTTGGTTGATAATAGAATGGTCCCTTGTTAAAAAGCCAAAGTTTGTTGGGTTGCTCACCGGAGCTGTGGCAGGTTTAGCCACTATTACCCCGGCAGCCGGGTTTGTATCGTTGCCGTCGGCAGTAATTATCGGTATTTTGGCTGGGGGTGTTTGCTATCTGGCAGTTCACATGAAGAACAAAATCGGCTGGGATGATGCTCTAGATGTATGGGGCGTTCACGGTATAGGTGGATGCTTGGGAACCATACTATTGGGAGTATTTGCTTCAAAAGCAATGAATCCGGCTGGTGCAGATGGTCTGATGAACGGAGGCTCTCATTTCTTCTTCGTTCAATGTGCTGCGGTAGTAGGGGCATGCGTGTATGCATTTATTTTTACTTACGTCATGTTGGCTCTTATAAATAAAATTACACCTGTAAAAGTAACTGACGCTGAGGAAGATAGCGGACTTGATAATGCTTTGCACGGTGAGATAGCTTATGATGAAGCAGTGCTTTAGTAAAATTTGAAATGCGAATGAAAAAGTATTCGGCTACTCAGAAATAAGAAAAACAGCCGATTACAAGGGGTTGCCAAAATGCTGGTTTTTTGGTGAGGAAAGTTCATTCTCCTAACATACTTGTATCTTGATTCAAAATTGGCTGGAGAAGAAGCTTCCCTTCGGCAACACGCGAACCTTATTGGTAATTTTATAACGACACAAATGGAAAAACTTTTACAACAAATAAAAAATTGTAAAGAATGCGAAAATCAGCTTAAAGATGGCGTCAATCCTATTATTTCCGCAAGTACTAAAAGCAAGCTAATTATTATTGGACAAGCACCAGGACGAATTGTTCATAATACTGGTATTCCTTGGAATGACAAAAGTGGAGACAACTTGCGAAACTGGTTAGACATAGACAAAGCAACATTTTACAATGCAGACATAATTGCTTTAATGCCAATGGGTTTTTGTTATCCTGGGAAAGGCAAAACAGGTGACTTACCACCTAGACCAGAATGTGCTCCACTTTGGCACGACAAATTATTGCATTTACTGCCAAACGCAAAGCTTATTTTACTTATTGGACAGTATGCTCAAAAATATTATTTAGAGCAAAATGCTAAAAGCACATTGACCGAAACTGTCCATCATTTTAAAGATTACTTACCAAAATATTTTCCACTACCCCATCCTTCACCTAGAAACAATATTTGGCTGGCTAAAAATGCGTGGTTCGGGAAAACAGTTTTACCGGAATTGAAAAAACAGATTATAAATATTATAGCTTGACTTTATAGACAGCAAGAAATACTCCAGCTAAAAAGGGTTTGGCAATAGTGGCGGTTCAGTGCTCCGCAGATCACCCGCGGCTGATGGTTTATTAAACATTGGCTTTAGCATCAATCTCAATAGCAATTAAGATGGTAACATAGCCACCTTCATCAAGTAGCAAATGGTTAGCTGTTATGCAAAAACATTAAAGCGGGATCAATTTTTTAATGTTATAAAATAAAAGATTTGAAAACTAAACAGAAAATATCCATTATAATCCTTTTAATTGTAGCTTCTTTTATAATTGTGAAATATATAATTAGTATAAAGCAAAATGCTGTTGCAAAAAACTTGACAATCAAAAAAGCGGAAAAAGTCAAAATTGACAGCACTAAAAATGTTGAAAGCGGTTCAAAACAAAAGGCTAAAAAGTTAATTGACACAACCGTTGTTTTATTTTTTAACGATTTGTCAAAAGAATACAATTATAAAATTACAGACAATTACTATTGTGTTAATAGTAATAATTCCTATGACAGTATTTCAAGAGTTTTAAAAATTTATAATAAAAAAGATTCTTTAATTCAAAAAATTAGGCCTAATTTACAAATGACACCATGGTATTTTCCTAAAAATGAAACGCATTTAAGGCTTTCAAGATCATATATTAATGGTAAAAATTCTAATTATAGCGACACAGATAATTATTGTGGTGAAATTGTAGTAGCGGATTTAAATTTTGACGGATTAGAAGATTTTGCAACACCAATTGATCAAGGAGTTGATAATGGACCACATTATGCATACTACATTCAAAGCGAAAAAAAAGAATTTGTATTTAATAAATATTTAACTGAGAATTTGATTTGGTTTCCTGAAAAGATGAATGATTCTTTAATGACGTTTACAAATAAAATTCCGTGCACAATTTATGGTTTAAATTATAATACTTTTAAGTATGATACCATTTCAAAAAAATGGAAAAAGATTGAAGATTATACCATAGATATTAGGACAGGAAAACTTATGAAATAGCAGTAAATTTCTTTTGAAAAGTTAAATTTGTCATTTAGATATATTTAAATAAAAAGCACATACCGACAACAGAGGCTATATGTAATAAAAACTAAACTCAAAAAATGGAAATAACAAAAAATCAAAATGAAGCGGTTAATGAAATTGTTGAAATGGTGGTCAACGTAATCAGCAATGGATCGAGAGAAATAGATACAACAGAGGCAATTTCCAGCACAGCAAGACTTGCAGGTAGTTTTTTATTTAGGTCGTTTGGGTTCAAGGTAAATGACGCAAAACCTGGAACAGTTATGCTTTCCGAAGAAGCAAATACTAAAGGCCCGCAATTAGTTACAATCACTCAATCGGTATTGCTAAGTTTTGGAATTCAGATTGACAATAACAAAATGTCAGGGGAAAATCAAAAACAGGCTTTAATCAATTTTGTAGATGTAATTGCTAAAATTCAAAACCCAGCTTTAGAAATCATGAAAAAAAATGATTTAACCTTCGAACAAATGGCACAATCTGCTGCAATTGCAACGGCATTCATTATCCAACAAAGTAATAACATTGCACCAGAGGAGGGCTTTGGAATTGCAATTTACTATTATATCGAAGGTTCAAAAACTAATCCACCAGATTTTGATTTGAATGTAAATAGCGAAACGAAGAAACTAAAAGAATAGAAAATTGGTGGACAAACAAAGTCTAGGTGGAAAATATGGTAAGATTTAAAACACATAACAGCGGATCTTCAAAAGTGCCGTTTCAGCACTCCGCAGATCAGCCGCGACGGATGGTAAATCAAACCTTAGTTCTCCGAAACAGTCCGCCGCGAATGATGGTAAAAATCGCCACCTTTGTCAAGCCGCCAAAACCTTATAGCCAATGCTAACAAACCACCGAGTAGCGACATGCAAATACAAAAACAACCGATCTTATCTGACAATAATAATATGACTAAAGTTTTAATTACAGGGGCAACTGGAAATGTTGGAATTGAAGTATTATCCGCTTTAAAAAAACTTGACCATCAACTAGACATTTATGCAGGTGTTAGGGACACAGCAATTGGTATTGAGAAATTCTCAAACTTAAACATCAAGACAATCAAATTTGACTTTATGAATATTGAGACTTTTTTGCCGGCTTTAAAAGACTTTGACGTGCTTTTTTTGCTTCGACCACCACAAATTTCGAACATTAAAAAATATTTTGAACCACTGATTGAAATAGCAAAGAAATCTGCAATAAAACACATTGTATTTCTATCTGTGCAAGGTGTTGAGAATAGTAAAATTATACCACATCATAAAATAGAAAAATTAATTGTTGACAGCAAAATTCCATATACCTTTTTGCGACCCGCCTATTTTATGCAAAATTTCACTACTACCTTACGCAATGACTTAGTGAATAATCATAGAATTTATTTGCCGGCAGGACAAGCAAAATTCACAGTAATAGACGTTGAAGATATTGGTTCTGTGACAACACAAGTGTTAATCGAACCGCAAAACCATATCAATAAAAGTTATGAATTAACGAATAAAGAAACCTTGACATTTGCAGAAATGGCTGACAAAATCAGTAAAGAAATTGGCAAGAGTATAAAATATATTTCACCTAATTTATTGCAATTCTTTTTGACAAAACGAAAAGAAAATATTCCGACAATGCTAATTTTAGTAATGATTATGTTGCATTACTTTCCAAGATTTCAAAAGACACCAATTACAACTGAATGGGTAAAAATTATCTCAGGACAAGAGCCAAAAACTTTTGACGAATTTGTGCTAAAAAACCTAAAACTACTACAATGAGAGAAAGCAGTAGCTATAACAGCAAGAAATTGGCGGTTCAGTGCCTCAAAGATAACGATAGTTATTATGGGTTATAATTCTTACATAGTTTTGTGCTGTCAAACAGTTTAATGGTTCGAAGCCGACAAAACGTTAACCTTCATTGGAAAAAAATAATCTACTAACCTTGAGCAAACAATATGCGAGAAACAAAAAGAAAATCCGATAGCTTACAAAACGAAAAATTGAAAATAAAAATTAACTCAAACGACAATCCTTTTCATTCTACCGATATGCAGCAAAAGCTTATGCAACCACGTAGGCTAACTTCTTATTTTATTGTGTTAATTGATGAAGGCACTATTAATTACAAATTGGATTTACAAGACATTGTCCTTACTAGCGGCCAATTGCTTTTTGCAATGCCGAATCAAGTTTTCACACCGCCGGCTAAAACAACCAATCTTAAATATTTCAAGATATTATTTGATGAAAACACATTCGCATTACTTCCACAGCAATTTCCATTTTTAATTAATCCTTTAAATTCACAAAAGATAATTTTTGACAATGCTACAATAAAGAGAGTAAGAAAAGTTTTTGAAATTTTAAATCAGTTACTTCACTTAGACAAGCATCAGACGGACACAGAAATAATTTTGACTTACTTAAACACACTATTATCTGAACTGAACAATGCTTATTTCAAAACTAAAGCACCAATTGATATTCTAAACACGCACCTATCCAAGTTTATTGAGTTTAAATTAGTGGTTGAGACACACCTTACAGAGCAACCTTCTATCAACAAAATTGCTGAAAAATTAGCCTTATCTACAAACAGCCTATATCGCATTGTAAAAGAATATTCAGGCAAATCGCCAAAAGATTTTTTTACTACTCGTTTGATGATAGAAGCACAACGAAAACTCAATTATTCAAATCTTTCTGTAAAAGAATTAGCGTATGAATTAGGCTTTAATGACCCTGACTATTTTTCACGCCTTTTCAAAAAATACACAGGAAAAAATGTAAGTGAAGTTTTAAAAAATCGGCAAGATTTGTCAAGAGAATAAATTGATTTGTCCATCTTCTCTGTTTTTTAGCTACCTACTTTTGCATTACTAATTTAAAAAAAACAAAAAATGAAATCTGCATTAGTAACAGGCGCTAACAAAAGCATTGGCTTTGAAATTGTGAGACAACTCGCTCATAAAGGAATTTATGTTTACCTCGGAAGTCGCAATTTAGAAAACGGTTTATTAGCTGTTAATAAACTAAAGACGGAAGGTTTAAACAATATAGAAGTAATTGAACTTGACGTTACAAACGATAAATCTGTAAAAAATGCTCATGCAAAAATTGGTAAGAAAACAAATGTGTTGGACATACTTATTAATAATGCAGGAATTTTTGGTGGCCATCCACAATCAGCACTTGACTCAACAGTAGAACAGTTCAAAGCAACATACGAAGTTAATATTTATGGAGTTGTTAGAGTTACACAGGCGTTTATCGATTTATTGAAAAAATCTTCTGAACCTCGTATTGTAAATGTAAGTTCAAGCCAAGGTTCTATTACATTACACAGCGACCCTTCATACAAATATTACGACTACAAATCAGCAGTCTATCTTTCTTCAAAATCAGCTGTGAATATGTACACCGTTGTTTTGGCATACGACTTAAAGGATACCAATTTCAAAATAAATGCTGTTTGTCCAGGTTATACAAAGACAGATTTTAATGGCCATCGCGGGCATGGAAGCCTAGAAGATGCGGGAAAAAGAATTTTAAAATATGCGTTAATTGATAATAATGGGCCCACAGGAAAATTTTTTAGTGAAGAAAATAATCCTGACACAGGAGAAATTCCTTGGTAACAAAGTACTAATAGACCTGGAGAAAACAATAAACACTTAATGAGTTTTTTTTAAGTGGGACACATAGACCAAATTTGAACATTAGAATTCTAATCAACTTTTGTGGATTATTAAACATTTGCGCATTTACAATCGGTAGAAAGCAGCTTCAAGTATCTTTTAAAATAAACCATTTGAAGAAAATTTTTATTTTTGAGGACATTGTTTTGAAATAAAAAACTTTTACTGCCAAGTCGCATGAATAAAACAGTGTAATGAAAAACACGTTGAAAATATGAGATCCAGAAATCTGTAAAACTTTTATCTGAAAATATGAAGCGTTAACTTTGTAAATATGGAAGTTTTAATTTTAATAGGAGCTTTTCAATCTGCCTTTTTTGCAATTTTAGTGCTTTCCAAAAAATGGAAATCTATATCTGACAAAATATTGGCATTTTGGCTTACAATTTTTGCTGTACATCTAGCCTTTGTTTATTACTCTTTCCAGTGTGGATACGTTTTTTACATTCAATATGGACATATCCCATCAGGGGTATTAGTTATATATTATTCTCTGATGTATGTCTATACCGAATCACTCACTTCTAAGGAGAATATTTTTAAAGTTAAATGGATACTTCATCTTATCCCCACAGCTATAGTTTATATCTGTATCATTCCCTTAGCACAACTTCCCTACAATGAAAAGGTTAAATTAGTTACTGACCCATCAGCAAATCCCTATCTAAATTTCGTATTTGGGCTAACAATGTTAATTGCTACAATTTACTTGGTGGCAACTCTACGCCTATTGAAAAAACATAAAATTACGATTAGGAATATATTTTCATACAAAGAAAATATCAGCTTAAATTGGTTGAGAGTATTAACTTTCTTATTAGTGCTGTTATGGATTGTTGTTTCTATCCTTGTTGTATATGTTTATTATCTTGATGAGGCTACTTCCAAAATTATGCTTCCTCAAGACCACATGATGCTCGATATGCAGGGACAATCTGCTTTTGTAGCGTTTGTCTTTTTGTTAGGCTTTTTTGGAATAAGACAACAAATTATTTATTCAATTCCCTTGCAAAAAATTGAAGTTCCGACAATAAATTCTGATGCGAATGCAACAGGCATTCGGTATATAAAATCTGGTCTTACAAAAGGAGATTCTGAAACCTATTTAAAGGCATTATTACAGTATATGGAGCAAGAAAAGCCTTATCTAAATGGCAAACTTTCATTAAAAGAGGTGGCAGAAAAAATGAATATATCTACTAATTATCTTTCACAGGTAATTAACGAAAATTTAAACAAAAATTTCTTTGACTTTGTGAATGGTTATAGAGTGGAACTGGCAAAACAAAAAATGAGCGACCCTTCGAATAAAAAATGCACAATACTTTCGTTAGCTTTTGATTGTGGCTTTAATTCTAAGAGTAGTTTTAATTCTCTCTTTAAAAAATGCGAAGGTTTAACCCCAACTGAATTTCTAAATAAAGTTTAGAGCGTATTTATTTTTAGGTATTAATCCAATTTCAGTAAAAAATTACAGCCTCTTTACACTTTTTTTTCAATCCTTACATTTAATGTAAAACGTTATTATTCATAGAGTTATGAGTCAATCCCTATAAGGTTGGACTGCTTAATTTTCATGCCTATACGCTTGGGATTATAATGTGAATTGTATTTGTTTCTTTGCAGCATAACAATATAAAAAACACTAGAATGATTACAATAAACAATAAAAGTAAAATGAAAATGCTGAAGAAAATTTCGAGCCTTGTATTCTTTATTTTGACCTACTCTGCTGCAATAGGCCAGTCAAATGACACTTTATTCTATCGTCATTCAATCCAATTCAATGTGGCGGGATTGGGTTTCGAAAGATGGGCTCTCGCATACGAATTGCGCATGACGACACGACACGCACTATTTTTCCAAGGAGGAGGATCATTTCCAATTATTTCAGCAGAGAAAGAATATGGTTTTGGACTATATTATAAATATTTTTTGCTACCTGTCAAGAACGCCAAGTTCCTTTGGCTGTTCCAATCGGCATACAGAAACACTTTTGCAGATCTTAATATTAGGTATTTGAATCTTGATGGGATTCATAATGGTGCCGAAGCAAGGTATGAAGCTTTTTTTATAGGTTCCGATATGGGGCAAACATACGTATGGAATTCAGGGTTCACAATGAGTTACTGGTTAGGATACGGACCTCCAATTAGTGGTGAATACAAATGGAAGAATACTGTGCCAACAGACGGAGAATCTTGGGCCAAGACATACAAGTGGAGCTCTGGTTTGGATTTCGGACTGTCGATTGGCTACTCTTTCGGTGGATTAAAAAAATAAGAAAATCTATTCAACATAAGCAACGTAATGGAATCTAGACTATAAAAGTACAGGCTTTGCATAGAATAACTTAAGCTCAATATTAAAATTTTTAAATTAATCTATTGACGCAAACAACCTTTTCTTTGACGCTATTTAGCCTTGTGCATTTTATACCTAAATGGTAATTTTGTAGTAAATAAATAAAATTTTGGCACAAATCAATCCCCACATCAATTTTAATGGAAACGCCGAAGAAGCCTTCAATTTTTATAAGTCAGTATTTGGCGGAGAGTTTGCAAAAATTATGCGCTTCAAAGATTTATCAAGTGCTGAATATCCGGTTCCGGAAAGTGAAGCAAATAAAATAATGCATATTGCTTTGCCAATCGGTAATAGCATGTTAATGGCAAATGATGTTCCCGAAATAATGGGACGAACAAACGAAAATGAGAACAGGAGTAAAATTGTAATTAGTGCTGAAAGTAAAGAGGAAGCAGACAAATTATTTAACGGACTTTCGGTAGGTGGACAAATTGAAATGCCTATTTCCGACAGCCCTTGGGGTACTTATTTTGGTATGTTTAGAGATAAATATGGCATTGAATGGATGATAGATTTTGATTCAAAATATAATGGAAAAGTTAAGGATTTTATAAAGGAATTCTAATATTGTTGATGTTGCACAACTCCAAACTTTAATCATTTTCAAAAGCTTCCTGTGCGCTCTGCATTTTAATAAATTTTAATATTGTTTTTACGTATTTATTACAAAAATTTGTTTGCCACAAATGCGTTTAAAAAAGTAATTAGGGCTTATATGTAAATGGGTCATTCAATCATCCCTAGTATCATTATCACTCAAATAGTCCATAATAAACTGTTGCTGCTTATTTTAGTCATACTGACTTATTTTTCTTTGTTCAAATAACACCTGTTAAAAAATCCTATAATTCCTTGTAATAAACACGTATTTATGCCTTAAATTTGTATTGATAGGAGAGTCAGCTGAAATTTCAGATAAGAGGACTCCGTTAACAGTTGACCAAATGTCCACCAATTTAAAAATACAAAACATGAAAATTAAATTAATTTACCTTACAGGTCTTCTCTTATTTTGCTTGCCGTCATTTGCACAAACGGGAGTTTACGTGCCTCAATTGGCAGGCTTTGACGATGCAATGAATAATATATTGTCGGACTACAATATTCCGGGTGGACAACTCGCAGTAACATATCAAGGTCGTTTGGTGTATAATAGAGGCTTTGGGTTAGCAAATACCGCTGCACAGGATTCTGTTTATCCCAACAGTATTTTTCGTGTTGCAAGCGTTTCAAAACCGATTACCTCAGCTGCATGTATGAAACTTTACGAGGATGGATTGTTGAATTTAGACGCCACTGTTTTTGGGGTTGATGGAATATTAAACGATGCCCAATATCAGACTTTTCTTGATCCCCGCGATACTTTGATAACAGTGCGTATGCTGCTGCAACATCTTGGTGGATGGAATCGAGATATATCCGGAGATCCTATGTTTGATGCGTATAATATTGCAACAACTATGGGTGTTCCTTCTCCCCCTTCGCCTGCTACAGTTGTTCAATATATGCTAAATTATAAAATGCTAGATTTTACGCCTGGAACACAATCGAATTATTCCAATGTTGGTTTTTGCATTTTAGGTGTAGTGATAGAGAAAATTTCCGGTCAATCTTATGATGACTATGTACATAATACAATTCTCACCCCAGTGGGTATTTCAGATATGCAATTGGGATTTAACATGCCGGAGAACCAATTGCCGGAGGAAGTAAATTATTATGACTATCCCGGTGCACCACTTACCTATTCCGTTTACGACAATACGACACTTGTGCCATGGCCCTATGGTGGGTTTAATCTGGAATTTATGGATGGCAACGGACGGTGGGTTGCTTCATGCCAAGATTTATTAAAGTTTGTTTGTGCTATCGACGGGTTTAATACACGCCCCGATATTTTAACACCGGCAACATTAAATATTATGACAACACCGTCAGTACAAGACCCTAATTATGCATGCGGCATTAATGTTAATATTTATAACAACTGGTGGCACCTTGGTTCGTTGCCAGGCACTACCTCCGAATTTGTAAGGGATGGAAATGCGGGTATAAATTGGGCAATTTTATTCAATTCACGCGACGAATCCGGCGCATTTAATTCTGCAATGGATAATTTAGTGTGGACTGTTTTACCTACTATTACTGAATGGCCCACATTTGATTTATTTGACGCTGCAAACGCTTTAGAGGAAAACAAAAGCGCGCTTAATCTAACCTTGTATCCAAACCCAACTCATGATAATTTAACGCTTGCTTTAGACAAAACTTTACAAAAAGAAATTACCATTGAAATATATAATACATTTGGCCAAACTATTTTAAAGCAAACAATTTCAAATACCACATTACTCGATTGCTCACAATATGCAAATGGCATTTATTTTTTACGCGCAACAGACGCTGACCAAAATACAACTGTCAAAAAATTTATAGTCGAGCACAAATAAATAAAAGTTTCCATTGCAGGTACAATTTAATTATGCAGAAATATAATTTTTTATCGACTTTCTTTTTTTATAAAGGAATAATTTATTTTTAGCATTCCTCTATTTAGTTGTTAAATCTATGTTGTAATTTTTTTTTATGGACTCATTGATTAAAACACTATTTGCTCATGATGCTATTCAATATTTCTGTATGTTTCTGTTTATAATTTGTTAGAAAGTAAGGCCAAACATATTTTCTTTTTGACACAACTCCAATCTTAATTCCACTTGCTTATGGACACTTGTAAACCATAGTTTAACAATTAATTGCATAAGCTCAATTACATTCCGTGGTAGATGTAAAACTAATTTTGAAAATTTCTTAATTAAATAATTACAGCTAGCTGATTGAAAGGTAATGCTTCTGAGGCTTTTGTAACAGGCTTATTTTATACACTCTGTAGGAAAATTTCAAATTATTCAAATACACTATTCATAAAATATATTTATGTCTAACATTAAAAATATAAATAAAAACTAATGAATTAAAGTATCAATTTTGCATCGTTAATCAAAAACTTAAACAATATGACAAAAATAACAGTTGCAAAAGGAGACGGAATAGGTCCAGAAATAATGGATGCCACCTTAGAAATAATTTTAGCTGCAGGTGCTCAAATTGAAATTGATGAAATTGAAGTAGGTGAAAATGTGTATCTCGCAGGCAACACCTCTGGCATAGCTAATGAATCATGGGATATAATTAGACAAAACAAAATTTTTCTTAAAGCTCCAATCACAACACCTCAAGGTGGAGGTTACAAAAGTTTAAATGTTACCACACGTAAATTTCTTGGTCTTTATTCAAATGTAAGACCTTGCATGAGTTTACATCCTTTTGTAAGCACCAAACATCCAGTAATGGACATCGTAATTGTTAGAGAAAATGAAGAGGACCTATATGCAGGAATTGAGCATCAACAAACTGA
>JBBRGZ010000079.1:0-11807 GCA_038223395.1 Chitinophagales bacterium
CATTAATACATCAAGCATTAGTAACTGGTGTAAAAAATTATTTTGAAAAGCTCGGGTTTAAAAAAGCAATTTTAGGATTAAGTGGTGGAGTAGATTCTGCATTAACTGCCGTTTTAGCTGCCGAAGCATTAGGACCTCAAAATGTAATGGGTTTATTAATGCCTTCACAATTTTCTACCGATCATTCTGTAACAGATGCTTTGGAGCTTGCTAAAAATATTGGAATTATGCACGAAATAATTCCAATAAAAGAAATGTATACATCAATTTACAATCAGTTGGAGCCACTTTTTCAGAATAAACCATTTGATGTAACAGAAGAAAATATTCAAGCACGTTTGCGCGGACTTACATTAATGGCGATGTGTAATAAACATGGATATATATTATTAAATACTACAAATAAAAGCGAAGCTGCAGTTGGTTACGGCACTTTGTATGGCGATTTATGCGGAGGCATTGCGGTGTTAGCCGATGTATATAAAACGGAATTATATGAACTTGTGCAATATATTAATCGCGAAAAAGAAGTAATTCCAAAACATATTATTACTAAAGCGCCAAGTGCAGAATTAAAACCTGATCAAAAAGATCAGGATACTTTACCGCCTTATGATTTGCTCGATAAAATATTATTTCAATACATAGAACTTCAACAAAGCCCGCAAGATATTCTCGATTTAGGCTTCGATAAAGAAACAGTAAATCGCACTTTAAAAATGGTAAATAGCAGCGAATGGAAACGATATCAGTTTGCTCCAATTTTGCGTGTTTCGCCTAAGGCATTTGGTTTTGGTAGAAGGATGCCGATTGAAGGGAAATATTTATCTTAACATTAATTCAAATTAATCTATTGAATTTAAAGGATTTAGCACAACAAAAATCCTTTTTTATGCCAAATTATTTTAATTTTGGTATATGACATTCTACAGTCCATCCAGAAAAGGTCCAATTTTAGGTATAGTAATGCTTTTGGTAATTGGTTTTGCAGGAACGGGAATATTTTTTTCATTTAGAGAATGTGGTTCAACCGGAATAATGCGCAACGGAAAATCGAGTGATGCAACGGAGTTGTTTCAAGTATTTCCTGTTGAGATGGATGGTGCATATTATTTTTTAAGTTTGGAGGGTGTTTTTATTACCCGCCAATACGAACGCACCGGAGGAATAACTCAGCGCAGTGGATTTACAGATATTAGACTCACCTTACGCGATTTTAAAACGGGAGCACAAATTAATAGAGAGGTTTTAGGGGATTCTTATGATGCGCGAACACGCATATTAGGAGTAGGCAATAATACGATTTGGTTATATAATAAACAAGAAGGTATTCATGGAAAATCGCTAAAAGATTTTACAACATTAGTTACACGAGAAACTATTCAAAACAGAAATTCTTCACTCTCGGAGGGATTAGCACAAGCCGACGATTATTTGGGAAATTTAGAGGAATTATACGCTTTTAATACATCATCAAATACATTAATGGTAACCACAATTACCGGAAAACGTGTTTTTATTGATGCAGGAACATTTGCAAATAAAGAAGATTTTGAAACAACCGGCAAACAAGAAGATTTAGATGATATTATTAATGAAATTACCGAACAAGCAAAATTGGGAAATACCCCCGACTTGAAAAAGTTATATGAAAATGTAATTTCTAGCGCTTCTAACTTTCAATCTTCATCGCATGATCAACACAAATCAAATACTGTTTTTGGTGCTGATAGTTGCACATATACCTTCGATGGCAAATCTGTTCGCACAATTATTAAAAGTAATTGTATTAAACCGGCAACAATTTCAGCCAATTCTAATGCAGGTAAAACATATATTGAACCTGTTTTTTTATCTGATTACAACACTGAAACAAAAAGTTATACAAACCCAACATTTCTAAATTCGGAACACGCATTTGTTTTACATCCTAATAAAATCGGTAAAAACCCGGATTTAATGTTGAGCTACGTGAATACAAAAACTACTATGCCCGAATACACAATTAAAACAGGAATTACATTATACGATTATAAATCTTCGTTTACTATTTCAGGAGTTTATAATTTAGGCGATACATTAATTGTAGGAATAAATGATGACTTACTGAGTATAAATTCTAAAACAGGAAAAATTTATTGGAAAACAAAAATTAGTAAAAATGATTATAATGGTGAATTATTTTATTTAGGATTTGCAGAACAGAATGGAAAACAATATTTTCTAACCGTAGATAGTTATTATACTAAATTAAGTCAGAGTGGCATATATATTAATGCAAGAACAGATTATAAATTTCGTGTTATTGATGCTAAAACAGGAAAAGAATTAAAAACGCTTGAGTCGGTTCGCGATGATGTAAAAACCTTGCCTTATTATCTTGGTATGAGCAATGGAAAGTGCTGGTTTTATTCTCAATCCGACGCGATACACAGTAGATCAATTCCGGATTTAAAAATTACTTCTAAAAGTTTTGCGCAACAATTAACAAGCGCAGGTGTAAAATCGCCACTAGTAATTACTACAGGATATTCAGATGCCGTAATGGATAAATTTGTTGGAATGGATATCGAGCACAATACGTTTTTTGTTACTACACAAAATGGATTGCACTATGGATGTAATTTAACGACCGGCAATATTACGGAAGTAAATGCACCGGAAGAAAAAAATTATTCCGATTGGATGACTAATAATCCTTATGTTTCCTTTTATGGAACGCGATTACAAAGTGCTTATCACAATGATTTATATTTAACAGATGGAAGAAAATTAAGTCTTGAAGTAAACAATTCTGTTGCCACAATACAAATAATAGCCAAAAAAACAAATGCAGAACCGGATGCAACAAGTCTCAAAACAAATCAATTTATTGACGGCGAATTTTTAACCAACGGTATTTCTATTAATAATACAATTCCATTTACGGATGGAAAAAATACACCATTAACTGTTAATCCAACCGAACCAACACTCTATATTTTGCATCACGATAAAATTTCGCCCGAGGCGCATCAAATCATCTCAAAATATAATTACGTTGCTGAAACCCTTTCTTGGACTCTCGATATTACTGAAGCACTAGGAATAAAATCCGAAATTGAACGCATTTATACAAAGGATGATATTATCTATTTTATTTTTAATACCAAACCCGATTTGGATGATAATTTTGTTTGTTTAGCCGTGAATGCTAATACAGGAAAAATAAATATGCAGTTTAAATTTTAATTTAGGGGGGGGACATGGGATTTGGGACAAGGGACATGGGACATGGGACATGGGACATGGGATTTGGGATTATTTTGCGGTAGAATTGCTAATTGAAATCCTTCTATTAAAATCAAATATCCGTGTAATAATCAAGTTCTTTTCTTACTCAAAATCTGTCCTTTGTCCCACGTCCCAAATCCCACGTCCCATATCCCAAATCCTATTCAACAATTATCTCCTCATCTCCTTTATCGAAAAATCTAAACTCTGTTAAGAAGAAATCATCGCTTCCCATAACATGAATTTTTTGTTTGTATGTAAAATACCATTTCCATTGAATGCTTTTAAACCAGTTGCCTTTTTTAATATAAGCTTCAACAAATGGATGCACAACTAATTTAATAAATTTCTGATTTTGATTATTAACTAGGTATTTAATTTTGCGTTCTATATCATCAACCAATAAAATACTCGCTTCGATTTTTCCTGTTCCGTTGCAAGTTGGGCAAACTTCTGATGTTGTAATATTTACTTCGGGGCGCACACGTTGACGTGTAATTTGTCCGAGGCCGAATTTGGAAATTGGCAAAATGGTATGTTTTGCTCTATCGTTTTCCATTGCTTCGCGCAGGGTATTAAAAATTGTTCTTTTATTGTCGGGATGGCGCATATCGATAAAATCGATAATAATAATTCCACCCAAATCGCGCAATCGCAATTGGCGTGCAATTTCTTTTGCAGCTTCAATATTTACTGCAACAGCATTTTGTTCTTGATCGCCTTTAACTGCAGTTTTATTTCCGCTATTAACATCAATTACGTGGAGTGCTTCTGTATGTTCAACAATTAAATACGCGCCGCTATCCATATTAACCGTGCGACCAAATAACGATTTAATTTGTTTGGTTACACCATATTGTTCGAATACTGATTTTGGATTGTTGTGAAAGGTTACCATTTTTTCTGTGCCTGGATTCACCTTTTTAACATAGTCGCGCATTTCTGTTGCAATGTTTTCGTCGTTGGCAACAATGTTATTAAAAGAAGCATTCAATACATCGCGTAATAGCGTATTCGTTTTTCTTGTTTCGCTATACACAATTTGTGGCGCCTGTAATTTATCGAGGCGTTTTGTAATTTCTGTCCATTGCTCAATAAGTTCGTTTAAATCGGCGTGAAGTTTTGTTGTTGGAACGCCTTCGGCAACTGTTCTAATAATTACACCAAATCCTTTTGGTCTAATTTGTTCGATTACGCCTTGCAATCTTTTTCTTTCTGTAGCCGAATCAATTTTGCGAGAAACGCCAACTACTTCATTAAAAGGAGTAAGTACCAAATATCTTCCTGCCAGTGATAATTCGCAACTTAATCTCGGGCCCTTTGTTTGAATTGGCTCCTTGATAATTTGAACCAGTATATGCTGATTCTTAGCAATAACATTATTGATTTTTCCTGTTTTTACAATTTCAGGTTCTTTAGTGAAGTTGGACATTTTAAGAGGATGTCCTTCTTGCGCTGCTTTTGAATATTTATAAATAGACCTAAACTGAGGGTTGAGGTCTGTATAATGCAAAAACGCATCGCGTTCAAAGCCAACGTCAACGAAACAGGCATTTAAGCCCGGTGTGATTTTTTTAACTCTTCCGAGATAAAAATCTCCAACATTAAATCTGCTGCTTTGTGTGTCGCGGTGTATTTCTACAAGGCGCTTATCTTCTAATAAAGCAATTTCAGCTCCCGTTGGAGTTGAATTAATAATCAGTTCCCTTTCCAAAATTTGTTACACATTAGTTCCCCTTTACAGGAATATTTAAATAAATAGTTAACTCCGGTTTAAAGCGGAGAATCGGTGGAGGTTGGAAAATATAAAGGGTGGAAATTGTGTCTTAACGCGATTTCTTCTTGTGACGGTTTTTTCTCAAGCGTTTTTTGCGCTTGTGAGTAGCCATTTTATGTCTTTTACGTTTTTTACCTGAAGGCATTGTTATAATTTTTTAATGATTTAAATTTTTTATTTCTGTGTCAACCTGATCAATAATCGTCTTATCGGTGGTAAGCGATTTGAGTGTTTCCAGTTGCAAAACAGCTGATGTTGTATCCTTTAAACCCAGATACGTTTGAGCTATCATGTAACGAGCCTGCAAATTTAGGGAATCTTTTTGTAAAACACTGCCAAACCTTTCCAAAGCTTTATCAAATTGTCCGCTCATAACTGAAAAACGGCCCAATTCGAGGTTGACTTTTACATTTCCGGGGTTTTCGCTGTCAATTTTTCTCAAAATCATAATGCCTTCCATAGGATTATTACTCCCGGAAACTAAAACTGAAGCCTCTCCAATTTGTGCTTCCAAATCGTTTGGATTGAGTTTTTCTGCCTGCTCGTAACAATATCTTGCCCCATACACCACATTTACACGCATATTATCTTCCAGCTCAAAGTCTATAAGGCTCGACAATGCTGCACCTGCGGTCATATAATTTTCGTATGTGGGTTCATTATCGGCATACAAACGCAAATAATCAGCAGAAATACTCGGCTGACCAAGTTTGAGCCATTCGTCGGAAAGTTGCTTTAACAGTGCGCTTTTAGTGCCACCTTCAGCTTTCAGCATATCAGAATGCATGTTGAGCAAACTTTCGCTGTTGGGATATTGCAGAGAATCTACAAGTTGTTCTCTTCTTTGGTCGTATGCACTAATTCTGGGTGGCTTAGTTGAAAATCCAAAATACACAGCCGCCATACATATTGCTGCAAGAGCAATTATCATTACACTTTTTTTCACTCTGCTATTTTATCTTATTCTTTTTGCCATCGCGCACTTTTTGTACAAAGATTTTGGCAGGTTTAAAAGTTGGAATTTTTTGCTCCGGAATTTCAATTGCTATATTCTTCTTTATAATACGACCAATTTTCTTCTTTCGAGTTTTCACTACAAAACTTCCAAAACCTCTAACATATACATTATTGCCTTCGGCCATCGATTCTTTAACCTCTTTGCAAAATGTTTCTACTACAACCATTACGTCTACTTTTTCAAGACCGGTTTTTTCTGTGATGCGATTCACGATATCTGCTTTTCTCATAATTACGACAGTTTAGTTTGATAATCAGCACTTTAAACTACAAAATTCGACATTTTATTTTAAAGATTAGGCGTTTTGACAAAATTCGACACTGCTATTACACAGTTACCGTATTTCCCATATTAACCGGATTACTCAATATCAACAAGTTATATAAAAATTAGTTTGATGTAAAGCACTATTTTAGTTCAAACATCATGCTTAAGTCGAGGACTTCACTTTTTCCGGTTGTAATATTGTGTTAAGAAATGGCAGGTAATTTCACCAAAAAAATTCTCTTGTGGTATACTGAAAATAAACGCAGTTTGCCATGGCTTGAAACCAATGATGCATATAAAATTTGGCTCAGCGAAATAATTCTGCAACAAACTCAAGTTCAGCAAGGTACTCCTTATTATCTTCAATTTATTAAAAAATATCCTACAGTTTTTAAACTTGCCGCAGCACCTGCCGATGAGGTAATGAAATTATGGGAAGGTTTGGGATATTATTCGCGGGCACGCAATTTACATTTTGCAGCTAAAACTATTGTCGAAAAATATAACGGTGTTTTCCCAAATACGTATAACGAATTAATATCTTTAAAAGGGATAGGAAATTATACTGCAAGTGCAATTTTATCTTATGCATTTTCAAAACCTTATGCTGCAGTTGACAGCAATATGATACGTATAATTACGCGTTATTTCGGTATGTATGATGATATTAATAGTGCAGAAGGAAAATTAAAAATTGAATCTCGTGCACAACAATTATTGGATAAAAATCAGCCGGGAATATTTAATCAGGCAATGATGGATTTTGGTTCTTTAATTTGCAAACCCAAAAACCCTAATTGTTTGATTTGCCCTGTAAATAAGGCCTGTGTAGCATTTGCAAACGATGCTGTTGCTCTATTTCCGGTTAAAGCACCCAAAAAAATAAAACGTGTTAGGTATTTTAATTATCTGATATGTTTATCTAAAAAAGATATTTTAATAACGCAACGCAATGAAAATGATATCTGGAAAAATTTGTATCAGTTTCCATTGATAGAATCAACACAAAATTTTACTAACGCTCAATTTAAAAAACAAAATTTATTAAAAGAATATTTTAATAAAAATTTAATTGATTTTGATGTTTCTATAATCTTCACCCAACAACTTACGCATCAAACAATTAAAACGCGATTTTACATTTTACAAATGGATAATTTAAATGATGCTGCAATTCCTGAAGCAATAAAAATTCCATTACATCAGTTAAAAAAATATACATTTCCAGGTGTTATTCGTGAGTTTCTGCAAAGGAATTCTTATTTTTAAAGTCTGGAAATGAACCTTGTAAAATATTGAGGGCAACCTATTGACCTTAGATTATGCATGGTTCAACTTTTGAAAATTCTAAACTTAATTGTATGAGCGGCGTAAACAAAGTAATTCTAATTGGCAATTTAGGTAAGGACCCCGATTTAAAGAATTTTGAAGGCGGCAATGTAGTTGCAAACTTTACTTTAGCAACTACAGAAGTATACCGCGACAGGACAGGCAACAAAGTTGAACAAACCGAATGGCACAATATCGCTATGTGGGGAAAACTGGCAGAAATTGCGGGTAAAATTTTGCGCAAAGGGGCAAAAGTGTATATCGAAGGCCGAATAAAATATCGCTCTTGGGATGATAGAGATGGCAACAAAAAATATATTACTGAAATTGTAGCCGAAAACTTTACACTTTTAGGCCCACGACTCGACAGCGGAACAGGCGCACATCAAGATGGCGATATGAATCATAGGAATTCTGATGAAGAAAAAACCGATTTTAATAACGATGATGAATTACCGTTTTAATCCAACTTAATCAATAGCTGATAAACCTAAAATCACCTAAACCTTCTATTATTACCGCTTAAAACAATTAACATTTTCCTTTCTAAAAGCTATTGATTTAGTTGGATTTACCCTGATTAGCATGGCATTTGAAAAGAAAAGTTAATTATTGCCTCATACTCCGGTCGTATTTCAAAACATCATGTTGTTTAAAATCTAATGCTTAATCAGGGTTAATGCTATTTAGTATTAACTTTTAACGAAAATGATTCATATTTCAATTTGAAATAAACCCCAACGGCTTTATTCTAGCGCAAGCGTCTCTGCTTGCGCCAGAAAAAAAGTGCCTAATTTTTTCATATTTTTATGCGTTAAATATTACAATGCATAAAATTTTATTTCGACTTACACTTTTTCTTTTTGCAATCGCATTTTTTGTTTCTTGCTCAACAGATGAAACGCCGCGTCCTGATGCATATCCCCGTATTCACTATCCCGAATTGCATGAGTTGGTTACTTATAGCGACGACGAATGCCCATTTACATTTCAATTGCCGGATTATTATGAAATAAATAAAAATGTAACATTTTTTAATCAGGCGCCCGAAAATAATTGCTGGATGAATATTATTTGCAAGGATTTGAATGCTACCATTTATATAAGTTATAAAGAGTTAGGTGCCGAACAGTCGCTTCAAAAAATGATTGAAGACGCATATAAACTTACTTACAAACACAGCAGTAGAGCAGATTTTATTGAACCGCAGGAAATAGAAAATGAATTTGGTGTGCACGGACTAATTTATTTTGTTGGTGGAGATGCTGCGAGTAATTTTCAGTTTTTTGTTACCGATACCATTTCAAATTTTGTAAGAGGTTCTCTCTACTTTAATAATAGACCCAACGCCGATTCGCTTAAACCTGTGGTTCAGTTTATGGTGAACGATATTCAGGGCATGTTGAGCAATTGGAAATGGAAATAATTCCGCAGGTAATGTGTTTATTATATTCCTTATTTTATTTTTCAAATCCTACCTTTGTTAAGTGGGAGTCTTGAATTTACAAACGCCCCTCACCTATTTAAAAGGTGTTGGAGAAACGCGTGCCGAGTTGTTGCAGAAAGAATTGCAAATTTCAAATTGCAACGATTTATTACATTTTTTCCCTTACCGCTATATTGATCGCACAGATTTCAAATCAATAAAAGATATTCAACAAATTATTTTAAAAGGCGAAGAATTAAAAGAACTACAACTCAAAGGCAAATTAAAAAACATTAAAGTAGTTGGCGAAAAACGGGGCCGCCGACTTACAGCAACTTTAGATGATGGCACAGGATTTATCGAATTAGTTTGGTTTAACAGTATCAACTGGTTGCAAAAAAATATCAAGAGCGATGTGCAATATCTTGTTTTTGGAAAACCCTATCTATTTAATACCATTTTAAACATTACCCATCCAGAATTGGAGCCCGCCGATTCTCCTGAATTTCAATTGGGTGGAAAAATTCAACCTGTGTATTCAGGTACCGAAAAATTGAAGGGCAAGGGAATTAACAGCAGAGCAATTACAAGATATATTCATAGTCTCCTCGAACAATTATCTGCAAAAGATTTGTTTGAAATGATTCCGGAATCCGTTCAAAATAAATATAAACTCATACAACGTTACGATGCTTATCATCAAATTCATTTCCCTGAATCTGATTTACATTTACAACATGCCATACGCAGATTAAAATTTGAAGAATTATTTATAGATCAAATTAGATTATTGCGTTTAAAACAATACCGACAAAGTACAAGTGTTGGATTTATATTTAAAAATATCGAAACATATTTTACGCCTTTTTATAATAATAATTTACCATTTGAATTAACAGCTGCACAAAAACGTGTAATTAAGGAAATACGAAAAGATTTAATCAGCGGCAGACAAATGAATCGTTTGCTTCAGGGTGATGTTGGGAGCGGTAAAACTGTAGTTGCATTGCTAACAATGTTAATGGCGATTGACAATGGGTTTCAGGCTTGTTTAATGGCACCGACAGAAATTCTAGCACAACAACATTATCAAACAATTTCTGAACTTATTATCCCCCTTCAACTTAAAGTAGAATTATTAACCGGCAGTATTAAAGGAAAAAAACGCAAGGCAATTCTTGAAGATTTAGATAACGGAACCATACATATCTTATTAGGAACACACGCTTTAATTGAAGATCCAGTTAAGTTTAATAATTTGGGATTTGTTGTTATAGATGAACAACATCGTTTTGGTGTGGAGCAAAGAGCCAAATTATGGACTAAAAATAATTTGGCACCACATATTTTAGTAATGACGGCAACACCAATTCCGCGCACACTTGCAATGACTTATTATGGCGATTTAGATGTGAGTGTAATTGACGAATTACCACCTGGAAGAAAAG
The DNA here is from genome assembly GCA_038223395.1 of Chitinophagales bacterium. Taxonomy (GTDB): domain Bacteria; phylum Bacteroidota; class Bacteroidia; order Chitinophagales; family BACL12; genus UBA7236. Next base: position 10,539 of record JBBRGZ010000079.1, read on the forward strand.
AAATAAAAACAATTCATAGAAGAGAAAGCGAACGGCTTGCTGTTTTCGGATTTATAAAAGAGCAAATAAAAGAAGGCAGACAAATATTTATTATCTACCCATTAATTGAAGAGAGTGCAAAGCTGGATTTGAATAATTTAATGGAGGGTGTTCAAGCAATGGAAAAAGCATTCCCACGGCCTGAATATCAGATAAGCATAATGCATGGAAAAATGCGTCCTGCGGATAAAGATTTTGAGATGCAACGATTCTTGAAAAACGAAACTCAAATTATGGTTTCCACCACGGTGATTGAAGTTGGTGTAAATGTGCCGAATGCAACTGCAATGATTATCGAAAATTCGGAGCGATTTGGATTATCACAATTACATCAATTGCGAGGCAGAGTTGGGAGAGGTGGCCACCAATCATTTTGTGTGCTATTAACAGGAGATAAATTAAATAACGATGCGCGCACACGCATACAAACAATGATTCAAACAAACGATGGATTTAAAATTTCGGAAGTGGATATGCAATTGCGCGGACCAGGAGAAATAGAAGGAACACGACAAAGCGGCGCTCCACAATTTAAAATTGCGAATATTCAAACCGACGAACACATTATGCGCGAAGCAAGAAATACTGCAGAAGAAATTTTGGATAATGATAGAAGTTTAGAAAATCCCGAGAATCAAGCGCTTAAAAAATATCTTTCTGAATTAAGTTGGAAGGTAAAGCAATGGGGTAAAGTTTCTTAAAAATTCAATTTCTACATACACAGCTTTTACTTTTAAATAGATTCCTCTTGTTTTTTTACTTTCAATTTAACTTGACATCATTTCAGTTGAATAAATCAAAAAAAATTTTCTCACGTATCCCTTAACCCAAGCAGATTTGAGAGAAACCGCGTCCAAAACAGGATTTCAAAAAAAAAATAAAAAAAATATTTTCGCGAAGTGTAGTCAAAAAACGTGTTTTTTACATCAAAAAGGGCTGAAATCAAGCAAAATCAAGGGTTTTGACGCAAAAATGTGTATAAAGTGTTGAAAATACAGGGGTTCCCGAGAATTGATGTTTTGAAATGCCTATAAACACTGTATTTTTGACAACGTAAAACATATTTAATTAACTAATAAAACAAATTACAATGAACAAAGGTGAATTAATCGACGCAATGGCAGCCGACACAGGCTTAACCAAAACTCAATCTGCAGCATGTTTAGATAGCATGATGACAAGCATTCGTAAAGTATTAAAAAAAGGCGACAAAGTAACTTTAGTAGGTTT
>JBBRGZ010000080.1:0-11765 GCA_038223395.1 Chitinophagales bacterium
TGAAGGCAGGGTGTGGATATGAGTATTTATCAGGAAAATCAACAAATGATACTACTTCAGCGATTAAATCATTTAATCCGCTGTATGGAACGCACCATAAATTTAATGGATTTATGGATTATTTTTACGTAGGAAATTTCCTTAATTCTGTCGGGTTGTCAGATCTATTTCTAACACTCTCCTATAGTAAAAATAAAATCAGTTCAAATATCTCATCACATACTTATACAAGCGCTGCAGGCATTTATCAAGAAGGGGTATTACAACCTAGTTATCTTGGAACCGAAATTGATTTTTCGGTACAATATCAAATTTTTAGCGATGTAAAAGCTGAGTTAGGGTATAGTCAAATGTTTGCTACAAATTCGATGGAACTCATTAAAGGTGGTGATAAATCCAATGCAAACAATTGGCTTTATTTAATGGTGAAATTTAATCCTACCATTTTTAAAACTAATGCAGTAAAGTAAAGCGCCAAAATGTCCAAATCGTGAGCGTTTCGAACATAAAATCGGTATTTTTGTTCACGTTGAGACCTTAGTTATTTGCAAAAGCCAAATGGTTGCTAATATCTATAAATGATGCCGACAAATTGAGCAAAATAACTCCCACTTATTTTCCTCCTGTGTATTTTTTTCTGCGGTGATGCAAATACATTTTTAAAGCTAAATCTTCATTTTCAACATGTTATCTTTTAGGATACAAAATTGAATATTCTGTTACATCCACACTACAGCTTATTTTGTTGTAATTAATGAAAAACACATCGCATGAACAGATTATATTTGCTTGCAAGTTTACTTGTATTCCCCTTTATCGCCAAAACTCAATTCGTAGATTATGTTGAAAAAGTTTATGATCAAGAGGTGAGTTTCCAATACGGATTTACCTATTCTTATCTCGAATCAAAAGTATGTGCAACACAATCCATATATACAAGACCTGAAAGTGGATATTCTTTGAGTTTGCAATATGAACACATTTATAGAAGATACTTTTCTGTTGAAACCGGCCTTTCGTATTTAAAATTAAATTACAATCTATCTTATGAAAGCAAGGTAGAATACAAGGTGCAATTAGATAATATTAATATTCCATTGCTTTTTAAATATAATTCCGATTTATCCAATTTTATTAATTATAGTTTGTTTGCCGGGCCCCAAATTGGCGGAAATTTACACTCAGATGTTTCATATAAATTTTACAACGATACTCAAGACACTATAAATCGAGTATTGTCTTTGGCTCCGGCAACTTTTGGATTAAGTTATGGTGCAAGTGCCGAATTTACTTTTAATAAAGCAAAAACATTGAAATTTGTTATTTCCGGTAAAGGAAATTACGATTTAACTAAGGCAACGGCATCAGTAAATGAGAAAACTTTTGAAAAAAATATTATTCCGGATGAAACCAGAATGATTAGTTATGGCATTTATTTTGGGTTAAAGGCTCCGATATTTTATTAAGACTATATTTAATAGTTGTCATGTTTGACTAGAATTTCACCAGTTATAGTATTTTCTCCAATTATTTTTCTTAGGTTACTTTTAAAGTCTTTCAAAGGCATCCATTCTGTTAAAACTAATTTCATCTTTTCATATTGTATAAAATTGCAGTGGTAATTTCCCAGCGCACTTAATATTTCAAGGCAATTATTTGTATCATTCAAAAGTGGTTTATTAAATTCGAAGGCAATAACTCCAATTGGTGTTTTTAATCCCTTAAGCACTTCAGATTCATAACCTTCTACATCTATTTTGCAAAATACAGGAATTCCGAATTGGTTAATTAAAGTCTGCAATGTTGATACCTGTATTTTTTCTGAATTATTCCAATGGAATCCAGAAACTTGAGTGTAAGTATTAACAAAGGCGGAAGAAAGTGTTGAGCACTCATCACTCTCATCACAGATCATTAAATTATCCTCTCTTTCGTATGACCCTAATGCACAATGCAAAATATTTACTTCTGTATTTTTTTTGTATTTTTTGGTGAGTAATTCTATACATTTTTTTTGTGGCTCTACTGCAACAACCTGAGCACCAAGTTTTACAAATGCGTCAGTTCTTTCACCTCTGTTTGCTCCAATGTCAAAACACAAATCTCCGGAATGAATAAAGTTTTTATAAAAAATGGCTAATTCTTTACCTTTGAGAAACTTTCTAATAAAATTTGGGTATGTCATATCCATTGTGGTTAAAGGTAAGTAAATAAGTGGTTGAAAATTTAAAAAATTTAAGATCCAAAAATACTGCAAAATATTTTTCACTATCGTTAATAACTGATCTCATTAATCGCTTTCAGCTACCATGCTAAAAATTAAGTTGGTTTACCAAGTAATTAATTTGACAATTAATTATTAAATTTGATAGTAAGAAAAATCGCTAAATAATTTCAAATAGAAATATGAAACTAAAGGAAGTATTAGCTGAACTTGAAAAATTAAGCAACCTCTCCACCTTTGCACACAATACCAAGTTAGGAGTAGGCGAAAATCAGTTTGGTGTTAAACTGGGTGACATTCGCAAAATCGCAAATAAAATTAAAAAAAATCAGGAGCTTGCATTTGCACTTTGGGAGACAGGAAATTTAGACGCGCAATTAGTAGCGTGTCTAATTATTAATCCTAAAGTTTTAACCTTAAAAGAATTAGAAGAAATAGTAAATTCTATTAATTCAGCGCAGGTTGCCGATTGGTTTAATTCATATGTTTTAAAGGAATATCCAGATAATGAAAAAGTAAGAGAAACATGGTGTAACTCTAAAAATAAATGGGCGGCGCGTTCTGGATGGAGTTTAACTACAGGAAGAATTTCTCGAAATCCGGAAGGCTTGGATATTGTCAAAATTTTAGATCGTATAGAAAAGGAGATGGCAAAAACAAAACCGGAAGTGCAATGGACCATGAATTTTGCGCTTGCTCAAATTGGCATTCACTTCCCGAAATATCGCAAACGGGCAATCGAAATTGGAGAGAAATTAGGTATTTACAGAGATTTTCCGGTTTCAAAAGGGTGTACGTCTCCGTTTGCGCCGATTTGGATTAATGAAATAGTGAGTAGGGAGAAAAAATAAATTTTTCTTTTAATTCTATTATTTAGAGGACAAAAGGGACTTGACGGACACTGCTTCGTTTAGGTAAATATATTGAAATGCCGCAGCAGTATCTTGTTCAATTAAAATTAATTAAACTAGAATTTGTTAGGTGTTAATATCCATCAATTCATTCTACCAAATCTTCACCCTCAAACTATCAGGCACATACATTTTATCTCCTTCTTTAATTCCAAAGGCATCATAAAATTCGGGAATGTTATAAGCAGGGCCATTTACGCGGAGGAAGTTGGGTGAATGCACGTCGGTTTTGGCGCGCAGAACCATTGCTTCATCACGATATTTTCCATACCACGAAAGTGCAAATCCCATAAAATATCTTTGAACAGGTGTATAGCCGCCAATTGTTTTTCCTTCTTTGTATTGGTCTGTCATTTTAAATGCATCTAAGCCCAATAACATGCCGCCTAAGTCAGCAATATTTTCGCCTTGCGTTGCTTCTCCATTTACGTGAATAGTATCTATGATAATATAATTATTAAATTGCTCTACTATCTTTTTTGTACGTTCTAAAAATTGCGCTCTGTCTTCCGGAGTCCACCATTCTACTAAATTTCCTTTTTCATCAAACTGACTTCCTTGATCATCAAAACCATGTGTAATTTCGTGGCCTATAGTTGAGCCTGCAGCATAGCCATATGCAATTGCATCGTCCACATATTTATCAGGAATTCCGGGTACAATAAATGCAGCAGCAGGTAAAACAATTTCGTTATTACTTGGATTATAATATGCATTCCAAGTTTGCGGAGTCATGTCCCACTCTTTAAGGTCAACCGGTTTATATAATTTAGAAACTTCGAAGGCGTGATAATATGCATTTGCATTTATTGAATTTTGAACATACGAAACGCGCCCAATTTCTAATGAAGAATAATCTCTCCATTTATCTGGATATCCAACTTTTTTTGTTACTGTGCTTAATTTTATAAGTGCCTTTGTTTTTGTTTCAGGGCTCATCCAATCAAGATTATTGATGCGCACTTTATATGCTTCCATTACATTTTCAACAATTTTTTCGTAACGGGCTTTTTCTTCAGGCGGATAATATTTTTCAACATATAATTGACCTAACATAAATCCCATTGCATCTTCTTCTGCATTTAATACCCTTTTCCAGCGCGGTCTTTGTTCCTTTGTGCCGTTCATAATTGTTCCGTAAAAAGCAAAATTGGCTTTATCAAATTCACTGCTTAATTTATCGGCAAACGTATTTATTAAATTCCACTGCAAATATATTTTCCAATCTTCAACAGATTCTTTATTAATAGATTTATCTAACTGTTTAAAAAACTCAGGCTGACCGACAATAACAGAATCGATATTTTTCATACCGGCATCCGATAAAAATTTATCCCAAACAATTGAAGAGCATAAATTATTTACCTTATCAATTGACATGCTATTATAATTTTTATAAGGGTCGCGCAGGTCTTCTAGTTTTCTTGAGGCTGATGCTAAATCTGTTTCTATTCGCATAATTGTTTGCGCATTTTTATCTGCAGTTGCCATATCACTTCCCATCAACTGAAACATTTTTGAAATATGCTTTAAATATTCCGCTCTAATATTATTTGTTCTTTCATCTTTATCAAAATAATAATCTCTGTCAGGCAACCCCAAACCACCTTGATATAAATGGATACGGAATTTTGAACTATTTTTTTCATCTTGAAATATATAATTGCCAAATAAGGGTTGCACTCCAATTGTTTGCAAATAGGCAACAGATTGAATTACATCTTTTTTATCTTTTATTGCAGCAATTTTATCCAGCTCCGGTTTTAATGCACTCATACCTTGTTTTTCAATAGTAACAGTGTCCATTCCCATATACCAGAAGTCGCCGATTTTTTGTTCATTGCTTCCTTTTTTTGCATTTGTATTTGCAGCAGCTTCCTCGTTAATTAATTTAATGCGATTATAATTTTCGTCTTGCACTAAAGCCCAAATTCCCCAAGACCTTTCGCTTTCCGGAATGGCATTATTTTTTAACCATGTTCCTACTGCAAACTTGAAAAAATCATCACCGGGGTTTACTGTTGAATCAATATAATCCTTCATAAAATCCTCTCTGTTTTCAGAAACTGAACTTTCTTTGGGTTTGCAGGAGGAAATAGAAATCAATAATACGAAGGGAACAATTTGTAATACTTTCATAAATGCAATTTTTAGTGCTCAAATATAGGAAAAAACAATACACAAACAAGGTCTTTAACATTTGGTATCATTTTTTTGCATTTTGCCTCCTTATTTATACTTCTTACCTTTGTTTAATGAATAAGAATACAAAGTATCTGCATTTAATAATGGTTATCTCAATAATTACTTTACTATTTAATGCATGCACCAAAATTAAAACCTCCAATTCTAATTCAGTATCTTCAATTGTTTTGACAAGTAATACGCCTCAACCCAAGGATGGTCCTCCTGGAATGGTTTGGATTAACGCAGGTCAGTTTGTTATGGGAACTGATTCGGATCCTCAGCGTCGAGATGATGAATCTCCTGCACATCAAGTGAAAGTGGATGGTTTTTGGATGGATATTACAGAAGTGAGTAACGCGCAATTCGCAGAATTTGTAAAAGCAACAGGATATATCACTACTTCAGAAATGCCAGTTGATTGGGAGGAATTAAAAAAACAAGTGCCACCTGGCACTCCAAAACCGCCGGATGAAATGTTGAAAGCAGCGAGTATGGTATTTACAAAATCGGATAAACCTGTTGACCTCAATAATTATTTTAATTGGTGGACATTTGTTCAAGGTGCCGATTGGAAACATCCGCAGGGGCCATTAACAAATATTGATGATAAGCAAAATCATCCTGTTGTGCAAGTGAGTTGGGATGATGCAGTTGCATATTGCACTTGGGCAGGCAAACGTTTACCCTCAGAAGCAGAATGGGAATTTGCAGCGCGCGGCGGATTAAAAGATTCTATTTATCCATGGGGAAATAATAAAAATTTACCGAAATATACCAATTCATGGACAGGGCATTTTCCTGATTTGAATACCGGAGAAGATGGATATAAAACAACAGCACCATCAAAAAAATATCCGCCGAATAATTTTGGTTTATACGATATAGCAGGAAATGTTTGGGAATGGTGCAGCGATTATTATGATGCAAATTATTATAAAATTTGTCACGAAAAAGGGTTAGTAATAAATCCTCAAGGACCCGATAAATCAAGCGACCCAAATCAACCCTATAATATAGTGCGTGTAAAAAGAGGCGGCTCTTTTTTATGTAACGAAGTGTATTGCTCCAGCTATCGTGTTGCGGCTCGCATGTCGACAAGTTACGATACAGGGCAAGACCATAGTGGGTTTCGCTGTGTTATGACTCAAGAGCAATGGGAGATATTGAAAGCGAAAAATAAACACTAATCTGATGCATAGTTATTGGAAAATATTATCGGGCAACTAAACAAATGTGATTAAATGTTGTTTAAGGGCTGTATGAAAAAATATTCTACTTTAATTTCCCTCTTGTTTCTGGCCGCAATGGCTCAAGCTCAAACCGGAAAGATTTTTGGAAGAGTAAGTGATGCATTGAATAATGAAACACTGCCATTTGTTACAGTATTAATTTCAAATACACAAATTGGCATTCAGTCTGATATAGATGGAAATTACATTTTAGATAATCTTGAACCGGGTTTATATAATTTGGAATTTAATTTTGTGGGATATAAAAAACAATCTATTTTCGAAATTCAAGTTACCAATGCAAAACCATACATTTTAGATGTTCAGCTCGAACAAGAAATTAGTCAATTAGAAACAGTAGAAATTAAAGCAGCACCATCAGATAAAACAGAAGAATCTCCCTTGTCGTTGCGTACAATTGGAACAAACGAAATACAAAGAAATCCGGGAGGCAACAGAGATATTTCTAAAGTTATTCAGAGTTTACCTGGTGTGAGTTATACTGCATCTTTTCGCAACGATATTATTATTCGTGGTGGAGCACCAAATGAGAATAGATTTTATTTAGACGGAGTTGAAGTTCCTAATATTAATCACTTTGCAACTCAGGGTTCAAGTGGAGGTCCTGTTGGTATGATTAACGTGGATTTTATTCGCGAAGTGGAATTTTATTCAGGTGCATTTCCCGTTAATTATGGAAATACATTAAGTAGTGTTCTCGCATTTAAACAACGCGATGGCAGAAGTGATAAATGGGGAGGTTCTTTTACTTTGGGTTCAAGTGATGTCGGTTTAACTGCAGAAGGACCAACCTCAAAAAATTCAACAATTTTAATATCTGCTAGAAGAAGTTATTTGCAATTTTTATTTGATGCTTTAGGCTTACCTTTTTTACCGACTTATAATGATTTCCAAGTAAAGGAAAAAATAAATTTCAATAGAAAAAATGAACTTACATTAATAGGATTAGGTGCTTACGATCAGTTTGCATTAAATACTCAAGATGATACGAGCGCTTTTCAAAAATACATACTTGCAAATCTTCCTCAACAAACACAATGGAATTATACTTTTGGCGCCGTTTATAAACATTATCGCGAAAACGGCTACTCTACTTTTGTTTTAAGTAGAAATATGCTCAATAATGAGGCTTCAAAGTATGAAAATAATGATGCGAGTACAGAGGCTAACTTGTTATTCAATTATGCAAGTCGCGAAGCAGAAAATAAATTACGTTATGAGGAAACATTTAATACAATGGGGTGGCGTTTTAAAGTGGGATTATTATATGAACTCGCCAAATATTCAAATGCGACCTTGCAATATATTCCCTTTGATACAGGTGTTTTAAATATAGATTATAATTCTGCCCTAATAATTCATAAATGGGGATTTTTTGGGCAGGCATCTAAACAATTATTACAAAATAGGTTAACAATATCTTTAGGTTTGCGTGCCGATGCGAATAATTATTCAAAAGAAATGAGTAACTTATTTGACCAATTGTCGCCACGTTTTTCTGCGAGTTATAGTTTAACAGATAAGTGGAGTTTAAATTTTAATACGGGAATCTATTATCAATTACCTGCTTATACTGTATTAGGATATGCAGAAGGTGAAAATAATTTTGTAAATAAAAATAATCAAGTTACTTATATTAATTGCAATCATTTGGTTGCTGGAGTAGAATATCGCACAAAAAATAATTTGCGTTTTTCTCTTGAAGGATTTTATAAAGTATATTCAAATTATCCATTTAGTCTGCGCGACTCTGTTTGTCTCGCTAATCTTGGAGCCGATTTTGGAGTTATTGGTGATGAGCCAGTAACATCAATTGGAGAAGGCAGAAGTTATGGATTAGAATTTTTTGCACAACAAAAATTGTATAAAAACTTTTACGGAATTATTGCTGTAACATACGTGCGCAGCGAATTTAAGGATAAAAACGATATTTTTATTCCCTCTTCCTGGGACAATAAAACGATAATTTCATTAACTGCCGGGAAAAAATTTAAGCACGATTGGGAGTTGGGATTAAAATGGCGTTATTCAGGAGGACTTCCTTATACACCTTACGATGCAGATTATTCTTCCTTAATTTATGTTTGGGATATTAATAAACAGGGAGTTTTAGATTTCGATAAATTGAATTCAAAACGTTTTGAACCTTTCCATCAATTGGATGTGCGTCTTGATAAAAAATGGTTTTTTCAATCTTGGAATTTTGATGTGTATGTTGATATTCAAAATATTTATAACTTCAAAACTACGCAACAACCATATATAGATACTGTAAAAGATGCTGACGGCAACTCGGTTATCGATCCAGAAAACCCGACACGTTATCTTACAACACCATTGGAAAATATTTCAGGAACATTGCTGCCAAGTATTGGAATAATAATAGAAATTTGAAATGTTTCTAAGTAACAATATTGGATAACAATTCATAATCAATTTTAGAATTGTGTCTTTTATCCATTGGCATTTTTTCGATAAAATGAACTTTAAAATGGCTATATGGTGATTTTTGAAGTTGAATAATTATACTCTCCATTTGATTCTTATTAAGAGGCTTTATAACTAAAATTGGAATACCATTTATTTCAATGAGCGTTCCGACAACAATACCGTCAATTGTTTTTAAATACTGTTCAATTAAAAAAGGGTAATATGAAATATTATTAAATTTTAAAATCTGTTTGCACCTACCAAATAAAAACAACTTATTATCTTGAGTAATACTTCCGGCATCACCTGTTCTGTGCCAAACTGTTTTGCCAACAACAATTTTATTTAATCTAAAGGCTTCATTACTATTAAAATAAGAGGTTAAAACATGATTTCCGTTTACTACGATTTCTCCAATTCCATTTTCTGCTTTATTATGAATAGAATTTAATGGCTCATCTGCGAAAGCGATGATTTTAACTTCCGAAGAAGCATCCACTTCACCAACATATAGTCCTTGGTTTTGACTGGCAGTTGAGCTTGTTTTTATAAAGTCAGAAATACTGGTATGTGCAATCGGTTCAGCTTCTGTTGAACCATAAACGAATGTAATATCTGCATTGGGGAATGCTTGCTTTAAAATATGCGCGTCTGGCAAAAAAACGGGTCCGCCTCCTACTAATATGTGTTTTAAATTGTGCAATTTGAGTTCATTTTTTATCATATACTTACCTGTTTCTACAAGGAAATATGGAGAAAAAGTTAGTGAAGCAACTTGAGTTTTTTCCAATTGATTAAAAATAATTTCAGGATTAAATTTTGCAGGTTTACGCGGGTTAAAATCTGCGATAACTGAGGTTTTATTATTTGCTAAATTCAGCAATAGTACAATGGGCAAGGTCGTTATATCTACAATACTTTCTGTTGAAAGAAGTGGTTGCAAAGCATCGTATTGCGCTCTAAGAAAACCATGCGTTCTGTTTGCAGCTTTAGGTGTGCCTGTGCTGCCGGTGGTAAAAGTAATTAATGCAGTATCAGAAGCGTTTACATTATTAATTTCAGGAATTTTCGCATGTATTTTTGCCGATGCATATAAATGTAAAGGAATTTTTCGCAGCTCTTGGGAAAAGACTGATAATACACGCAATTTAAAAGGCGCAACAAATCCACGGCAATCGGCAATTTGGCAGCAATGCTCCATTCTCTTTTTACTCACCCATTCATCTAGAAATACCGCTACTGCTCCTATGTAAAAAGTGGCCAAAACAATTTTATATAAGTTAATGGACATAGGCACAAAAACTAAAATTCTATCTCCTGGTTTTATACCCTTTTTACTTAAGTATGCTGCATACAACTTTATATCGTTTGACAATTCTTTAAATGTGATAGATTTATCCTTTTCAATAATGGCTATACGATCCGGCGTACGTTGAGCTGCAGATAATAATAGGGCACATATATTATTTGAATTTTCCAGTATAATTAATTTAAATTTTTATAAAATATTTGATATGTTCTAATTGGTTTAGCTAGTAATTTATTTGAAATATTAAAGGAAATATTTGAAACATGCATAAATGCATTGATCATCTTAGTAAAGCCTTTCGAAATGGCCCGTTCTGTTACTTTTTGCAATACAAATTTGCTTAAACCTGCATATTGTTTTGCAGGTAATTGTGCTATGGTTTTTACAATAAGTGTTTTGTGGGATAGGTCAAACACATCGGGTATCGCGAAAAATAATGCAACAAGTTCCTCATTTTTATTAAAGGCGAGTAAACAAAATTCAGGGTTTAAAATTTTTTTAAGGGGAAGATATTTTTCTCTAAAATGTAATTCAGAAATAGGCGAAAATAAATAATTAGAAGAAAATGCTTTCATAGAAAAATTGAAAATTGTGTTAATTTCATTTTCATAATTTTCTAATGAAATATTCCTGACATGAATGCCATTTTGAATAAAGTAATCAGCCCGCTGTGGATTATTTGCTTGCGCAATAGTGTTTAAATCAGGAATTTGAGTAGAAACGTATTCTGCCAAAACTTCAAACCCTGCTTCAATAAACAAACGCGGATAATACTGTTTATAAATGTCCTCAGTAAAAAACATTGGAAAATCAAAATTTATAGGTATTCTATAATCATCCCAAGTTGAACCATTAATTGGACCTATTAATTTTTGAAATCCATTTTTGAAAGCATAATCACTCGCTGCATCAAAAAGATATTTTGCAACTTCGGCATTATCAATGCATTCGACATTTCCAATACACAAAACTTTTTTTTGCTCTAATTGAATGAAGGGATTGTAGTACAATGCAAATTGAGCTAAAACCTCATCACATTCCATTACAAAATATACAGAAACAAGGTACTCATTATTAAATTGGGGTTTGTGTTTAATTAATAATTCTTCAGTAGAATACAAATTTATTAATAGTTTCTCCGAAAGCACATAGGCAAATTGTATATCAGTTGGAGTAATATTTTTAAGATGTATCATAAAAGAATAATTAATACATATAAATTACCCAACACTGAAAGTGGAATTGTAAAATTGTCTAGGCCTTTGCTGCTCAATAATTCAGTAAGCGAGGATATTAATGCAATTATTCCGGCGAAGCAGATTTTAATGAATATTGATTTTTCTGCCATTGGCAATAGAAACAGTAGACTTACTATAAAAGCAACTATAAAAAATGCAAAGGAGCCGGAAAAACTTTTTTTCTCATTTCCAAATTTAAAAATGCCAATAGGTTTT
>JBBRGZ010000081.1:0-11571 GCA_038223395.1 Chitinophagales bacterium
AATTGGTTGTTTTAAAAATATTCATCCTAATAGATCTCTTTATTTCTGCTTTTCTCAAAACTCATCAATGAGATCAAAACTGTCAAGATACGATGAAGTCGTGTCAAAGTCGTTCTCTTTTAAAATGCCACATAACTTGTATATATGCGCAACATTATATCGCTTATACATACAAATATAGCTGTATAAGCGAAAGTTTGTAGCGTTTTATTTGCATTGTGTTTATTTTATAATGTATCGAACGGTGATTTAATATTTTGAATGTTATGGGTGCTTACGTGGGTATAAATTTCTGTGGTTTTACTGCTTTTGTGCCCTAAAATCTCCTGGATATAGCGCAAGTTAGTGCCCGCCTCCAACAAATGTGTTGCATAACTATGTCGGAGCCAATGCAGTGTTACGGGTTTGTTAATGCCGGTTTTTTCAAGCGCTTGTTTTAAAATTAATTGTAAACTCCTATTACTATAAGGCGAACCTTCTGTTTGGCCTTCAAATAAATAAGTTTTCGGCTTATATATTTGATAATACTGTCGCAATACATCAATAATTTTTAAACTTAAAGGTACAATTCTGTCCTTTTTTCCTTTCGACTGTTTTATAATAAGCACTTCTCGTTTGCTGTCTACATGTTCCGGTTTTAAAGCCAATAATTCGCCGCAGCGAAGGCCACACGCATAGAGTAGCGAAAGCATAATTTTATGTTTAATATTGTGGTGCGCTTCCAAAATCAATTTTACTTCTTCCTTGCTCAAAACATTGGGAAGCGTATGTTCCTGTCTTGGTCGATGAACCAAAGTTGGATCCAGAATCTTCTGTTCTGTAGTTTTAAAAAATAATTTAATCGCATTTACAACTTGATTCTGATAGGATGCGGAATATTGTTTTTTTATAATATAATCATTATTAAATGTAATCAAATCTGCATTACTAATTTCTGCAATTTGTTTGTGTTTGAAAAAATGTATAAACACTTTTAATGCATCGGTGTAAGTTTTTATCGTGTTTTCACTATAGCGTTTCGACTTGAGAAATTTGATAAATTGCTCGATCTGCAATAATTTTTCCGGACTCCAACTATCATCTTCCAATGGCTTCAACCGAAACAATTGCCTGGTTTCGTTATTATCGGGCACATGCCATGCTTTTAATGTGCTACTCCAACGCGCTCCGGCAATGCTTTTTAAATATAAATTCTTTTCCGTGTCGAAATCAAAAATTACTTTCAAGCGCTTTTCCTTTTTATGTGTAATACCTTCAACCTCAAAATTAAAATCCATATAAATCAATTTTTTTTCCTTCCTTGCGCACTTCGTGTTCTTCACTCACAAGTAGTGTGTGTGTGACAATATTTCTTTAAAAATTGTTAAACTAAATTGTTGGCAAATGTTACATAGTTTCACACGTCAGTAAAGTTTTTGTGAAGTTTTGTTCGACTTGCTTATAAATTTAACTTAACATGTTTACTTAATTCTCAATTGACGAGAAGTTGATATTTAAAACATTTCCAATGATAGTGAATTGAGTTACAATCAGGGGTTATTTTTTAAAGCAGCAAACATTTTAACATACGAATATACCAATTTTTTCGAAATGCAAAAGCGCTTTTTTTCGACACAATTATTTTAAGTAGAAAAATGTTGTGTTAATCATGTTTTTGTGACTAGAATATTCTGTTTATAAAATTACACCGCAATTATCCTCCGAAGCCAATTGCACGACCAGCCCCGTGCATGCAGCCGCCCCCGCTTAATGCACCTGATTGCAGCGATACCCCGCAGCAACTCTATTTATTATTTTTAAAATAAAACATGCGCGAGGAGTTTAGCGGAAAGCAGGGCTGAGGGTGGGAGAAAAGAAAAGGTGATGTGCCAAAGAAACTTGGTAAGAGGTGAGTGGTGAGTGGTGAGTGGTGAGTTTGGCTCCGATTTTAGTGAGGCTCCCACTTTTTCATTGGGGGTCTCACGTGGGTAGTGGTGACATGTAGTAGATCTCCTGCGTCGATCACTACATGTTGTAGTGGTGACATGTAGTAGATATCCTGCGTCGATCACTACATGTTGTAGTGGTGAGAGGGCTGTTTCGAGGTAAGAAAAGTACTTTAGATAATTCCGTTTATCTTATAGTAAAAAATAGAATTTCAATTAAAAATTTCACTAAAATTTAAACTCATTGCTCATTACTCATTTCTCATTAAACGATTTCATTTTGCTGATTTCGGAGAATCAGTAATGAGTGATGAGTAATGAGTTTTGTGGGTCGAAATGGTGAGTGGTGAGTGGTGAATGGTGAGGAGGCAGGTTCGAAGTAAGGAAAGTATTTTCGATACTTCCGTCTATATTTTAGTAAAAAATAGAAATTCAATTTTAAATTTCACTAAAATTTAAACTCATTTCTCATTACTCATCACTCATTTAACGGTTTCATTTAAGTGATTTCGGGTAAGCTGTAATGAGTGATGAGTAATGAGTTTTGTGGGTCGGGGGATGGATATTTTTTGTAGTGAGAAATGATTTTTGGTGAAGTGTGGGAGAGATGTTTCAGGGTAAAAAAAATGCTTTCGGTTTTGATGTTCATTAACGGATTAATCGATGTTTGCGAAATGAAGTAAATTTGATGCGAATTGTTGCCCTTTTTTTATAATAAATTACCCCATTTATGAAAATAAAAGTATTAACGCTCATCATTGCATTGTGTTTTTTAGTTGTTGCTGATGCACAATCGGTTAAAGTATTTTTAAATACACAGGTAGCAGAACAGGGAAAATTTCAGGGGTTTTCTACGGTGGATATTTTTGAGGAATGTCCTCCTTCTTCAGATACTTGCATGAATTGGCTGGCTGCACTGAAGCCAAATGTAATTCGGTTTCCAAGTGGTGGTCAAGCAAAATTTACGCATCTCATAAATGGTCCGGGGTATGGATTTGATATTGCAGAAATTGAAGATTATTTTTTTGATTTATTTAATTGCGACGATGCAGATTGTGGTGCCGGATCTAATTATGAATCTGCTGTAAATGAATGGACATTAACCTGCCTTGAACAAGATGCACTGCCGGGTGGTGAGCGATATATTGATGATTTTATTTTGATGATTCATAATTTGGAGGCTCAACTTGGATATACAATTGATGTACTCTTCTGTTTAAATATTGTATTGGCAGATGCTGCTGAAAATAAAGCTGCGCTCGACCTTTTAATAAGTAATGGCATACATGTTACGGGCGTGGAAATGGGAAACGAAACATACACACAATCTGCAGGCTTTAATAATTTTGAAAGCTATTTAAATTCTATACAAAATGCAGCCGGCGTTATTGGCGATCAGGATTATATAGGCATGATAAGGCAATATTTTCCGGCGATGAAAATAGGTGTTTGTGCTGCACCTCCTTCAACTGTTGACATGGAACAGGGTCCCGGAATTACCTATGTAATTAACCCTGAAAGCAAAAGAATTAAATACGATAATTGGAACATTGCTCTGGGAAATACATGGGATAATTCCAGACTCATTAGTTTGCCAATTCCTCATACTGTGCCTTTATACGATGCTGCTATTGTGCATTTTTATTACAATAGCAGTTTCTGGTCTGATTGTCCCGTTCAATTTCTTGAGGATTATGATACCTATGGTGGTGCATGTTGCCCTTATACATTCGACACACCTGATTTACGCCTGCAAGGTACATTTGATTGCTTTAATACGCATAGCAATTATTTTCGCGATAGTTTATATAAAAGTATCAACGATTATTACGCTGACCGGTTACAATTAAATAATCCAATACATACCAATAAAAAAATATGGGCAACGGAATGGAATATTCTTGAAACTGATGATGCACCTGAAACAACAATATTTCACAACACATTGGCTCAGGCATCGCTTGTATTCGACTGGCAAAATCTTGCTTATCAATTCAACACATCGCCATTTTATAATGCGGGTTTTCAGGAATACAGAACAATGCATAATGCAGCAAGTGTTTCATACAGGAATATGATTACTGCAAAGGCAGATTACGAAAAAAGTTTGGCAGGTGATACTACAGATATTAAAAAGCGCATGTTTTATCATGTGGCTTATCTGATGAGGCATATTGCAAGTGCGCCTGTAAATACGATTACTATTACTACTACATTGCCCAATGTAAAAATGTATGGCTATGTTGATCAGGTAAATGAAAACGTATATATTTATTATAATAATTCTGGTGTGGTAAATACAGATCAACAATTCAGTATTAGTAAAATAAAGTTTTTTAATTCACCCGGTTGCCATTCAATAATTGAGTATCCTGTTACTAACGAATATATTAAAGGCAAACAATTATATTCCGGTGCAGGGGTGGCTTATATGTATGATATTAATCCGTTGTATAGCTCCGATAATAAAATAAGTTCCGAAATAAATGGCAGTATATATAAGAACTATGCAAGTCCGAAAAAGGTATTGCTGTATAAAAATTCGATGGGTGTTATCAAAATTCCAATCACTATAACCTGCGTAGGAAAGTTAAGTGAAGAGTCGAATAATTTTATATTGGCATATCCAAATCCGGCGAGCAATTATATTGATATTGATTTAGGGAATGTGGATGATTATATTGATGGTTATACGATTAATCTTTATGATCACATGGGAAGACATATTAATCAAATAATCGCAAGCGACGAGATATATACACTCAACAGAAATGATTTACCGGCGGGTATTTATTATTATTCGGTGCGCTTTGTGGATGGTTTTCAAACTGGGGGGAAGATTGTGTTTCAGTAATTAATTTGAAAATCAGATATTGATACTGCCGTTCTGTGATAATCAGTAGCTGCAGCGTCCTTCCGGTTTATTTGATTTTATTTGTAGTAGAGACATTACTGAGGAGTTTCCATTTGTTTTTATAACGCAGCTTTGTCCCACAAGTCCCCATTGTCCCCAAAAAGATAAAACACCAAAGAACACCTCTACGGAAAATATACAAAACTTCGAATACTATTTTTAAATGCCAAATATCGAAGATGAATATAAATCGCGGAGCTATTTTTTCATTTTTTGAATGTCAAGTATCGAACACTGAATATCGAATATCGAAGTTTAAATTCGGGTAAAAAAATAGCAGCAGTAAAGCTAAATAATAAAAAAAATCAAGAATAAGTAGCAAAAAAAATGGAAACCGCATCATTCAACACAGTTTCCATTTTTAAAAATATTATTATGCAGTTTTGTTACCACGGCCGAGCATGAAGCCAATAGCTGCGCCTACTAATGTGCCGATGATGACAGAAGCTACTAAGTCTACTAGAAAAGCACTGAATGATGTATACCAGTTCATGCCTGCGTAAAAATAGATGTTCATGCTGAGTAAAAATAAAAATGTAGTAATGCCGCCAATCATTGCGCCTCTACCACCTAATTTTACGTTGGCTATTAAGAGTACATAACACAGGGCAATTGCTTGCAAAATGTTGCCCAGTATATAACTCACCATTAATTTAGAATCGGGTTTCATGAGGCCTTCGTATGAAACAGTATGCGTTTGCATGTAGTCTCTGAGGATGACTCCATAAATAAGCCAGCCCATCAAAAAACTAACAACTGCCCCGATAAGCGTGGCTAAAATGGTTCTTGAGTTCATAATTGTGGTATTTTAGGTTAAAAAATGTTTAGAAAGCTAAAATTAATTTTCTGTTTAACAAAATCTTTAACATAAAACATGTCCACAATGCAGCACTGCCTTACTTATTCATGGTAAATAAGCATGGGCACATTTTGATGGAATACCAATTTTTTGGTGAGACTGGATTCAAAAATTTCGAGCCAATAATGTTTTTGTTTTAACACGACTAATAAATCAATATCGCGACTCTGAATAAAATAATCAATGCCATCCATGATATTAATATTGTCGATTAATTCGAAACTTATTTTGCGCTGATTGGCTTCGCTTTTATATTGTTGAATGAAATCATCTATGATAGAATTTTCTACTTCCAAGTTGCTGTCGTGCACGTGAAAACATTTGATATGTGCATCTTCGAAATTACTTGCAAGTTCGAGTATTCTGCTTATAATAGAATTATCATTAAAAGTTAAATCGGTGGCGTAAGCAAAATTGTGTAATGGTTTTATTGTATAATTTTCAGGAACGGTTATTATTGCACGCTTGCAATGTTTAATAATTGCAGCAACGTCGTTTCCGCCTAAAAATCTTTTTAAACCGGAACTTCCTTTAACGCCAACTACTACAAATGAAGACTGAATTTCTTCTGCAGCTCGGGCAACTTCTTCCCCTACAAAACCCATTTTTAACATGCCACCAACAGAAATTAATTCGGGGTAATTATTACTATACTGATCGCGCAAACTATCCTTAAAAAATTTGAGTCTTTCTTCCATTGCAGTTTCATTGGCCTGTATGAGGTTTTCTGAAACGTCGTTCATTCGCCCCTCGTCCATGCTAGAGAAGGTTATAGGAAGCGGATAAACGTGCATTAGCGTTATAGAATCGTTCTGTTTTTTGGCTAATTGGAGGGCAAACTCGAAAGATTTTGCCGATTCGGGACTAAAGTCGGTAGGAAATAGTATTGGCATGTTCGGTTATTTTTTAGGTATACAATATATCAGTAAAGATAACACAGGAAATATTGTGCCTGAAATGACTGTTAAATGGGCTAAAAACCAATGTTTTGAGCCTGTTTTCCGATATTTGCGGGGGAATAGATTTTTTTTTTAGTTATTCTGTAACTTTTTAATCGCTTCAAACGCCATATTGTCGGATGACACCAAAAGAATATAACCAAATAGTGGATTTATGGGCTGATGGTGTCTACCGGTTCATCCGGAAAAATCTGAGAAGTGATGACGATTCGCACGATATTGTTCAAAACGCCTTCGAAATTTTATGGAAGAATCATGAAAACGTTCAGTTTGACAAGGCGAAAAGTTATTTATTTAGCACAGCTTATCACAATATGATAGACCATATCCGCAAAAATAAACGTATGGATTATGTGGAGGAAATTGATGAGGCAGCAAAAGGTGGAACAGCAGATGTGCAAGTAGATGTTAAAGATGCAATTGAAAGAGCACTAAAGAAATTACCCGAGGTGCAAAAAAATTGTGTTTTACTGAGAGATTATGAAGGATATAGTTATGAGGAAATTGGCGAAATTCTTGAGTTAACAGAAAGTCAGGTTAAAGTGTATATTTTTCGTGCAAGACAAAATTTAAAAGAATATTTAGTGAGCATTCATCATTTAATATGAAAATAACAATACAGAATTACGAAGAGTGGATGATAGATTACATTGAAGGTAATTTATCGCATGCGCAGGAAATGCAGTTAACTGAATTTCTCGAATATCATCCTGAATTAAAGGCTGAGCTCGAGTTATTTAATCAAACAAAATTGCAACCGGATACACATGTTGTATATGCGCACAAAGAATCGCTCAAAAAAGCAGAAAGTGGTAGAGTAATTACTATGATGAGTTGGATTAAATATTCATCAGCTATTGCCGCATTATTCATGTTATTTATTGGTGTAAGATATTTTACCGGAACATCAAATGAACCTATAGCAATTAAAAAATACGAATACCAAAATACAGATACTCAAGTTGCATTCGACAGAACAACAGATTCTATGCAACAAAATATTTCACCTAATACAAAAGAGAAAACAAACAAAATATATTATGCACAAGATCAAACCCCTGAAAAACTGCAGGATAAAAAAGAACCAAATCAAAAGTTGAAATTAACCAGAGATGAACTTAATCCGATTTCGGGAATTGAATATGCACAATTAGAAAAAATACAATCGCATGCAAATCCACAATTAGATTTAAAGGCAATTGAAGATATTAATTTGAATACTAATAATACAAACGACCTTGCAATTGTAAATGTTAAGGACAGTGAATTAAAAAATATTTCATTAAACGATAATACAAATGTTATTGATTGGTGGAAAGATGCAGTTGCAATAGGAGGAGGAATGGAACAAGTTGTTACCGGAATTCTAGAATACGATTTTGATCCTTTTCAAAAGAAAAAAGGGGGAGAAGAAGTTGTAAAAACAACCAGCATTCATTTTTTTGGATTTAACTATTACAGCAGAAGAAAAACAAGTAATTAAAAACTATTAAATAAAAGACTATGAAAAATTGTATGTTAATTATCGCATTACTATTTAGTGTAAATATATTTGCACAAGTAGCACCTCCACCACCGCCGCCGCCACCTCCTTCACCCGAATTTAAAGTGGAAGGCAATAAAGTAACTTTTACAACACCTGACGGAACAGTTTGGGTAATTGAAAATAATTATGTGAGCAAAAACGGTCAAGTGCTTGTTATCAATTCGAACGATATGGATGATATGGAAAATATCCAAGACGATATTGATGAAATAAAAGATAATATGGGTGATTTATCTCCCGAATCGGATGATTATAACGAACTTATGGATCAACTCGCTGAGTTAGAAGTATCGCTCAACGAGTTGCAAACTTATGGTTATAGAATGGATACACCTCCAGGCGATTCTACTTCTGTAACTGTTGGAAAATGGAGACTCGTTGTAAAAGAAAATGGCAATGATGATGATGTAGATGTATCCTTCAAAAAGGTGCCGGAATCAGAAGAAATAAATAGTCACTACGTTGATAATTTCGAAACCGAATGGTTTTTATTTGACTTGGGTTATAATACCTATCTCAATAAAGATTATAAAGTAGCTGTTGATCCTGCTTATGCCGGTATGGAAGATTTAAAAGCCTTTGGTTCTTGGGATGTGAATTTGCATATTTTTCGCTCAAGAGTAAATATTGCTCATGGCTATTTAAATTTTAATTATGGTTTGAGTTTCGAATGGCATAACTTCAGATATAATGATTCGTTTATTATTTTACCAAAACAAGATTCAGTAACGATAGAATATGCCGACGCTGAATCACAACCTTACGACTTTAAAAAGAATAGGTTTTCAACTACACATTTTACCTTGCCTTTAAGCATTGGGTTTGAAACAAAACCTTGGGATACAGACAAAAGTTTCCGCATGTCGTTTGGATATAGCCCTGGTATTATGTTAAAAGGAAAAACTAAAATTGAAAACGATAAAGGCACCGATAAAGTAAAGGATGATTTTAATCTTGCGCCTTTCCGTCACGAAGCAAATTATTTAATTGGTTACGGCGATTTTAATGTATATGCCAGCTACGATGTAAATAGCATGTTTATAGAAGGCGAAGGCCCTGAATTGCATCCGTTTTCAGTAGGATTAGTTATTAGACACGGATTTTAACCCAACTTAATCAATAGTCAAAATCAAATAAAATATATTATTGATTTAGTTGGGTTTACCCCGAATAGCATGGCATTTGTAACGCGATTTTTTTTGGCTCGAATCTGCTGTTAATATTAAAACGATTTATGTGTTATGTATTCTAATGCCTATGCTGGGGTTAATTAAAATTTTCTATATAGGTTTGGTCAACTTAAAAGGCGAAAAGAAATTTTCGCCTTTATTTTTTTTTAGATAAAGTTATCGCGTTACTTTTTGATAATTTAAATTTAATAATAGCAATAGCGCATTTAAATATCAATATTAATTTACCCCTCCTTGATTGCTTCATCCTCCCAAAGTTTCGGCTCCACTTCTCCAACAATTTGATCTTGTTTTTTTAACCGCATGAGCAATATATTTGCTATAGCTGCAACTAAAAAACAGCATGTAACCAGCCAATAACCAAAACGCATTTCAAATTGGAGGTTAAGAGAAAAATTGAGTTTGCTGTTGCCACCGTTTTGCGCTTGTGCGAGTTTTGATTTCAGGTCAATCATTAATCCCAGCATAAAAACAAATCCTATTATTGAAACAATTGCTTGTAAAGCATATGCAGTTCTAAATTTTTTAATAATAAATATTACTAATCCCATTAATGCGGCAAGCATTGCATTTAAAGCAAAAATGTTCGGGTCGTAGCGTTCAATTTGTTTATTTTCGTTATTGTTTGAGCTTGTTATATCGAAGTCTTGGGTATAGCCACGCACAAGTTCAATTCCATTTATTGTATCGAGTTTAGTATCGTTGCAATTAATATCTGTAAAGGGTAAAAAAAATCCGAAAAAGGCAATGAGTAAACTTATCGGAGAAAATAATTTAAGTGGAGTTGATTTAAACATCAGTATATTTTTTAATGGGTATCTATTATATCAATAACTATTGGTTGGTAATGCACCATTTGTTCTATGCTGCCTTTATTGGCAATTTCTACAATACCAATTTCATTTGTTTTTTTATCGCGCCAAAGCTGAATGCCATCCCATTTATCGCCGCAACGGTTTGTAATTATGCCGTCGTCAATTATTAATTTACCGCCTGGTTTTACAATTATTTTAGCTTGTTCGGGTAAAGATACAATGCTGCGAATTGTTAAAGTAGCGCCCGATCTAATTTCAATATCACCTAATAAATCGCGCATGCCGCTCCAAACTACATTTTCGTTTTTCGTAATTACAACACGGTTAAATGCATGATATTCGCACCAATCGGGAATAATATATTTACGTGCGCCATCTTCTTCCTTAGCTAAATAATATTGCATTTTTCCAATTTGGCAAGGCGTAACTGCCTGCTGACTAGAGTTATAATCCATCATATTATTACTTACAACACCATCGCAAGGAGCCTTGCCAGTTACTGACCAACATCCGGGATTTTTTGGTGTATCGTCGCAACCATCATCCCAATTCCAAGTATGATTTAATCCCAAACTATGACCTAATTCGTGATTCATTAATTTTGATAAAAAGTTGGTATCGTGCGTAAATGGTGTGCCATCGTCTCTATATTTAACGAGAGTAGATTGCAAATGCATGCTAAATAATTTTATACTTCCACCAAAAGAAATTCCAGATAGGGTAGGGTCGCCATAAGTTAAAGAATTCAAACTATCGGGATCATGTTCCATAAAAAAAATATTAATTATAGAATCACCACCAACAGAATATTTTTTAATAACGGTCTGATCGCTTAATGATGCATAGCCTTTTTTGAGACTGCGATTCCAAAAGCATAAGGAATCGTCCTTATGAAAATAAATTGCATCCTGACCGGTTATAGGATCTTTTTGTAAAACAACACGAATATTAATGGGTAACACTTCGGTGGTATTGTTTTCGGGTAAGTTCATTTTTACATTATTTGCCCAGCGATTATTACTTTGTTCAACCATTTCGCGACAGAATTTTTTGCCCGATGCCTCGTCGAAACTTCCACTGCCGTCGCTTTTTTGCATAATATGAAAGTTAATTCTTACATATTTTATTGGAATAGCTCCCGGGTGTTTTGTGTCAGGAATATAACTTGTTATTTTTTTTACTTCCGGGTCTGAGCGCGGAATTATGGGATGTTGAATATCGGCTTCCCCAGCATAATAAATAATAAATTTGCCACAAGAACTGAGCATTACAATGCAAAATAAGATTATAATTTGTTTCACCGCTATTTTATTTACGTAATTTTGTGCAGTATTTGCAACGTGCAGGTACTAAAATACAAGAA